>CALVWN010000070.1 GCA_944367415.1 uncultured Clostridia bacterium | reverse complement strand
GGAGCGCAAGATCGACTGTTAAAAAATTTTTTTATTGCCACGAACGGAAAAGTGACGAAAGCACCCGAAAAGCAGTTGCTTTTTTGCTGCATTTGTTGTAAAATAGCTTTCGTCCGATGCAGAGATGTCTGAGTGGATTAAGGAGCACGATTGGAAATCGTGTGACGGGGGTGACTCGTCCGGAGGTTCGAATCCTCTTCTCTGCGCCAAAAAAGGCGGCAGGTCAAATTTGACCTGCCGCCTTTTTTGTTGTACGGATTTGAAGAGAATTCGAGGGGGGAGGCGCGAGCGGGAGCGAGCGGTTTGCGAAGCGCTGCAAGGTGACAGAGGGCAATGGAGCAAACTGCACAGCCCGGTGGGCTGTGCACCGGGGCGCGCCGCTAAAGGCGCGAATCCTCTTCTCTGCCGCCTTTTTTGTTGTACGGATGAAATGCCAAACCAAGTGCAACGCTGATGTCGCGCGGGATCGTATCATTCATCCAAAAATGAAAAAACACAGCCGGAAAGCTGTGTTTTTTGTCGCTGGTGACCTTGCCGGGAATCGAACCCGGGATTGCGCCGTGAGAGGGCGCCGTCTTAACCGCTTGACCACAAGGCCTTGTCGTCAAAAGCTATATGATTATAGCATACAATCCCGATCTTTGCAACCGTTTTTTGCGCGCAATCGGGAACTTTTTTTCTTTTTTCCAAAAAAATACGGCACGCCGTATTGCGTGCCGCAGGGTAGATTTACTTTGTCAGTTCCCGGATCGCTTCGCGGTAGACGTTGAGCAGCAGCTCCACGCGATCCAGCGTGATGTACTCGTCTGCCTGATGCATGACCGGCTCGTCGCCCGCCATCTCGGGGCCGAACGCAACGCCGTTTTTGAGCGCCCGCGCGTAAGTGCCGCCGCCGATCGCGATCGGCTCCTCATGCCTGCCCGTCACCTGTTCATAGGCGTGCAGCAGCGTCTGCACGAGCGCGCCGTTCTTGTCCTGCATGAGGGGGCGCTGGTGGCGGATGGTCTCATACTTGACGCCGATCTTGTTGATGCGTTCGATGATGTCGGAATAGGGGATGCTTGCGGGATAGCGGATGTCGCAGATCACCTGTACTTCGCCCTTGCGGTACTTGATCATGTCGGGCGAGAGCGTGAGCTTGCCCGTCTCGTCCTCGAAGTCGGTCAGATGGTAGCAGTCGCGGAAGAGACAGTCGATGATATAGGCGATCTGTCCGCTCTTGCCCGAGAAGAACTCGAGGATGGGGAGGATGGCATTGTTGCCAAGCTCGGGAGTGGAACCGTGTGCAGACTTGCCGTGTGCAATGATCTTTTTGTTGCGGATCTCCAGACCAAGTTCGCGGGCGCGGGTGACGGTGAGCGTTCTCGGCGTTGCCGAACATTCGTCGCACACCATGTTAGCGCTCGAGCCGCCTTCCAAAAAGAAGAAGGGGGGCTTTTCGCCCATCGGGAAATGCAGGCGGATGTGCAGGATGCCCTTTTCTGCGTAGATGACGGGGAAGTTGCCGTCCGGCGAAAATCCTTCCTCCGGCATGGAGGCGACTTCGTTGTAGTGCTCGATGCACGCCCAACCGTTTTCTTCATTGCAGCCGACGATGAGCTTGATCTTGCGTTTGGGAACAAAGCCTTCGTCTTTGAGAGATTTGAGAGCATACAAGACGCACATGACGGGGCCCTTGTCGTCGATCGCGCCTCTGCCCCAGATCCTGCCGTCGGAGACCTCTCCGCCGAACGGATCCTTCGTCCAGCCGTTCCCTGCGGGTACGACGTCCAGGTGGGCGAGAATGGCAAATTCTTCTCCTTCCCCGAAGATCACTTCGCCGACATAGTTGTCATAATTATGGGTTTCAAAGCCAAACGAAGATGCGAGGCTCAGAAAATGCTTGAGACAATCTGCGGCGCCCTTGCCGAACGGCGTGGCGGACGTGGCTTTCGACAGTGATGAGTCGAAACGGATGCTCTCGGAGATACTTTTTACGGTTTGCGTCAAAATATCAGTCATACAGCTTCTCCAAAATGTGGAATATACCCGTTATTATACACACGATCGGAGGGTTTGTCAAGGATTTCCGAAGCATTCTTCCTTCGTTCGCGACAAACCGAGCGGGCGGTGTCCGGGAACATGACAAATTCCGGAAAGATGTTCTCCGCCATGCACAGAGTGCGGAGGACGCCTTCCGAAAACGTCGTTTGCGCGGCATTTCCGGAAGGGATTTATTCCCGCGTATTAAAAATTTATGCAAAAATACGGCAAAATGCAATGCGATTTTGGTGCAAAACTCATAAAAATATGTTACAATAGAAAAAAGCGAGGCGCATATGCACGAAGGGCATAGACAACGGATGCTGCAGCGGTTGGAGCACGCGGAGGGTCTTCAGGATCACGAACTCTTGGAGATCCTGCTTTTTAACGCCATTCCGCGCAAAAACACTAATCCCATCGCGCACGCGCTGCTCACCGCCTTTCCCTCCCTCGACGAAGTCTTTCAGGCGGACTATTCCGAGCTGCTCAACGTGGAGGGCGTCGGGCCGGAGACGGCGGCGTACCTGCGCTGTATCGGCATTCTGCGCGAGCGCATCCGCAGTGACCGCGACCGCGTTCCCACCGTGTTCAGCGCGGGAAAATTTTCCGAATACCTGCGCGGCAGGTTTGCCTCTTTGCGGGAGGAGGTCATCGAGATCTTCTCCATCGATGCGCAGCAGCGCGTCCATTCGAGCAAGCGCTTCACGCTCTCGCTCTCGGACAGGGCGGCGGTGGAACCGGAAGAGATCAACGCCTTTCTGACGTCGCGCAAACCCGCCGGGATCGTCCTGGCGCACAATCATCCCACGGGGCCGGCGCTTCCGTCGGCGGAGGACGATAAATTCACGGCGCAGATGCAGGTCATCTGTTCGATGAACAAGATCCGTCTCTACGATCACATCATCGTCGGACGGGAGGGGACGTACAGTTACTTCCTCGTCGGGCGCATGGAGGAGATCCGCCGCAAGTTCAATCTGTCGGCGATCGTCGGGGAGGGGCTGTATCGTGGCTAACCGCAAAAAATTCCGCCTCGAGTTCTCCTTTTTGCAGAAATGGGGGAATGTCCTCATCTACTGCCTGCTGCTGTTCGTGTGTATTCTGCTCGTGTTCGGAAGCCTGCATTCGGTGTACTTCACCACCGTCCGCGCATGGTGCGTGGTGCTTCCCGTGTGCGTTGCGCTTGCGGCGGAAAACGCCGTCAAGATCTGGGGATTGCATACCTTCCGGCAGAAGATCCCCTGCTACGTCCTCGACATTTTGCTTCTCACGACGCTCACCGTATTCACGGACGGCTCGCTCATCTCCACGCTCTATATCATCATCCTCTCCGAGTTTTACCTCTGGCAGAGCAATATCGCAAGCAGCATTGCGATGGGCGCCGCGAGCATCGTGCTGTTTTTGGCGGCGCTCGCCGTGTCGGGCGCGCTCAAGGGAGAGAGCGTCCACGTGACTTCGCTCATTGCGGGGGCGTTCAACGATCTGCTTTTGCTCGTGCTGCACTTCCTCGGCATCAACTTTGCCATTCAGATCTGGCGCAAGAACCGGGAGCTTGCCGACACGCTCGAGGAGCTGGAGGAGAGCAACCGCAAGGTGCGCAGCGCCTACGAGGAGCTGGAGGAGAGCAACAAGAAGCTGCAGGCGGCATACCGCGAACTGCACGAGGTGACGGCGCTCGAGGAGCGTCAGCGCATCGCAAAGGATATCCACGATACGGCGGGGCACTCCATCACGACCATCATCATGCAGACGGAGGCGGCGAAGCTCGTCATCGACAGCGATCCCGCCGACGCCAAGCGCAAGATCGCGGCGGCAAATCTTCAGGCGCGCAACGCGCTCGAGGAGCTGCGCGAGAGCGTGCATCTGCTCTCGGGGGATACCGAGCAGCTCTCGCTCCGTGATGCACTGCTCGCCATCATCCACGAATCGACGGACGGGACGGGCATCGTCATCCGCGCCGACATCGAGGATATCACGCTCTGCAAGGCGAAATACCGCTTTCTGTGCAATACGCTCAAGGAGGGCATTTCCAACGGGCTGCGGCACGGCAACGCGACGGCATTCTATTTTGAACTCAAGCGAAAGGGGAACAAGATCGCATTTCTTCTCTCCGACAACGGTTCGGGCATGGAGAAGAGCAAACTCAAAAAGGGATTCGGACTCAAGGGGATGTGCGCCCGCGCCGAAGCGCTCGGCGGGAGCGTTCACTGCGAGACCGAGCCGGACGAGGGGTTTGAACTGCATATCGAGATCCCCGATGACAACGTGACCAATTAAGTGAGGAACCAAATGGAAAGAAAAATTCGGGTACTTCTTGCGGACGATCAGTCCATTCTGGCGGACGGCATCAAGAGCGTGCTGTCCTCCTGCCCCGACCTGGAGGTGGTCGGCATTGCCTCCGACGGGTTCGAGGCGCTCACCATGACGGACACCTGTTCGCCCGACGTCGTGCTCATGGATATCCGGATGCCCAACATGAACGGCGTCATCGCGACGCAGGAGATCAAACGGCGCAATCCCGACGTCAAGGTGCTCATTCTCACCACCTTTGACGACAGCGACTATATCCTCAACGCCATCAACAACGGTGCGAGCGGGTATCTGCTCAAGGATACTTCCTCCGCCGCGCTCATCGACGCCATCAAGAATGCCTACGAGGGCGATACCATCCTCCCCGCCAAGATCGCAAAGCGCATCGCCGACGCGGCGCGCATGGTCTCTTCCGACCGCGAGATCAAGTTAAAGCGTGCGTTCGGACTGTCCGACCGCGAGGTGGAGATCGCCGTCATGATCTGCGAGGGGTTCACCAACAAGCAGATCGCCTCGGCGCTCAAGCTCACGGACGGCACGGCGCGCAACTATATCTCCTCCATCTATGAAAAGATGGGCGCGTCCTCCCGTTCGGAGGCGGCGGACAAGATGAAGGAGGTCATTTCCGGCTGATGAATAAGGTCAGGATCACGGTGCTTTCACGCACCTTCCAGGCGCAGCTTGCGGCGCAGTACGGCGTCGAGGGGCTTGGGAAATGCCCCATGCTGCGGGAAGGGCAGGTGTTCTATGCCGACTACGCCAAGCCCGACGGGCTGTGCGACGAGGCGTGGAAGGCGATCTATCAGTATGTCTTTGCGCTCGCGCACGGCGGGAAGGAGCTGTTCTATTTCGGCGACTGGATCAGGGAGCCGGGCGTTGCGATCTGCTCCTGCAACGACGGACTGCGCCCCGTCATCTTCAAGCTCGAGGCGACGGACATCCCGTCGGAGATCGACTACACGCCCCATTCGGATTAAAATTTGTTCAAAACGCTTGACAGAGCACGCATGGTATGATAAGGTAGAGAAAATAAAATAAAAAACTTGCATTGCCCGCTCGCCGGAGCGGGGATGCCCGGAGTCAATAGACCAGCCGTAGGCTTTCGTGGTTGGTTTGTTGGCTCCTTTTTTGTTCAAGGAGGAAGTATGGACGAACAGATCGCGCAGTGCACGGGGCTCTCGGAGGAAGAGGCGGCGCGCCGCCTTGCGGCGTTCGGCCGCAACGAGGCGGAACGCGGAAAACGCAGGGGCATCCTCTTTCACATTCTCGCGTGTTTCAAGGATGTCACCGTTCTCATTCTGCTCGCCGCGATGGGGCTATCCCTCTATCTTGCGCTGACGGCGCACCCGGACGATCTCACGGAACCCGTCGTCATCGCCTTCATCATCGTGCTGAACATCGTGCTGTCCGTGCGCGAGACCATGAAGGCGGAGAAGGCGGTGGCGTCACTGAAGAAGTATGCCGTACGCACCTGCACCGTCGTGCGGGAGGGCGCGGAGAAGCGGATGGACGCCGCGCTGCTCGTGCCGGGAGACGTCATTCTGCTCGGGGCGGGGGACGGCGTTCCCGCCGACGCGCGTCTTGCCGAGGCGCACGCGCTCGCCGCCGACGAATCCATCCTCACCGGGGAGAGCGAACCCGCGCAAAAGGATGCGGCGTTCCGCCCCAAAGAGGGAGCGGGCGCCGCAGATCGCAGGGATATGGTGTTTTCCGGCACGCTCATCGTCGCGGGCAAGTGCCGCGCCGTCGTCACGCAGACGGGCAAGCGCACGGAGATCGGGCGCATCGCCGGACTGCTCGCGGCGGAACGGGGGCGCCCTTCGCCGCTGCAGCTGCGGATGCAGAAGCTGGGGAAACTGCTCTCCCTCGTCGCCTTTGGCGGGGCGCTGCTTGCGCTGCTCATCGGCTGGCTGACGGGGGCGCCGCTCTCCGACATGATCATGGTCGCCGTCTCCGTCGCGGTCGCGGCGATCCCCGAAGTCATGCCCGTCGTCGTGACCATCGCGCTCTCCTACGGCGTCGCGGGCATGGCGAAGCGCAGCGCCGTCGTCCGCACGTCCGCTTCCGTCGAGACGGTCGGCAGCGTCTCCGTCATCTGTTCGGACAAGACGGGAACGCTCACGCAGAACAGGATGCGCGTCGAACGCATCTGGGCGGCGGGCGGCGCGCCGGTCGGCGCGGATGCGCCGCTCGGCACGCGGGAGGCTGAGCTGGTGCGCCTCTTTCTCATGGCGGGAAGTGCATCGGCGGATGCCGAGGCGGGCAATCCCACCGAGCTCGCCGTCGTGCGTCTTGCGAGAGAAAAAGGGGTCGTGCCGCCCGAAGGGGTGGTGCGCATCGGGGAGCTGCCCTTCGACTCCGTCCGCAAGCTCATGACCGTCTTATATCGCACGCCGACGGGGTGGCTGTCCGTGACGAAGGGCGCCGTCGACCGTATTCTGCTCGCGCCCGACGACGCGCTGCAGGGGGAGATCCTGTCCGTACACAATGCCTTTGCCGGCGATGCGTTGCGCGTTTTGGGGGTAGCGTATAAGACATTCTGCGCCCTCCCCGCGCTCGACGAAGAGACGCTGGAGCATGATCTTACCTTTGCGGGGTTGATCGGGATCGGCGATCCGCCCCGCGCGGAGAGCGCGGAGGCGGTGCGCGTCGCGCGGGAGGCGGGCATCCGGACGGTCATGATCACGGGAGACCATCTCGCGACGGCAAGGGCGATCGCGGAGCGCATCGGCATCCTCGACGGCGGGGGCAAGATCATGAACGGTACCGAGCTGCGCGCGCTCTCCGACGAGGCGCTCGCCGCCGTGATCGGCGAATACCGCGTGTTCGCCAGAACGACGCCGGAGGACAAGATCCGCATCGTCAAGGCGTTTCAGCGGGCGGGGGAGGTGGTCGCCATGACGGGGTACGGCGTCAACGACGCGCCCGCCCTGAAGGCGGCGGACGTCGGCGTTGCGATGGGCTCGGGCACGGACGTCGCGAAAGAGGCGGCGGATATCATCCTGCTCGACGACAACTTCTCCACCATCGTCGCGGCGGTCGAGGAGGGCAGGCGGGTATATTCCAACATCCGCAAGTCGCTCTATTCCATGCTGGGCTGCAACTTCTCGGCGCTCACCATCGTGCTTTTGGCGCTGATGTTCGGATGGGGCTCTCCCGTCACCGCGCTGCAGATCCTCATCATCAAGGTGGCGGCGGACGGCATTCCCGGCTTCGCGCTCTGCGTCGAGCGCGCCGATCCCGACATCATGCGCCGTCCGCCCGTACGGCGCGGGGAGAGCATCTTTGCGGGCGGACTGATCTCCGCGATCGTGCAGATCACGATCGTCTTTACGGCGGCGACCGTCGCACCCCTCGTGATCGGGATGACCTGCACGATCGGCGGCGTCGCACCCTCCTTCGCCGTCGCGCAGACCATGACGTTCGTCGTGATGGGACTGACGACCATCGTTCACGTCTATAACTGCCGCAGCCGTTTTTCGGCGTTCAGCAGGGCGCTCGGCGTCAACAAGCTCGTCATCGGCACGACGGCGTTCGGCGCGGCGGTCATCGTCCTCATCGCGGCGGTACCGCCCGTCGCCGCGCTCTTCGGACTTGTGCCGCTCACCGTCTGGCACTGGCTGCTCGTCTTTGCGTTCTCCGTATTGCCGCTTGTCTACGTGGAGTGCGTCAAGGCGCTCGGAAAATTCTGCGCGATCTGAAAGAAAAAAGCTGTGCGGGATGCACAGCTTTTTTGATCGTCAGATACGTTTGTCTTCCTTGTACTTGGTGTGGAGCACCTCGTGCGCCTTGGGGCTGTTGGGGAAGATGAAGTAGTCGTCATAGAGCATATCGATGACGGGGGAGTCGGAAGAGCGGCGCTGTTCGTTGTGCGAATCGCTCATGTAGAGCGCTTTCGCGCGCGTCTCCTTCAGCTCGGTGGAGTTTCTCACGCTGTCCGAGAGGGTGGGTTGACCGCCGCCGTTGACGCAGCCGCCCGGGCAAGCCATGATCTCGATGAAGTCGTACTGCTTCTCGCCCGACTTGATCTCCTCGAGCAGGGTGACGGCGTTCTCCAGTCCGGACGCGACGGCGACGCGCAGGGTATGTCCCGCGACGAGGTAGGTCGCCTCCTTGATGGGGCTGGTGCCGCGCACCGCAAAGAAATCAAGCACTTCAAAGCTGCCGTCCAGCATATGCGCCGCCGTTCTGAGCGCCGCTTCCATGACGCCGCCCGTCGCACCGAAGATGGTGCCGCCGCCCGTCGCCGTCGCGAACGGGTTGTCGAATTCCTCGTCGGGAAGCTCGGTGAACTTGATGCCCGCCGTCTTGATCATGCGCGCCAGCTCGCGCGTCGTGATCGCCGCGTTGACCTCGCCCTCCATCTCGGGGCGATGGCACTCGTACTTCTTTGCCGTGCACGGAATGACGGAGACGGTGAAGAGATCTTCGGGCCTTATATGATGTTTTTCGCACCAATAGGTCTTGAGAAGGGCGCCGAACATCTGCTGGGGCGACTTGCACGAGGAGAGGTGGGGGATCATCTCGGGGTACTTCTGCTCCACGAACTTGATCCACGCGGGGCAGCAGCTCGTGAACATGGGCATGGGCTTGCCCGTCTTGATGCGGTTGATGAGCTCGCTCGCCTCCTCCATGATGGTGAGGTCTGCGGTCACGTCCATGTTGAACACTTCGCAGGGGCCGAGGCGGCGGATCGCCGCGACCATCTTGCCCTCGACGTTGGTACCGATGGGCATATCGAACGCCTCGCCCAGCGTCGCGCGGATGGAGGGCGCCGTGAAGAACACCACCTTCTTGGTGGGATCGGCGAACGCCTTCCACACCTCGTCGATGGTGGAGCGCTCGGAGAGCGCGCCGACGGGGCAGGCGACGATGCACTGTCCGCAGCCGACGCACACCGACTCGTAGAGCGGCATATCGAACGCGCTGCCGATATGGACGTTGAACCCTCTGCCGATGGGCCCGATCGCGTTGACGTGCTGTTTTCTGCACGCCGCCACGCAGCGCATACAGTTGATGCACTTGTCGTTGTCGCGCACGACGTAGGGCGCGGAGGTGTCGATGGGGAGCACGAAGTCCTCGCCCTTGAAGCGATCCTCATCCACGCCGTAGCCGAGAGAGAGCTTCTGCAGCTCGCAGTTGTGGTTGCGCTCGCAGGAGAGGCACTTTTTCTTGTGCTTGGAGAGGAGCAGCTCGAGCGTCATTTTTCTGCTCTCGCGGCACTTTGCGGTATTGGTGCGCACCTCCATGCCCTCGGCGACGGGGTACACGCACGCGGCGACGAGCCCTCTCGCGCCCGTCGCTTCCACGACGCACATACGGCAGGAGCCGACGCAGGACACGTCTTTGAGATAGCAGAGCGTCGGGATCTCGATGTGCGCCTTCCGCGCCGCCTGCAGGATGGTCGTTCCTTCGGGAACGGTGACGGAAATTCCGTTGATGGTCAAAGTTACGTCTTTCGCCATGTTAATCACCTCAGCTTCTCACAACTGCACCGAACTTGCAGTTTTGCATACACACGCCGCACTTGATGCAGATATCCTTGTCGATGACGTGCGCCTCCCGTACCTTGCCGGAGATGGCGTGGGTGGGGCAGTTGCGCGCGCACAGCGTACAGCCGCGGCACTTGGTGGGATCGATGGAATAGGTCAGGAGCGCCTTGCACACGCCCGCCTCGCAGTGCTTCTTCTCGATGTGGTCGACGTATTCCTGGCGGAAATAGCGCAGCGTCGAGAGGATGGGGTTGGGCGCGGACTGTCCGAGCGCGCACAGCGAGGACTGCTTCATGTGCGAGGCAAGCTCCTCGATCTTGACGAGGTCTTCGGGCTCGCCCTTTCCCTCGGTGATCTTGGTGAGGAGCTGCAAAAGGCGCTTGGTGCCGATACGGCAGGGGGTGCACTTCCCGCAGCTCTCGTCGGCGGTGAATTCGAGATAGAACTTGGAGATATCCACCATGCAGGTGTCCTCGTCGAGGATGATCATGCCGCCCGAACCCATCATGGAGCCGATGGCGATGAGACTGTCGTAGTCGATGGGGGTATCGATGCACTCGGCGGGAATGCAGCCGCCCGAAGGGCCGCCCGTCTGCGCCGCTTTGAACTTCTTGCCGCCCGGGATGCCGCCGCCGATCTCCTCGACGATGGTGCGCAGCGTCGTGCCCATCGGCACTTCGACAAGACCGACGTTGGTGATCTTGCCGCCCAGCGCGAACACTTTGGTGCCCGTCGACGTCGGCGTGCCGATCTTGGCGAACCACGCCGCGCCGTTGACGATGATGGGGTTGACGTTTGCCCACGTCTCGACGTTGTTGAGGATGGTGGGTTTGCCGAACAGGCCCTTGACGGCGGGGAAGGGGGGACGGGGACGGGGTTCGCCGCGGTGCCCCTCGATGGAGGTCATGAGCGCCGTCTCCTCGCCGCAGACGAACGCGCCCGCGCCGAGACGGATCTCGATGTCGAAATCAAACCCGAGCCCTAAAATGTCCTTTCCGAGCAGCCCGTATTCGCGCGCCTGCTTGATGGCGATCCTGAGGCGCTCGACGGCGACGGGGTACTCCGCACGCACATAGATGTAGCCCTGATGGGCGCCGATCGCATAGCCCGCGATGGTCATTGCCTCGAGCACGCAGTGGGGGTCGCCCTCGAGCACGGAACGATCCATGAACGCGCCGGGGTCGCCCTCGTCGGCGTTGCAGCAGACGTACTTGATGTCGCCCTGCGACGCCTTTGCGAACGACCACTTTCTGCCCGTCGGGAAGCCCGCGCCGCCTCTGCCGCGCAGCCCCGAGGCGAGCATCTCGTTGATGACGTCGTCGGGCGTCATGGAGGTGAGCACCTTTTCGAGCGCCGCATAGTCGCCCGCCGCGATCGCCTCCTCGATGTCCTCGGGGGCGATGACGCCGCAGTTCCTCAGCGCGATGCGCATCTGCTTTTTATAGAAGGGCGTCTCCGCGAAGGGGATGATGGTGCCGTCCTCGGCGACCGTGCCCTGGTATAAGAGCTCCTTGACGATGGAGCCGCCCTTTACAAGGTGCTGCTCGACGACCGTCTTGGCGTGCTCGGGGGTCATCTGCGCATAGAACGCGCCCTCGGGATAGACGATCATGATGGGGCCGAGCGCACAAAGCCCGAAGCACCCCGTCTTGACGACGAGCACGTCCTTTATGTTGAGTTCCTTGAGGGAGGTCTCCAGCTGCTCGATGACCTTCATCGAGTGGGAGGAGGTGCAGCCCGTTCCGCCGCAGACGAGCACCTGCTTTCTGTAGCCTGTCTGCTTGGCGAGCTTTTCGCCCTGTTCGCGCACGACGCGTCTGACGTCGATGAGCGGTTTTTTCTTCTTGCGGATGGCGTCCAATTCCTGAATGGTCATGCCTTTGCCTCCTCTCTGTACTTGTCAAGGATGCCCTTGACCATCTCGGGTTTGAGCTTGCCGTGCACGTCCTCGTTGATCGTCATGACGGGGGCAAGTCCGCACGCGCCCACGCAGCGGCAGCTGTCGATGGAGAACAGTCCGTCCGGCGTACATTCGCCGCACTTGATGCCCAGCTCTTTTTCCACCTCTTCGAGGATCTTGTCCGAGCCTTTGACGTAGCACGCAGTGCCCAGGCATACGCTGATGCGGTACTTTCCCTTGGGCTTCAAGGAGAACTGGGAGTAGAACGTCACCACCCCGTACACCTCGGCGAGGGAGATATTCAGTCCCTCCGCGATCACCTTCTGCACGGGCATGGGGAGATATCCGTAAATTCCCTGCGCCTCCTGCAAGATGTGCATGAGGCAACCCGGCGTCGAGCGGGATTCCTCGATGACAGCTTTGAGTTTTTCCAGCTGCTCGGGCGTTCCGCACGATGCTTCACACTCTTTCATAACAACCTCCTGATCATATATGTTCTGCACGATGACGTCCTTCCCCAATCTTCGGAGGGCGGACAATGCGATGACATTAGGACTATTATATCATATCCGCGGGAATTTTTCAATACTATTTTAGGAAATGTAAAAATTTGTCGGAAAAATTTTCTTGCGATCATTCCGCCCGCGCCCGCTTTTTTTATGGAGGAAAGCGTTTGACACAGCCGCGCGCGTGTGGTACAATTTAGCCCGTGTCGGACGGACGACGCAGTACGAAGAGACAGCAGCCCCCGAAAGCGGGGGATCGGGAGTGAAATATCATGAAATTTGACAGGGCAACATTTCTTGCGGACGTGGAACGCGTCCTCCATGCGGATTATGCCTGCGATCTGAAGTCTGCGGGCAGACGCGAGCTGTATAACGCCGTCTCCAAGGCGGTCATGGAAGAGGCGTACGACGACTGGAGCAAGGAGAAGAAATCCCGCCGCCGCCGCTGCGGATATTTTTCGGCGGAATTTCTGATGGGCAGAGCCATCTATTCCAATCTTCTCAATCTCGGCATCCTCGAGGAGGTGGGCGACGCCCTGAAGAGCGTGGGCGAAGACCTCAACCAGTTTGAAGAGGTGGAGGACGCCGCGCTCGGCAACGGGGGATTGGGCAGACTTGCCGCCTGCTATCTCGAATCGGCGGCGAGCAAGGACATCGCCCTCGACGGCTACGGCATCCGC
Organism: uncultured Clostridia bacterium; assembly: GCA_944367415.1. GTDB lineage: Bacteria > Bacillota > Clostridia > Christensenellales > Borkfalkiaceae > Gallimonas. The sequence continues at coordinate 23,364 of CALVWN010000070.1, read as the reverse complement.
TACCGCTACGGGCTGTTCCGCCAGACCTTCGAGAACGGTTTCCAGCACGAGGAGGGCGACGACTGGCTCAAGTGGGGGGATCCGTGGAGCGTGAGAGTGGAGCGCGACGCGGTGCTCGTGCGCTTCGCCGATCAGACGGTGCGCGCCGTTCCCTACGATATGCCCATCTTCGGCTATAAAAACGGGGTCGTCAACACGCTGCGCCTGTGGCAGAGCGAGCCGGTGCAGGCGTTCGACTTCGCTTCCTTCAACGAGATGCGCGGCGAGGTCAAGGCGAACGAGAATTTCAACGCGACCAAGATCACCGACGTGCTCTATCCCAACGACAACACGATGGTGGGCAAGATCCTGCGCCTGCGGCAGCAATACTTCATGGTCAGCGCGTCGCTGCAGGACATCGTCGGAAAGTACAAGGCGGCGGGCAAGGATCTTCGCACGCTGCCCGAGAAGTGGTGCTTCCAGCTCAACGACACCCATCCCGTCATCGCCATCCCCGAACTCCTGCGCCTTCTGCAGTTGGAGGGGCTTTCCTTCGAGGAGGCGTTTGACGTCTGCCACAAGTGCTTCAATTTCACCAACCACACCATCATGGCGGAGGCGCTTGAGAAGTGGGACGCGCTCGCGCTCTCCGATCTTCTGCCCGACGTGTACGAGCAGATCGTCACCTGCCAGCAGCGCCTGCAGAGCGAGGGGGTCGATCCCAACGCGTTCTACATCGTGCGCGACAACGTGGTGCATATGGCAAATCTCGCCATCTATGTCTCCTCGCACGTCAACGGCGTCGCGGAGATCCACACCAATATCTTAAAGACGCAGACGTTCAAGAACTGGTACGAGCGCTATCCCGACAAGTTCGTCAACATCACCAACGGCATCACGCCGAGAAGATGGCTGCTCCTCAACAACCCCGCGATGGCGCGCCTCATCGACGGCAAGATCGGCACCGTCTGGCACACCCGTCTTCCCGAACTCAAAAAGATCAAGCCCTATCTCGACGAGATGCTGCCCGAGTTCGTGCGCATCAAGAAGGAGAACAAGCAAAAGCTCGCCGACTACATCTTCGAACACGAGGGCGTCGCCATTTCCCCCGACTTCATCTTCGACGTTCAGGTCAAGCGTCTGCATGAGTACAAGCGCCAGATGCTCAACGCGCTCTCCGTACTGTGGTACTACTTCGGCATCAAGGACGGCGACATCACCGACTTCCCGCCCACGGCGTTCATCTTCGGCGCGAAGGCTTCTCCCGGCTACTATATTGCGAAAGCGATCATCAAGTTCATCAACGAGATCGCCGCGCTCGTCAACGGCGATCCCGAGGTCGCCGACAAGATGAAGGTGGTGTTCGTGCAGAACTACAACGTCTCCTATGCCGAGAAGATCGTCTGCGCGGCGGACATCTCCGAGCAGATCTCGCTCGCGGGCATGGAGGCGTCGGGTACGAGCAACATGAAGTTCATGCTCAACGGCACCGTGACGCTCGGCACGCTGGACGGCGCGAACGTGGAGATCTGCGAGGAAGCGGGCGCGGAGAACAACTATATCTTCGGTGCGACGGTGGAAGAGGTCGCGGCGATCAAGCAGTATTACTGCCCGCGCGAGATCCTCGAGCAGAACCCGCGCTTGAAGCGCGCCCTGGAGACGCTCGTGGACGGAACGCTGCATGACGATTCGGGGATGCTGCGCAAGCTCTACGAGAGCATGACGGGCGGCTACGAGCCTGACCGCTATCTCGTTTTGTACGATTTTGCCGACTACGTTCGCGTCAAAACGCAGCTTTTATACGATTTCGGCACCGACGGCTTCAACAGGAAGTGTCTCATCAACATGGCTTCCGTCGGCAAGTTCTCGGCGGATCGCTCGGTCACCGATTACGCAAAACTCATCTGGAAACTCTGAAAAGGCAGGTAGGCGAATGAGAACCATCAAAGCGGCCGCGCTTCTCGGAGCCCTCGTGTTCTGCATGGGCGCGTTTTCCGCCTGCAAGGCGGGAACGCCCGCGACGGAGATCACGGCGGAGACGGATCCCGCGACCATTTCCAGTCAGCAGCTCTCTTCGGAGGAATGGCTGCAGGCGTTCGGCGCCATGCCCGCCGTCAACCGCAATATCCGTTCGCTCTTCGACAAGAGCTTCTCCATGCGCGTGGAGACGTCGTATGCCGCCGCCGTCCGCACGCAGACGGAGCGCGGCGGCGCTTCGTTCAGCGAGAACATGACCGTCTCCGATACGAACACCATCCTCGAGCGCGCGTCGGGCGGCATCCTCTATTTCTCGGAGACCGACCGTCCCGTCCGGAGCGTGCTGTCGGACGGGCAGACGACGGAGAGCGCCGAGCGCAACCGCACGCAGGCGTACTATGTGACGCAGCACAACGGGCAGTTCGGCGAAGCGGTGTACGGGCGCAACAACCCGGACAATGCCGGGTGGACGCGGTGGAGCGCCTCCGTGTATGACGAGCAGGCGCTCAAAAGCACGCTCTCCCTGCAAAAGAACGCGCGCTTTCCGCTGTTCGGGCTGGAGGACTACGGCTCCGCGTTTTCCTACGAGCGCTCCGGAAAGCGGTACGCCGCCAATGAGACGGGACTCCGCACGCTCACGAACGCCATGCGCTCCGCCTTCGAGGCCGATCTTCTCGACCGCGTCGAGACCGCTTATCAGACGGCGGGCGGCTCCCTCGTCGTGGAGAGCGACGGGCTTTCCTTTGACGAGGTCGCGCTCAAATTCAGCGGCGGCATGGTGTGCTGGCTGCATTACAGCGTGAGCGGTTCGCTCTCGTTCACCTACACCGACGCGTCCGCATGGTCGGTGACCAACGTCATCGTCGACGTCACCTCCTTTGAGGGAACGCTCTTTTGCTACAACGTCGGCAGAACGGAGATCGATATCCTCGAAGAACTCAGCAACGGCACCAACGACAACGAATAAAAAAGCGCCGCTCCCCGAAGGCGGGGAGCGGCGTCGGAAGGAGGGGCGCCGCCGCAGATTTTGCGGCGGCGCCCCGTTTTTCTGTTGTCAGGCGAGCGCGATGACTTCGATCTCGGCGAGGGCGCCCTTGGGGAGCGCCTTGACCGCGACGCAGCTGCGCGCGGGTTTTTCGGAGAAATACCGTCCGTACACCTCGTTGAATGCGGAAAAATCCGCCATATCCGCCAGAAAGCAGGTCGTCTTGACCGTCTTTTCGAGCGAACTGCCCGCCGCCGTCAGGACGGCTTTGAGATTTTCGCAGATGCGCTCCGTCTGTTCGGCGATGCCGCCCGCAACGAGATCTCCCGTCGCGGGGTCGAGGGCGATCTGCCCCGAAGTAAAGACCATGCCGCCCGTCTTGATCGCCTGCGAATAGGGGCCGATCGCCGCGGGGGCGTCCTGCGTGTGAATGCGTACCATATGATCCTCCTTTCAGCAGAGTTTGAATCCTGCGTTCCGCAGCGCGTTCTCGATCTCGGCGATCTGCGCAAAGTCGCGCGTCTCGAGGTCGATGCGCAGATAGCAGCCGATGACTTCGCTGCCCGCGTTGGCGTGTTCGTGGTGGACGCCCACGACGTTCGCGCCGCACTTTGCTATGATCTGCGAGACGGCGACGAGCTGCCCGGGCTTGTCCAGAAGTTCGATGTTGAGCGTGCATTGCCTGCCGCTCATCACAAGACCGCGCGTGATGACGCGGCTCAAAATGGTGACGTCGATGTTGCCGCCCGAGACGAGACAGCACACCTTTTTGCCGTCAAGCTCGGGGAGCTTGCCCGCAAGCACTGCGGCGACGCCCGCCGCGCCCGCGCCCTCGGCGATCATCTTCTGTTTTTCGATGAGCGCGAGAATGGCGGCGCAGATCTCCTCGTCGGTGACGGCGATCATGCCGTCCACATATTTGCTGCAATAGTCGAACGTCGCGACGCCCGGCTGCTTGACCGCGATGCCGTCGGCGATGGTGGAGACGGAGGGGAGACATTCGATCTTTCCGTCGTGGAGGGAATTGAGCATGCTCGCCGCGCCCGCCGCCTGCACGCCGTAGACTTTGACGTGCGGCGCGACCTGTTTGACTGCGAACGCGACGCCCGAAATGAGTCCTCCGCCCCCGACGGGCACGACGATCGCCTCGACGTCTTTGCACTGTTCGAGGATCTCGAGACCGATGGTGCCCTGCCCCGCGATGACGTCCTCGTCGTCGAAGGGGTGGATGAAGGTGAGCGAACGCTCTTTCTGCAGCTCGAGCGCGCGCTGATAGGCGTCGTCATAGACGCCTGGAACGAGGCAGAGTTCCGCCCCGTAGCTGCGCGTCGCCTCCACTTTGGAGATGGGCGCGCCGTCGGGCAGGCAGATGAGGGCGGGGATGCCGTTCTTCTGCGCCGCCAGCGCGACGCCCTGCGCGTGGTTGCCTGCCGAACAGGCGATGACGCCGCGCGCCTTTTCCTCGGGGGAGAGCCTGGCGATCTTGTAGTATGCGCCGCGGATCTTGAAGGAGCCCGTCTTTTGCAGGTTCTCCGTCTTGAGGCTGAGGTCGCAGCGGTCGGTGAGTTTGTTGGTGTGGATGACATCCGTTCGGTACAGCGCTTCGCGCAGCACGTCGCGGGCGTCGTGGATCTTTTCGATGGTGAGCATGGCCGCCTCCCGTAACTGTTAAAGAAAAGTATACACCATCCGCGTGCATTTGTCAACGCTTTGGCGGTGTCACGGGCGGAAGCCCTCGAAGATGACGTTGTCGGCGTACTGCTTCACGCGCGCCATCTCCTCCGGCGTGCGTACCGTCCACGCGAACTTTGCGCCGCGGAAGGCGGCGAGTTTTGCCGAGGGGTAGTTTTCCGTAAAATAACTGATGAAATCGAGCTTCTTCGCGGTGCGCATGCACACGTCGGGCAAAAGTTTTGCCTTGACGCGCCAGAAGGGGGAGCCGTGAAAGTCCTCCTTCGTGTATGTTTTATCGATGCCGAGCATCCCGCACATGACGTCGGGGCAGAGCTTTTTGTATGCGGCGGGATAGGCGGGCTGAAAGGACTGCACGGCGTATTCGAGCGCGGGAAATTTGCGGATGACGGCATAGACTGCCTCGGCGACTTCCTTTCCCGAGACGCCGGGCATATCCTTGATCTCCAACAAAAGCGGCACCCGGCCTGCGATCGTCTCCAGACACTCTTCAAACAGAGGGATGCGCTCCTGCGTTCCCGCAAGGCGCAGTTCGCGCAGTTGGGCAAGGGGGAAGGCGGACACGTTTCCCGATGCGTCCGTCATGCGGTCGACGGTGTCGTCGTGGAAGGTGACGAGCGTCCTGTCGCGGGTAAAGCGCACATCCGTCTCCACGGGATAGCCGCATTTTGCCGCCTCCTCGAATGCGGCGAGGCTGTTTTCGGGAATGCCGTCCGTGTGCAGACCGCGGTGTGCGATGGGGGTCGTGAGCAATTTTTCGGGAACTTTCATGCCCGTATTATAGCAAATGCGCGCAACGAATGCAATAGCGGTTGCAAATTTTTTTCAAATTCGGTATAATAGGGAAAAAACAACGGCACGGAGAACGCCCGAAGAGCATGGCAAAGGCAAGTAAATTTTTACGCAATTTCTGTATCATCGCGCATATCGACCACGGCAAGAGCACCATCGCCGACCGCATCATGGAGCTGACGGGGCAGGTGAGCAAGCGCGACATGGAGGAGCAGCTCCTCGACTCGATGGACATCGAGCGCGAGCGCGGCATCACCATCAAGCTCACGCCCGTGAGAATGTACTACAATGCCCTCGACGGGAACGAGTATGAGTTCAACCTCATCGACACGCCCGGGCACGTCGACTTCACCTATGAAGTCAGCCGCTCGCTCGCCGCGTGCGAGGGCGCGCTCGTCGTCGTGGACGCGACGCAGGGGGTGGAGGCGCAGACGCTCGCCAACGTCTATCTCGCCCTCGAGAACAATCTCGAGCTGGTTCCCGTCATCAACAAGATCGACCTGCCCTCCGCCCGCATCGATGAGACCAAGGAGGAGATCGAGGAGGTCATCGGGCTGGACGCCTCCGAGGCGCCCTGCGTCTCCGCCAAGGAGGGGACGAACATCCGCGACATCCTGGAGGCGGTCGTCAAGTTCATCCCCCCGCCCGAGGGGGATACGAAGGACGCGCTGCGCGCGCTCATCTTCGACAGCTATTATGACAACTACAAGGGGGTCATTCTCTTCGTGCGCATCCGCGACGGACAGGTGAAGGTGGGGGACAAGATCCGTACCTTCCTCTCCGAGCGCACCTACGACGTCACCGAAGTGGGGGCGTTCGCGCCTCACCTGCAGCCCAAAAGCGTGCTGCTTGCGGGCGAGGTCGGCTATATCGCCGCGAGCATCAAGTCCATCGAGGACGTCGAAGTGGGCGACACGGTCACCTTCGCCGACCGCCCCGCAAAGGAGCCGCTGCCCGGGTACAAGAAGGTGCAGCCCGTCGTCTTCTGCGGCATCTATCCCCTCGACGGGAGCAAGTTCGGCGACCTCAAAGAGGCGATCTTAAAGCGCAAACTCAACGACGCGGCATTGACCTTCGAGCCGGATAACTCCGTCGCGCTCGGCTTCGGCTTCCGCTGCGGCTTTTTGGGGCTTCTGCACATGGAGATCGTGCAGGAGCGCATCGAGCGCGAGTTCAATCTCGACATCATCACGACGGCGCCTTCCGTCTCTTACCTCGTCCACAAGACCAACGGCGAGACGCTCTCCGTCGACAACCCGTCTCACCTTCCTCCGCCCACCGACATCGAATACATGGAGGAGCCTATCGTCAAGGCGGAAATTTACACGCCGCCCGAATACGTCGGCTCCATCATGGAACTCTGCCAGGACAAGCGGGGGGTGTACAAGAACATGACCTACCTCGACGCCCGCCGCGTGCGTCTCGACTATCTGCTTCCGCTCAACGAGATCGTCTATGACTTCTTCGACGAACTCAAGAGCCGCACCAAGGGGTACGCGAGCTTCGACTACGAGCTGGACGGCTATCAGCGCAGCAAGCTCGTCAAGCTCGACATTCTCCTGAACGGCGAGGCGTGTGACGCGCTCTCCACCATCGTGCATGAGGATCATGCCTACAAGCGGGGGAGAATGCTCGCCGAGAACTTGAAGGACGCCATCCCGCGCCAGCTCTTCGAGATCCCCATCCAGGCGGCGGTGGGCGGCAAGATCATCGCCCGCGAGACGGTCAAGGCGGTGAGGAAGGACGTCCTCGCCAAGTGCTACGGCGGCGACATCACCCGCAAGAAAAAGCTCCTCGAAAAGCAGAAAGAGGGCAAGAAGCGGATGCGCCAGGTCGGAACGGTGGAGGTTCCCTCCGAAGTGTTCATGGAGATCTTAAAGACCAACAAGGACAGAAAATAGGGCAGCCATGTCGGAACTTCGCAAGCAAGATCAAAAAAAGGACGCGCCCATGTCCGGGGAGAAGGCGGGATTTTTTCAACGCGTCTATGCCTACGTCGGGCGCGTCCCGGCGGGCAGAGTGGTCACCTACGGGCAGGTCGCGGCGGCGATCGGCGCCCCCCGCTGCGCAAGGCAGGTGGGCTGGGCATTGCACGTCAACCCCATGCCCGGGGTCATCCCGTGCCATCGCGTCGTCAACCGGGAGGGCAGGCTCGCGCCCGCGTTCGCCTTCGGCGGCACGGAGGCGCAGGCGCACCTTCTCGAAGAGGAGGGCGTGCCCGTCACGGACGGGTACGTCGATCTGGAAACATATCGTTGGAGGGAGGAATAATGGCAGGCATCTATCTTCACATCCCGTTCTGCAAACAGAAGTGCCGTTATTGCGATTTCGTGTCCTTTGCGGGGCGTTCGGACGTCGCGGAGGCATACATGGCTTGCCTTCTCAAGGAGATCGAACTGCGCGGCAAGGAGCTTGCGGGCAGGACGTTCGACACCGTCTATTTCGGCGGCGGAACACCTTCCGTCGTCGATCCCAAGTATATCTATGCCGCCATGCGGCAGATCAAAAAATGCTTCACGCTCGCCGCGCGTCCGGAGATCACCATCGAGATGAACCCCGGCACGGTCAGCGAACAGAAGATCGCCATGTACAAGCGCGCGGGCATCAACCGCTTCTCCATCGGCCTGCAGACCGCCATCGACGCCCAGCTCGAGGAACTCGGGCGGGTGCATACGGTGCGCGACTATCTCTACTGTACCTCCCTTCTGAAGGGGGAGAACTTCTCCGCCGACGTCATGCTCGGCATCAGGGGACAGACGCAGGAGGACGTAAGAAAGACCATCGAGATCGCCTCGGCGAGCGGCGCGAAGCATATCTCCATGTACGCCCTCCAGCCCGAGGACGGCACGCCCATCTACACCGACTACCTCAACGGCGAACTTCCCGACGGCGACGAAGTGGCGGCGCTCTACGACTTCGGGCGCGCCCTGCTCGCCGAAAAGGGGTATCACAGGTATGAAGTGAGCAACTTCTGCAAGAAGGGGTTCGAGAGCCGCCACAATCTCAACTACTGGAAGCGCGGCGAGTACGTCGGCATGGGCGTCTCGGCAAGCTCCTTCTTCTCGGGCAGACGGCTCCTCAACACGACCGACCTCGACGAGTACATGAAGTGTATTCTCTCCGGCTTTCTTCCCGTCATCGACAGCGAGGAAGTGACGCCGCAGGAGGCGCGCTTCGAGTTCGTCATGCTCGGATTGCGCACCGTCTACGGCGTTTCGTCGAAGGCGTACAGGGAGGCGTTCGGCACCGACTGGAAGGAGGACTTCGCCGCGGCATACCGCCGCACACAGCGCTATCTCGAGGAGGACGGCGACGTGACGCGCATCAAGGACGACTATCTCTTCGTGCAAAATCAGATCTTGTCCGAATATGCGGGATAACAATGCGGCGGCGCTCCCTCGGGAGCGCCGCCGCGCAATTTTTACCAGAGTTTGACGGGGTCGAAGCCGAACACCTGCACCACTTCAAACAGATCGCTGTTTGCAATGTCGTGCGTGCTGCACAGCGCGCCGCCGTCCGAGTCGATGTCATAGCCGAAGTAATGGAACGCCTGCCAGACGAGATGGGAGCAGTGCGTTCCCTGCGGCGTCTCGCCCTGATCTTTGGGGGAGAGGAAGCCGACCGTCAGAGAATAGGGGATGTCGTACAGCCGCTCGCGCGCCGTACGCGCGATCTCCGCGCGTTCCTCCGCGCTCGCGCCCTTCAGCCGCAGCACGAGGAAATTGGTGCCGTAGCGGAACCAGTTGCTCCCGAAGGTATTGACGGTGCTGGGGATGCCGAGCGAGACCGACTCGAGCAGCGACCCGCGCGCGCCGTCGACGACGAGCGCGGAATGTCCGTTCCGCCAGCCGAGCGTATGACAGGTGGAGGTGACGAGGACGTCTCCGTCCTGCAGATCGACGAGGGGGGCGCGGTAGGACGCGTCCGCAAAGACATCGCGCTTGGTCGTGACGGCGACGATTTCGTGGGCGAGTTCGCCCTCGTAAAAGAGGGCGTCCTGAAAGGAGAGGATGCGCTCATCGTCGCCCTTCATCTCATCGAGCGCCGACCGCCCCAATCCCGTCTGCAAATAGAGCGTCTCGTAGTCGTCCTCCGTCCACGTCTGCTTCGTAAGCAGCGCCGAGATGTCCTCGCGGGGGTAGGAGGGCAGCGTGCGCGCGCTCGCGTCGACGGCGGCGTCGGCGATGAGCAGCGCCGAACAGAGCAGCGCAACGAACAGGACGACGGCGTATAAGACGCACGCCGCAACACATAAAACGCGTTTTCCCTTCATGCAGCTCCTCCTTGTTCATCCTCGTACAAGTATAGCGCGTTTGGCGCGCACTGTCAACCTGCCGAAGGGGGGAATTGCATGAAAAAAGGGGCGGCGCGGCCCCTTCCGTTACAGCGTATCCGTGCGGCGCGCCAGCACTTCTCCCGTGTCTGCGTCCAGAAGGAGCGCCGTGCGCTGCGTGCCGTCCGTCACGGCGGCATAGTAGTAGTTTTTATCCCGCCTTAAGAGCCGGATGCAGATCTCGCCGCAGAACGCGCCGTCCCGCCGCATCGCCTGCAGCGTCTCCTCCTCCGCCGCGACAAAGGCGGCAAGGGCATCTTTTACCGACAGCGTTGTCTCCGTTTTCACGCTCGTCGCCGCAAGTTCGACGCTCTCTCCGCCCCAGACGACGCGCACGAGGACGCTGTCCTGCGGGAATTCTGTCACCCCCTGCGAGAAGCGGAAGTCGCCAAACGCGGCGGAAAAGGACGCCTCCCCGCCGCAGGTCTCAAAGTATACCTCCGCGCCGTCCGGCACGTCGCCCTTGGGCGCGAGCGTGACTTCCACGCTGTCCGTCATCGGGCAGGGGATGCCGTCGTCGGCATAGGGATATTCGCGCGAGATGCACGCGAGCGTGAGCGAGAAGTCCTCCGTCTCGGCGAGGAAGAGATCGGAGCGCACTTCGCTCACCCGCTGCGTGTAGTCATAGGACGCGCAGGCGGTCAGGAGGGGCATGAGCAGGGCGCCGGCGATCGCGCCGAGCACCAAAAAATGTCGCTTTTTCATACGATACCCTATGCGCCGCGCTTTCGCGATATGACTTTTCCCATTTTTTTCGGATATTCTGTTGCTTTTTTCGCGCGCGTATGCTAAAATGGATAAAATTATTCATGTGACGAATCGTGAAAAGAGAGGTACCGTTCGGTCTTTCGATTTATGAGGAAACTTGTTCTCAAAACGGCGTTCATCACGCTCGGCGTCGTCATCGTCCTCGCGGTCGCCGCGTTCGGCATTGCGTCGCTGTGCGTGCCTTCGGTCATGTCCGATCTCACCTATTCGCTCGGAATGGAGACGATGAGCGCGGACTATGCCTATCAGGAGTATGAACGCTCGGGTTCTCTTGCCTATCTTGCGCGCTCTTTCGAGCTTGCCGCGACGCACCGCCGCGACGAGTCGGCGGATGCGCGCTTCGATCAGCTTTACGCGAACGACGGCTTTGAGGCGCTGTGCGAGGAACGCGACGCGCAGACGCCGCCCGTCGTCGTTGCGGGCGTGGAGGTGACGTACAGCTACCGCGACTATGTGTGCGGTCTGGGCGCCTGCGTCAAATACCGCCTCGCGTCCTCGCAGGAGGAATACGCCGACGCGCTCGCGCTCGCGCTCGACGAGACGGAGCAGAGCTTCCCCGCCGGGAACCCCGTCTATATGCTCGCGACCGAGGCGGCGGGGGAGGCGGACGGCTCGTTCTGCTCCCTTCTTTTGCAGGAGCTTGAGGGAGGCGCCTTCGAGCACAACGAGCGCTATGAAAATCTGATAAACATTCTGGAGGTAATTGCAGATGAGCAAAATCGTTAAGGAAGGGCTGACGTTTGACGACGTTCTCCTCATTCCGCAGGCGTCCGAGGTGCTGCCCAGTCAGGTAGATCTGCGCACGACGCTCACCGATGGGATCAATCTGAACATTCCCATCATTTCCGCCGCCATGGACACGGTGACGGAGAGCCGTCTTGCCATTGCCATGGCGCGGGAAGGCGGCATGGGCATCATTCACAAGAATATGTCCGTCGAGGAGCAGGCAAAGGAAGTGGACAAGGTCAAGCGTTCGGAGCACGGCGTCATCACCGATCCCTTCTTCCTGGAACCGCAGAACCTCGTCAAAGACGCCGTCGCGCTCATGGAGCGCTATCGCATCAGCGGCGTGCCCATCACCAAAAACGGAAAGCTCGTCGGCATTCTCACCAACCGCGATCTTCGCTTTGAGACCAACTTCGATCAGCCCATCGAGAACGTGATGACCAAGGAAAACCTCGTCACCGCGCCCGTGGGAACGTCGCTCGAGGACGCGCAGAAGATCCTCGGCAAGCACCGCATCGAAAAGCTGCCCATCGTAGACGAGAAGGGGTACTTAAAGGGCCTCATCACGATCAAGGATATCGAAAAGAGCATCCAGTATCCCAATTCCGCCCGCGACAAGAACGGCCGTCTTCTGGTCGGTGCCGCGGTCGGCACCGCCGCCAACACAATGGAGCGCATCGCCGCCCTCGTCGAGGCGAAGGTGGACGTCATCGCCATCGACACGGCGCACGGCCATCAGCGCATGGTGCTCAACAAGGTCGAGGAGATCAAGGCGAAATATCCGAACATTCCGCTCATTGCGGGCAACGTCGCGACGGCGGGCGCCGTCGAAGCGCTCGTCAAGTCGGGCGCGGACGTCGTCAAAGTGGGCATCGGCCCCGGTTCCATCTGCACGACGCGCGTCGTCGCGGGCATCGGCGTGCCCCAGCTCACCGCGATCATGGATTGCGCGGAGATGGCGGACAAGCTCGGCAAGCGCATCATTGCGGACGGCGGCATCAAGTATTCGGGTGACATCGTCAAGGCGCTCGCCGCAGGCGGCAGCGCCGTCATGATCGGTTCGCTCCTCGCAGGCACTGCGGAAAGCCCCGGCGAGATCGAACTCTATCAGGGCAGGAGCTTCAAGGTGTACCGCGGCATGGGTTCTCTCTCCGCCATGGCGGTCGGCTCGAAGGACAGATACTTCCAGGAGAACAACAAGAAATTCGTCCCCGAAGGGGTGGAGGGGCGCGTTCCCTACCGCGGAACGGTCTCCGAGATCGTCTACCAGATGGTGGGCGGCATCCGCTCGGGCATGGGGTACTGCGGCAAACCCAACATCGAGGAGCTGCGCAAGAACTCCGAGTTCATCCGTATCACCAACGCGGGCCTTCTCGAGAGTCACCCGCACGACATCTCCATCAGCAAGGAAGCGCCAAACTATACGGTCAGAAACGCCCGTTAAATTGCAGAAAAACGCCCGGCCGGGCGTTTTTCCGACTTTTTCAATGCAACATTTTACCACGGAGAAATATCTATGCAGCATCAACGCGTGCTCGTCCTCGACTTCGGCGGGCAATACAACCAGCTCATTGCGCGCCGCGTGCGCGATCTCAAAGTCTATTGCGACTTAAAGCCCTGCGATATGTCCGTCGAGGAGATCAAAGCGTACGATCCCATCGGCATCATCTTCACGGGAGGGCCGAACAGCGTCTATGACGAACGCTCTCCCCACATCGATCCCGCCGTACTCTCCCTCGGCATCCCCGTGCTGGGTATCTGCTACGGATGTCAGCTTATCGCATATACGCTCGGGGGAAAAGTGGAACACGCCGCCATGAGCGAATACGGAAAGCGGGAGTTCTCCTTCGTCAAAGACAGCCCCTTGTCGGCGGGCATCCCGCAGACGAGCATCTGCTGGATGAGCCACACCGACCACGTCACCGCCGTTCCGGACGGCTTTGACGTGCTCGCTTCCACGCCCACCTGCCCCGTTACGGTGTACGGGAGCGCCCGGAAGCGCATTTACGGCGTGCAGTTCCATCCCGAGGTCGTCCATTCGGAGTACGGCAACAAGCTGCTCGAAAACTTCCTTTACGGCGTCTGCGGCGCGCAGGGCGATTGGACGATGGGCAACTTCGTCGCCGAACAGGTGACGCGGCTCAAGGAAAAGCTCGGCGGCAAAAAGGTGCTGTGCGCCATGTCGGGCGGCGTCGATTCCGCCGTCGCGGCGACGCTCGTCCACCGCGCGGTGGGGGATGACCTCATCTGCGTGTTCGTCGATCACGGGCTGCTGCGCAAGGGGGAGTCCGAGGAAGTCATGTCGGTGTTCAAGGACAAGCTCGGCATGAACCTCATCCGCGCCGACGCGGGCGAGCGCTTCCTTTCCAAGCTCGCGGGCGTCTCCGATCCCGAGCAGAAGCGCAAGATCATCGGCGCCGAGTTCATCAAGGTGTTCGAGGCGGAGGCGAAGAAGATCGGCGCCGTCGACTTTCTCGTACAGGGTACCATCTATCCCGACGTCATCGAGAGCGGAAAGGACAAATCCGCCGTCATCAAATCCCATCACAACGTGGGCGGGCTTCCCTCCGTCGTCGATTTCAAGGAGATCGTCGAGCCGCTGCGCGACCTCTTCAAGGATGAAGTGCGCCGCGTCGGCACCGAGCTGGGACTGCCCGAAAGGGTGGTGCAGCGCCAGCCCTTCCCGGGGCCGGGGCTTGCCATCCGCATCATGGGCGAGGTCACGCGCGAAAAGCTGGAGACGCTGCGCGACGCGGACTACATCTTCCGCGAAGAGATCGCCAAAGCGGGGCTTGTCGGCAAGATCTGGCAGTATTTCGCCGTCATCACCAACAGCAAGACGGTGGGCGTGCAGGGGGATTTCCGCACCTATGAGAACGTCATAGCTCTCCGCGCCGTCACGAGCGTGGACGCCATGACCGCAGACTGGGCGCGCATTCCCTATGACGTTCTGGAGAAGGTCTCCAACCGCATCACCAATGAGGTGCCGCACGCCAATCGCATCGTCTACGACATCACCTCCAAACCCCCGGCAACCATCGAGTGGGAGTGAGAAAACAAGCTGCGCAGAGCAGCTTTTTTTTTGCGGAAGACGGGCGGCGCAGTGTAATGTTCCGCGCTTGCCGATGCTCCGAAGGGTCGCCGCGCGCCAGGGAACCTGCCTCAATCGATCTATAAGAAATAATTCTATCTTATTCAAAAAACAGTCAAAAACCGCGCTTTTTTCCGCAAAAAAAGGTGCGGAATTTTTTTATTATTTGTTTTGCTTATAGTTCATATCAAAAATTGCGATTGTGAAAGGGGCGTGGAATATTTGACATTTTTGATTTTGCCGCGCTATAATCAAGTCAAATTTCCCGAACGGGCGCCGCGGCACGCATACGGAAACATTCGGAGGCAGGTATGGACGGTATTTTCGGTTCTACGGGCGTATGGTTCCTCATCGGCGCCATCCTCGTCTGGTTCATGCAGGCGGGATTTGCGATGGTGGAGACGGGCTTTACGCGGGCGAAGAACGCAGGCAACATCATCATGAAGAACCTCATGGACTTCTGTCTGGGAACGGTAGTGTTCGTGCTGCTCGGCGCGGGACTTCTGATGGGCGAGGACGCTCTCTTCGGCCTTGTCGGCATCCCCAATCTGGATTTTATCACCAACTTTGAGACGTACGACTGGAGTTCCTTCTTCTTCAATCTCGTCTTCTGTGCAACGGCGGCGACCATCGTCTCGGGTGCGATGGCGGAACGCACCAAGTTTCTCTCCTATTGCATCTATTCCCTCGTCATCAGCGCGGTCGTCTATCCCATCGAGGCGCACTGGGTGTGGGGCGGCGGCTGGCTGACCAATGCGTTTGCGGGCGTCTATTATGTGGATTTTGCGGGTTCCTCCCTCATCCACTTCGTGGGTGGTATCTCCTCCTTCATCGGCGCGCTCATTCTGGGGCCGCGGTGGGGGAAGTACCTCGACAAGGACGGAAAACCCACGCTCGTGCGCAAAAATGTCAAGCACGTTCGCGCCATTCCGGGGCATAACCTCACGGTCGGCGCGCTCGGCGTGTTCATTCTCTGGTTCTGCTGGTACGGGTTTAACGGTGCGGCGGCGACCGATATGGCGCAGCTTGCGCAGATCCTCGTGACGACCACCGTCGCCACGGCGACCGCGACCTGTTCGACGATGATCTTCACCTGGATCAAGAACAAGAAGCCGGACGTCTCTATGACGCTCAACGGCTCGCTCGCGGGGCTGGTCGCCGTCACGGCGGGCTGCGCCAATATCGACGTTGTCGGCGCCTTCTTCATCGGTCTCGTCGCGGGCATCCTCGTCGACGTCGCGGTCGAAGTCATCGACAAGAAGCTGCACATTGACGACCCCGTCGGCGCCATCGCCGTACACGGCGTGAACGGACTTTGGGGCACCATCGCCGTCGCGCTCTTCTCCTGCGGCATCAACCCCGTGGTGGATGCCGAGACGGGAGAGGTGCTCTCCGAGCAGCTCGGGCTCTTTTACGGCGGCGGGTTGAATATGCTCGGCGTGCAGCTTCTGGGACTTGTCTGCATTGCCGCGTGGACGATCGTCTGCATGACGGGGCTGTTCCGGCTGCTCAAGCACACCTGCGGCATCCGCGCGGGCAGGCTCGAGGAGATCGAGGGCCTCGATAAGCACGAGCACGGGCTTCCCAGCGCCTATGCGGACTTCCTCGCCGCGCCTCTTGCGGCGGAGATGCTCGATCCCGAGGGCGTCGCCCCCGTCGCTGCGGAAGAGGAGGGGGAGGTTCCCGTATTGCAGGCATCCTCTGCAGACGTAAAGCTCTCCAAGGTGGTCATCATCACCCGCCAGTCCAAGTTCGACGATCTCAAAAAGGCGCTCAACGAGATCGGCGTCACAGGCATCACGGTCACGCAGGTGCTCGGCTGCGGCGTGCAGAAGGGCGCGAGCGAATACTACCGCGGCGTCAAGGTGGACATGGATCTTCTGCAGAAGGTCAAGGCGGAGGTCGTCGTCAGCAAAGTTCCCGTCGCGGACGTGGTCGCGGCGGCGCGCAAGGCGCTCTATACGGGGCACATCGGCGACGGCAAGATCTTCGTCTATGACGTCGAGGACGCGGTGCGCGTCCGCACGGGCGAGCGCGGCTACGACGCCCTGCAGGACGAGGAGCCCGTCTGATCGGTCGCACATTGTCATTTTCGGGAGGCGCCCTTTGCCGTTTGCGGCGAAGGGCGCCGCTTTATTATAAGTCAGACTTATATTTTATATCAAAAAAAGTAAGCCCGCAGGGGGTTTTCATTTATTTGACGAAAAAAGGCGGGAAAAGTATAATGAAAAATACACCCCCGTCGGAGGGGAACGAAGAGGAGCAAGCAATGTTGAAAGAGGGAACATTCAGAAATCCGTCGGGCTGCGCCGTCGTCGGCGTCATCGACCGCAGCGGCGGCCTCATGAGCGGAGAGGGCATGATCGAGGCGATCGAAGTCATGCACGACCGTTCCAACGGACTGGGCGGCGGCTTTGCGGGGTACGGGATCTACCCGCACTACAAGGACTTTTACGCCTTTCATCTCTTTTATGACGGGAAGAAGGCGCAGACGGAGACGGAGGAATTTATCTGCCGTCACTTTGAGATCGTCTATTCCTCGGAGATCCAGACGCGCAAGGTCGCCGGGGTCACCGACGAGCCGCTCATTTTTCGCTATTTTCTTGCGCCGCTGCCGCAGAAGCTCTCGCGCAGCCACCTCGACGAGCGCGAGTACGTCGCTCGCTGCGTCAACCGCATCAACGCGCAGATCGACGGCGCGTACGTCTTTTCGAGCGGGAAGAACATGGGCATCTTCAAGGGCGTCGGCTATCCCGAGGACGTGGGCAGGTTCTACCGCCTCGAGGAGTATGCGGGCTACGCGTGGACGTGCCATGGGCGCTATCCGACCAACACGCCGGGCTGGTGGGGCGGTTCCCATCCCTTCGGGCTGCTCGATTTTTCCGTCGTCCACAACGGCGAGATCTCCTCGTACGACGCCAACCGCCGCTATATCGAGATGTTCGGCTACAAATGCACCTTGCACACCGATACCGAGGTCATCACCTATATCATCGATTACCTCGTCCGCCGCAGGGGGCTGACGCTCGAGGAGACGGCGCACGTCATCGCGGCGTCCTTCTGGAGCACCATCGCAGGGAAGGAGGAGAGCGCCCGCGAACAGGAGACGCTGCTTCGGAGGATGTTTCCCTCCCTGCTCGTCACGGGGCCGTTCTCCATCATCCTCGGCTATACGGGCGGGCTGATGGCGCTCGGCGACCGCCTCAAGCTGCGCTCCACCGTCTGTGCGGAGAAGGGCGATCTCGCCTATATTTCGAGCGAGGAGAGCGCCATCCGGCGCATCCAGCCCTCGCTCGACCGCGTCTTTGCCCCCGCGGGCGGGGAACCGGTCATCTATGAACTGTACGACAAGGGAGGGCTTGCGTGATGGAGATGTACATCAGTCCGGAATACGAAGTGGTGCGCGATCATGACCGCTGCATCGCCTGCCGCGTCTGCGAGCGACAGTGCGCCAACGGCGTTCATACCTTCGATGCGGACAGCGGCAGGATGGTCGCAGACAGCGCGAAGTGCGTCAACTGTCATCGCTGCGTCTGTCTCTGCCCGACGCACGCCCTCAAGATCGTCAAGTCGGAGGACACCTACAAGCACAACGCCAACTGGGACAACCGCACCATCAACGAGATCTACAAGCAGGCGAACTCGGGCGGCGTGCTGCTCTCGTCGATGGGCAATCCCAATCCCTATCCCATCTTCTGGGACAAACTGCTTATCAACGCGTCGCAGGTCACCAATCCCTCCATCGATCCGCTGCGCGAACCCATGGAGACCCGCCTCTGGCTGGGCAAGCGCAGCGCGAAGGTGGAGCGCGACGCGCGCGGAAAACTCAAAAACACCCTCGCGCCTCAGCTTCGGCTGGAGGTGCCCATCCTCTTTTCGGCGATGAGCTACGGTTCCATCAGCTATAACGCGCACGAGTCGCTCGCGCGTGCGGCGGAGGAGCTGGGTACCTACTACAACACGGGCGAAGGGGGATTGCACAGGGACTTTTACCGCTTCCCCAACACCATCGTGCAGGTGGCGAGCGGCAGGTTCGGCGTCTTCAAGGACTACCTCGAGCACGCGGCGGCGATCGAGATCAAGATGGGGCAGGGGGCAAAGCCGGGCATCGGCGGGCATCTCCCCGGCGCCAAGATCACCGAGGACGTCGCCGAGACGCGCATGATCCCGCAGGGTTCGGATGCCATCTCGCCCGCGCCCCATCATGACATCTATTCCATCGAGGATCTCAGACAGCTCGTCTGCTCCCTAAAGGAGGCGACCGATTACAAAAAGCCCGTCATCGTCAAGGTCGCCGCCGTCCACAACGCGGCGGCGATCGCGAGCGGCATCGCAAGGAGCGGCGCGGACATCATCGCCATCGACGGCTTCCGCGGCGGAACGGGGGCGGCACCCACCCGCATCCGCGACAACGTGGGCATCCCCATCGAACTTGCCCTCGCGCAGGTCGATCAGCGGCTGCGGGAGGAGGGCATCCGCGACGAGGTCTCCATCATTGCGGGCGGTTCCATCCGCTCGTCGGCGGACGTCGTCAAGGCGATCGCCCTCGGCGCGGACGCCTGCTATATCGGCACGGCGGCGCTCCTTGCCCTCGGCTGTCATCTGTGCAGGAGCTGCCAGTCGGGGCTGTGTAACTGGGGCATCGCCACCCAGCGCCCCGACCTCGTCAAACGCCTCAATCCCGACATCGGCTACAAGCGCCTCGTCAACCTCGTCACGGCGTGGAAACATGAGATCGAGGAGATGATGGGCGGCATGGGCATCAACTCCATCGAGGCGCTGCGGGGCAACCGCCTCATGCTGCGCGGCATCGGGCTGAACGACCGCGAACTCGGTCTGCTCGGCGTGCGCTATGCGGGCGAAAATATGTGAGGTGTACCGTGAAACGCATCTACGTCAACGAGAAATGGTGCCTCGGGTGCCATCTTTGCGAATATGAATGTGCCTTTGCCGCGACGGGGCTTGACGACATGGTCAAGGCGCTCAAGGGGCGCCCCATCCACCCCAAGATCCGCGTGGAGGACGCGGGGGAGGTACACTTCGCGGTCAACTGCCGCCAGTGCAAGGATCCCGTCTGCGTGCGCCGCTGTATCTCGGGCGCGCTCACGAAGGGAGAGGACGGCGTCGTCCGCATCGACCGCGAGAAGTGCGTCGGGTGTCTCACCTGCGTGCTCGTGTGTCCCTATGGTGCGGTCATGCCCGCCCCCGACGGGCATGCCGCGATGAAGTGCCAGCTCTGCACGGACAACGTGTGCGGCGAACCCAACTGCGTCCGCCACTGTCCCAATCAAGCCATCGTCTTCGAGGAACGCGCATGAAATACGTCATCATCGGAAATTCCGCGGCGGGCGTCTCCGCCGTCGAGGGCATCCGCAGCGTGGACAAAGAGGGGGAGATCGTGCTCATCTCCGACGAACCCTTCGCCGCCTACGGCCGCCCGCTCATCTCCTACTATCTTCTGGGGGCGACCGACCGCTCCCGCATGAATTACCGCCCCGCCGACTTCTATGAGAAGAACAAGGTGCAGACCATGTTCGGGGTGCGCGCGGAGCGCATCGACCCGGACGCGCACACGGTATGCTTCGGGGGCGGAAACACAACAGAGTACGACAAACTGCTCTTTGCAACGGGTTCGAGAGCGTTCGTGCCGCCCATGTCCGGGATAGAGAGCGTGCCGGAGCGCTTCACCTTCATGACCATGCAGGACGCGCTCGATCTCGAAGAGGCGCTCTCCCCTGAAAAAGAGGTGCTCATCATCGGCGCGGGGCTGATCGGGCTGAAGTGCATGGAGGGCATCCTCGCCCGCGTGAAGGGGGTGGCCGTCGTCGATCTCGCGCCCCGCATCCTGCCCAGCGTCCTCGACGCGGAGGCTGCCGCCATCGTGCAGCGGGAGCTGGAGGCGCGCGGCGTGCAATTTCTCCTCTCGGACAGCGTCGCCCGCTTTGACGGGAAGACCGCGCATCTGCAGAGCGGGAGGACATGCGCGTTCGACATCCTCGTCGTCGCCGTCGGCGTGCGTCCCAACGTCGAACTCGTCCGCGAGGCGGGCGGCACCGTCGCGCGCGGCATCGTGACGGACGAGTGTCAGCGCACCGACCTTCCCGACGTCTTTGCGGCGGGGGACTGCACGGAGAGCATGGACGTCTCCTCCGGAACGCGCAGGATCCTCGCTCTCCTGCCCAACGCCTGCGCGCAGGGATTTTGCGCGGGCGTCGTCATGGCGGGCGGGGAGCGCGCGCCCGAACCCGCCATCCCGCTCAACGCCGTCGGCTTCTTCGGCTCACACATCCTCACCGCGGGCAGCTATGAGGGTGAGTGCATTGCCGAAACATACCCCGACCGCTGCCGCCGTCTCTTTGTCAAGGACGGGAAATTAAAGGGATTCATTCTCGTCAACGAGCCGGAGCGGGCGGGGATCTATACCGCGCTCATCCGCCGCGGCACGCCGCTTGCGGAATTGGATGAAGCGCTCCTTTGCAAGGCGCCCTGCCTTGCGGCGTTTTCCGAAAAGGCGCGGGCGGAGATGCTCGCGCGGGAGGTCTGAATATGGTCATCCATGCTGCGGGAATGCACTATAAGGCACTCAACGACGCCGTGCGCAGGTGCGGCGGGGACGTCGTCATCGAGGGCTGCATCGGGCAGCGCTATCTCGGCACGGCGCTGGAGGGGCGGCGGCTCACCGTCAACGGCACGCCCGGCAATGCGCTCGGCGCCTATCTCAACGGCGGCGTCATCCGCGTCAACGGCAACGTGCAGGAGGCGACGGGGGATACGATGAACGCGGGCGAGATCTGCGTCGCGGGCAGTGCGGGCGACGCGACGGGGTACGCGATGCGCGGCGGCAGGATCTTCATCGAAGGGGATGCGGGCTACCGCTGCGGCATCCATATCAAGGCGTATCAGGACAACAAGCCCGCCATCGTCATCGGCGGCAGGGCGGGGAGCTTTCTCGGCGAATACCATGCGGGCGGCATCATCATCGTCCTGGGGTTGGGCGCGGGAGACGGCCCGATCGTGGGGAACTTCTGCGGAACGGGCATGCACGGCGGCGAGATCTACCTGCGCGGTACCAGCCTTCCGCCCCGTCTGCCCGCCCAGGTGCGCGCCGAGCGCACAACGCTCTCCGACGAGGCGGCGGCGCTCGTCACGGACTGGTGCGAGCGCTTCGGGCATGATGCGCGGGAGCTGCTGGACGCACCCTATCTGCGGCTCACGCCCGACGATCACAATCCCTACCGGCGGATGTATGTCGCCAACTGAACGTTCCCCGCGCGCTGCGCGGGGATTGTTTTTATGAAAAAATCAGAGAAAATTTTCAAATTGGGTCTTGACGAACGCGCCTTGAGTGTGTATAATATCTAATGGACAAAATGTGAACGAAGATGCACAACAACCAAAGGAGAAAAGTTATATGGCAAGGTTTACGTTACCCAGAGATTTGTATCACGGAAAGGGCGCTATGGAGGCGCTCAAGACCTTCCAGGGCAAGAAGGCGATGATCTGCGTCGGCGGCGGCTCGATGAAGAGATTCGGCTTCCTGGACAAGGCGGTCGCATACCTCAAGGAAGCAGGGATGGAGGTCAGGCTGTTCGAGGGCATCGAACCCGATCCCTCCGTCGAGACGGTCATGAAGGGCGCGCAGGCGATGCTCGAGTTCGAGCCTGACTGGATCATTGCCATGGGCGGCGGTTCGCCCATCGACGCGGCAAAGGCGATGTGGATCAAGTATGAGTATCCCGACATCACCTTCGAAGAGATGTGCAAGGTGTTCGGCATCCCTCAGCTGAGAAAGAAGGCGAAGTTCTGCGCCATCTCCTCGACGAGCGGCACGGCGACCGAAGTCACCGCATTCTCCATCATCACCGATTATCAAAAGGGCATCAAGTACCCGATCGCCGACTTCGAGATCACGCCCGACGTCGCGATCGTCGATCCCGATCTTGCGGAGACCATGCCCAAGAAGCTCGTCGCGCACACCGGTATGGACGCGATGACGCACGCGATCGAGGCTTACGTCTCCACCGCGAACTGCAACTACACCGATCCGCTCGCCATCTTCGCGATCAAGATGATCGAGAACGACCTCGTTGCATCCTACAACGGCGACATGGAGAAGCGCGACGCGATGCACGACGCACAGTGCCTTGCCGGCATGGCGTTCTCCAACGCGCTGCTCGGTATCGTCCACTCGATGGCGCACAAGACGGGCGCTGCGTTCGCCGACTACGGCGCACACATCATCCACGGCGCTGCAAACGCAATGTACCTTCCCAAGGTCATCGCCTTCAACGCAAAGGATCCCACGGCGCTCAAGCGCTACGGCCAGATCGTCGACTACATGGAGATCTGCGACAAGACGGCAAGCGACGAGGAGAAGGTGAAGGCGCTCATTGCTTACCTGCGCAAGATGAACGACGAGCTCAACATCCCTCACTGCATCAAGAACTACGGCGCAGACAGCTATCCCTGCGAACAGGGCTTCGTTCCCGAGAACGTCTTCCTTGAGAGACTGCACGACATCGCCGTCAACGCGATCGGCGACGCCTGCACGGGTTCCAACCCCCGTCAGCCTTCCGTCGAGGAGATGGAAAAGCTGCTCAAGTGCTGCTACTACGACACCGAAGTCGATTTCTGATCGGCAAAGAAAGAACCTCCTGCGGGAGGTTCTTTTTTATGCCTTTTGCGAATGGAGAACGATGAGAAAAAAGTATTGGACATTCCGCGCGATCCATGCTATAATAACGCCCGAAATCTGCCATTGAGGAATGTATGACGATCCGGGAACAACAATTTTCTGCGGAGCGCGCGCTCTATGCCTCCCGCGGGCTGGAGCTTGACCGCTGCCGCTTTGCGGGAGAGGAGGACGGCGAATCTGCGCTCAAAGAGAGTGCGCAGATCGTCGCGCGCGATTGTTTTTTCGACTTGCGGTACCCGCTCTGGCATGCGGACGGCGTGCGGCTGGAGGGGTGTGAAATGACGCAGAACTGCCGTGCCACGCTCTGGTATGACCGCGACGTCGTA
>CALVWN010000069.1 GCA_944367415.1 uncultured Clostridia bacterium | reverse complement strand
TGGGGCTGGAGGGATACGAGACGCGCAAGGTCGCCGAGCTTTCGGGCGGACAGCGCCAGCGCGTCGCCATCGCCCGCGCCCTCGTCAAACGCCCCGCCGTCATCTTTGCCGATGAGCCGACGGGCGCACTCGATACCGAGACCGGACGCGCCGTGCTCACCTTATTAAAACAGCTCTCCGAGACCCGCCTCGTCATCACCGTCACCCATGACCGCGAGTTCGCCTCGGAGTTCGGCGACCGCATCCTCGAGCTGGACGACGGGCGCATCGTGTCGGACAGCGCCCCGCAGGAAGCCGAAAGCGACGCGGGCGAGTACCGCACCGTCCGCACAAAGCTCCCCGCCAAGGCGGCGATCAAGGTGGGCAGCAGCAACTTCCGCTACCATCCCTCCGCCTCGCCGTCTCCTTTCTCGTGTGCCTTGCCGCCTTCTCCATCTTTGTGACGGCGGTGTCGCTCGTCATGACCAGGGAGGACGTCAGCGACATCGACACGATCATGTGTTCAAAAATCGATGAGACGTTTGTGGGAAAACGCAACCCCCTCGGGAAAGTCATCCCCTTTACGGAGGAGGAACTAAGGGAGTACAGGGAGGAATTCAGCGCGGGCGCGCGCGGCGTCGTCGAGCAGGAGATCGCCATTGAAGGCCTTACAGATGCCACGCTGCCCGACTATTACGCGCTTGCCCCGAGCGCGTACGACTTCCTCGACGAGGACGACGCGTACGACTTCATCGGCACCTTTGCGACGGCGCAGGACGAGATCATGATCACGCATTACACCGCCGAACAGCTGCTTCTCGCATGGGATCTGCCCGATCTCACGGCGCTGCTCGGGCGGCCTCTTGTCGCCGACGAATTGAGCTATACCATCACGGCGATCCTCGACACGCACTTTGACGGCAGCGCATACGAACCGCTCAAGACGGGATCGGACGAGGCGCTCGGGATCCTCTTCTACCGGATCGTCTCCCCCTCCCGCCACAACGCGCTCTATCTCTCCCGCGCCGCCTATGCGGGCAGCATCGAATACAGCGCGCTGCGCGTTCCCCTCGCGGGGCTGTCGCGGAAGGAGGTCACCGCGATCTACCACGCCGGGCAGGAGGACGGATGCCGGCTGTACAACTACGCGATCGACTGCGCGCAGAACGGCAGGTCGTTTCTGCAGGGCGTCGAGGAATTTTTCGCGGGGCTGAGCATCTTCTGCGGCGTGTTCGCCGCCGCCATCATGATCTACTTCATCAGCCAGAGCATTGAGGACAGGGCGGTCACGATCGCCATTCTCAAGACGATGGGCGCGGGGAATCTCACCATCTGGAAGATCTTTTTGTGGGAGAGCGTCGTGTTCGGGCTGGCGGTCTGCCTCTGCGCGTGCGCGGGCGGCGCCATCCTGCTGTCCGCCGCCAACGCGTTCTTCACCGCGGGATCGGGCATCGAGGTGCTCGTCTACTGCCTGCGCGCGCCCGGTGTGCTCATTCTGTTTGCGACGGCGGCGCTGTGCATTCTGCTCGGCGCGGCGATCCCCATGTACAAGATCGGCCGCACCAATCCCCTCCGCTTCCTCGACTGACAGGCATGAAAAAACGCCCCCGCGGGGGCGTTTTTCATTGTCTTATAAGTATTTCCGGAGATCGGCGACGCGGTCGGTGCGTTCCCAGGGGAATTGTTCCCTGCCGAAGTGCCCGTAGGCAGCCGTCTCGCGGAAGATGGGTCTGCGCAGCCCGAGCGTGTCGATAATGGCAGCGGGGCGCAGATCGAACTCTTTTTTGACGATGTCGGCAATGACGTCGTCGGGGAGCTTGCCCGTGCCGAAGGTCTCGGCAAAGACGGAGACGGGGCGCGCCACGCCGATGGCGTAGGCGACCTGCAGCTCCACTTCGTCGGCGATGCCCGCCGCGACGAGGTTCTTGCAGATGTACCGCGCGAGATACGCCGCGCTGCGGTCGACCTTGGTCGCGTCCTTCCCCGAAAAGGCGCCACCGCCGTGCGGGCATCTGCCGCCGTAGGTGTCGACGACGATCTTTCTGCCCGTCAGCCCCGAATCCCCCTCCGGGCCGCCGATGACGAACTTGCCCGTCGGGTTGATGAGATAGCGGGTGTTTTCGTCGAGCAGGTGCGCGGGGATGACCTTGCCGATGACGAACTTCTTCATATCCGCGGCGATCTGCTCCTGCGAGACGGCGGCGTCGTGCTGGGTGGAGACGACGACGGTATCCACGCGGACGGGACGCCTGCCCTCGTATTCGACGGTGACCTGCGTCTTGCCGTCGGGGCGGAGATAGGACAGCTCGCCCGACTTTCTCGCCTCGGTGAGCCGCCATGCGAGGCGGTGCGCGAGCATGATGTGCAGCGGCATCAGATCCTCCGTCGCACGGCAGGCAAAGCCGAACATCATGCCCTGATCGCCCGCGCCGAGCGCGTCGTAACCGCCCCCGCCCGCCTTCATCTCGGCGGAGGCATCCACGCCGAGCGCAATGTCGGCGGACTGCCCGTGCACGAGCGTGATGACGCGGCATTTGTCGTAGGCAAAATCGCCCTCGTCATAGCCGATCTCGCGGATGACGCGGCGTGCGATCTCTTCAAAATTGACCTGCGCGCGGGTGGTGACCTCGCCCGTCAGGAATAAGGTATTATAGGCGGCGCAGCACTCGATCGCCGAACGCGTCATGGGATCGCCCTTGATGAGTTCGTCCAGAATGGCGTCGGCAATGCTGTCGCAGACTTTATCGGGGTGACCTTCCGTCACGCTCTCGCTCGTAAAAAATCTTCTCATAGCCCGCTCATTATAATCTCTGATTGCAAAAAAGTCAACTGATTCCGTTTGGCTTCGGGTTGCTTTTTCCGCGCGGACATGATATACTCTACATTATGGAATGTACTCTGTGCCCCGTCGCCTGCGGCGCCGACCGCAGCGTGCGTGCGGGAGCGTGCGGCGTCAAGGGTCTGACCGTCGCAAAATACTATCTTCACCCCTTCGAGGAACCCCCCATCTCCTTCCGGAACGGCAGCGGCACGGTGTTCTTCGGCGGCTGCTCGCTGCGGTGCGTCTTTTGTCAGAATTACGAGCTTTCCCGTGCAAAGCGCGGAAAAGAGGTGACGCCGAAAGAGCTGGCGGACATCTTCCTCCGGCTCGAGGAGATGGGCGCGGACAACATCAACCTCGTCACGCCCGACCACGTCTCCGACCTCATCGCCGAGGCGCTCGCCATCCGCCGCCCCGCCGTGCCCGTCGTCTACAACTCGGGCGGATACTGCAAGACGGATGCGCTCGGGCGCATCGCGCCCTACATCGACATCTGGCTCCCCGACTGCAAGTTTTACTCGCCCGATCTCTCGGAGCGATACACGGGGCGGCGCGACTATTTTGCTTACGCCTCCCGCGCCATCGAGTTCATGGCGCGCACCCCCGTCCGCTTCGAGGGCGGGAAGATGCTCTCGGGCATCCTCGTGCGCCATCTCGTCATGCCGGGGGGAACGTCGGACAGTCTGAAGATCCTCGACTTTCTCGCCTCCCTGCCCGTGCGCGTTCCCCTCTCCCTCATGCGGCAGTACACGCCGATGGGCATGAGCGATCTTCCGGAGCTTGCCCGCCCCATCACGGCGCGCGAATACCGCCGCGTGCGCGACTATGCGCTCGCACTCGGCTTTGATCCCCTGTACACGCAGGAAAAGGAGAGCGCGGGCAAGGCGTTCATCCCCGCGTGGGATCTTTAACGGGCGAGTTCGTCCAAAAGGCGCACAAGCCGCTCGGTGAGTTTTGCGCATTTTCCGGGCGGCGCGCACTTGAGCCGTTCGCGTAAAAGTTCCGCCCGTTCCGACTTCTTCATACCCACAGTTTCGGCAATTCAGGTAAAAGGTATGCTCATCTCGTTTGAACACGTCACATTCGGCTATGCGGGCGTCCCCGTCGTCAGGGACGTCAGCTTTACGCTGCACGAAAAGGAACGCGTCGGCTTCCTCGGCGGCAACGGCGAGGGAAAGACGACCATCTTAAAACTTTTAACGGGCGAGCTCACCCCCGACGAGGGCAATATCGTCCGCAAGAGCGCGCTCTCCCTCGGCTATCTCGAACAGAGCGGCGGCTTCACCTCCGCCTCCACCGTCTACGGAGCGATGGAGGAACTGTTCGAGGAGGACAAGCAGCTCATCGCCCGCCTGCGCGAGACGGAGGCGGCGATGGCGCACGCCTCGGAGGAAGAGATGCGCGTGCTTTCCGCGCGGGCGGAGAGCCTCAACAAGCGCATCGCGGCGCGCGACTCCTATCACTTCGACGTGCGCATCCGCACCGTTCTCGGCGGCATGGGATTTGCTAACGTCTACGATCAGCGCGTCGATACCATGTCGGGGGGCGAGCGCACCAAGCTCAAGCTCTGCCGCCTCCTGTTGGAGGAGCCCGAGCTGCTCGTTCTGGACGGGCCGACCAACCACCTCGACACCTCCACCCTCTTCTGGCTGGAGGATTACCTCTCCTCATACAAGGGCGCCCTGCTCGTCGTCTCGCACGACCGCTACTTTCTCGACCGCCTGACCTCCCGCACGCTGGAGCTGGAAAACGGCACGCTCACCTCCTACAAGGGCAGTTATTCCAAGTACCGCGTGCTGCGCGAGGAAAAGCGCAAGGAGGAGGAGCGGCTGTACGAAAAGCAGTGCGAGGAGATCGCCAAGCTGCAGGATTTCGTCGACCGGCACATCGTGCGGGCGGCCTCCGCTTCGGCAGCGCAGAGCCGCGTCAAGCAGCTCGAGCGCATGGAAAAATTGGAAAAGCCCGTCCCGCCCAAGCGCCCGCCCCGCTTTGTCTTTTCCTTCGACGAACAGCCCTACGAATGCGTGCTGCGCGCCGAGCATTTCGACCTTGCGGCGGACGACAAACTCCTTCTGAAAGACGCATCCTTCACCCTCATGCGCGGGCAGAAATGTGCGCTTTTGGGCGACAACGGTACGGGCAAAAGCACGCTTTTGAAGTTTTTGCTCTCGGGCGATCCCCGCATCCGCACGGGGAGATATGTTAAGATCGCATACTACGATCAGGAGAACGCACAGCTCGACCCCGCCGACCGCGTGCTGGACGCCTTCTGGGGCGTGCATCGGGGACTTTCGCAGACGGAGGCGCGCAGTCTGCTCGCGCAGGCGGGATTGGACGCCGACGACGTGCAAAAGACGGTGGGCGAACTCTCGGGCGGGCTGAAGGCGAAACTCGCCCTCGCCATGCTGGAGGCGGAGCGAGGCAACGTGCTCGTCCTGGACGAACCGACCAACCACCTCGACCTGCCCGCCCGCGAGGCGCTCGAGGCGGCGCTTCAGGCATTTTCGGGCACCATCCTCTTTGTCTCGCACGACCGGCGCTTCACCGAGGCGGTCGCCGACCGCGTGGTGCTCATCGAGAACGGGCAGCTCCTGCCCTTCGACGGCGGGTATCAGCAGTTTTTATCGCATAAAAAACAACCGCCCAAAAGACAGGCGGAGGAGAAAAAGCCGACGGAGGGCTACCGCTCCAAAGAGGAACGCGCCCGCGAGGCACAGCGGCGCAACCGCATCCGCGCCATCGAGACGGAGCTTGCCGTGCTCGAGGAGGAGAACGCCGCCCTAACGGAGGAGCTTGCCGCCTGCGGAAAGGACTATGTGCGCGCCGGGCAGATCACGGCGCGGCAGGCGGAGATCGCAGAGCGCTCGGAGGCGCTTTATGACGAGTACGGTACCCTCATTTAGGGTACATCGCAAAAAAAATCGCCGCCCTTGCGGCGGCGATTTTCAATCGATCATACTTCCTCTGTCATCCGACCGTCACTCGATCGCAATGGACTTTGCGGCGATCTTCTTGGGCTCTTCCTTGGGCACCGTGAGCTGAAGCATACCGTTCTCGTACTTTGCCTTGACGCTGTCTTCCTGCACCTGATCGCCCACATAGTAGCTTCTCTGGCAGGAGACGCGGCACTCCTTGCGCAGGTACTTGGCGCTTTCCTTGCCCTCTTCCTGCTTCTCATCCTTCTCGGCGCTGACCGTCAGATACCCGTTGTCGAGCGAGACCTTGATCTCATCCTTCTTGAATCCCGGCATCTCGATGGAGAGCTGGTAGTCCTTGTCGGTTTCCTTAATATCCGTTCTCATGCTGTCGAGCTGTTCATCATAGAACATCGGCTTGAAGAAGTCCTCGAACACATCGAACACATCACCCGAATTTCTCTTCTGCAGATACGTTTTCATAATCTTTCACTCCTTTGGAGCCTCCCCTTCGGAGGTCATATATATTATACCGCGTTTTATTTTTCCATAAACAATCGCAAACAAATTTTTGGAGGAATTTTTTATGTCGCAGAAAAAGATCGCCATTGTCACGGGCGCCTCGTCCGGGATCGGGAAACTGCTCGCAAAGGAGCTGCCCGCAAAGTACAAGATCGACGAGCTTTGGCTCATCGCCCGCAGCGAGGAGCGGCTGTTTGCCCTCGGCGAGGAACTCCCCGTTCCCGTGCGCATCTTTGCGCTCGACCTCACCAAAAGAGAGAGTCCGGATGCCGTGCGCGCGCAGCTCGCCGAGGAAAATCCCGACGTGCGCATCCTCATCAACGCGAGCGGCTACGGGAAGTTCGAGCGCTTCGACCGCATCGGCGAGGAGGACGCGGCGGGCATGGTCGATCTCAACTGCCGCGGGCTCACCCTCATGATGTACGCGGTGCTGCCCTGGTGCGGCGAAGGGAGCATCATCGTCAATATTGCGAGCGTCGCCGCCTTCCAGCCCGTGCCATTCGGCGCGGAGTATGCCGCGACGAAGGCGTATGTGCTCGCGCTCTCGCGCGCGGTCAATCTGGAGCTTCGCCCCAAAAAGGTGCGCGTGCTCGCCGTCTGCCCCTATTGGACGAAGACGGCGTTCTTCGACCGCGCCAACAAACAAAGCGTCATCACGCACTTCGACTGTATGTACGATCCCGCGTTCATCGTCAAAAAGACGTTCGCCGCCATGAAGAGAAAGCGCGACTACGTCGTTCCCGGCTTTGTCGCGAAGGCGACGCACGCGCTCACCAAACTTCTCCCCCACTCCCTCGTCATGCGCGTATTTTGGGCGCAGCAAAAATTCAACCGGCAAAAATGACCGTCGCCCGCGCCGCGCCCGCCGTTTTCCAAACGGCGGGCGCGTTTTTTTGGAAAATACAAAAAAATTTTTCTGCGATTATCAATTTCTGATACACCCATTTGCTATAATGATGAAAATGTGCTATAATGATGAAAATGTGATTTTATCATGAAAAAAGCGGAGGTTGGTATGAACGGGAAACAATGTCCTCTCGTCGTGGCAGGGCTGATCTTTGTACAATCACTCTACCTGTTCACGTTTACGCTGCTAAATTCTATGTTGTACGGCGATGCGCCAACAATGGCTGCGGTCGGGATCGCAGGCATCCTGGTGCTGACGGTCGCCGTGATCCTCGGGCTGTACTTTATGATCTTTCAGGATGTCCCGTGGGTCATGCCCATCTTTGTCGGTCTTGCGTCGGTCTACAACATTTTGTTCTCGACCATATACTCCGCCTATAACACCGACACCGCCTCGATCCTGCTCACGGTCTTCTTGCTGATCGCATATATCGTCGCAGCGATCGCACCGCGAAAGGCAAAACCCGTCAAGAACGACAAGTTCTATCTGTTCGGCGTCACCCTGTTTTCCGTTCTCGCCTGCACGAACTTTGAGTTCGCTTTTTCGATCACGCTGTTCACGGCATTCGCCGTGCTTGTCTTTCTCATCTATCTGCTTTTGCACTATACCGTCTCCCTCAAACCGTTTGTTGCATACATCACCATCGGCATTGACGGGATCCTGACGATCGTCTACCTCTGTCTCTCGACAAACTTTGACATTGAGCAGAGCGTCTACCTCTTCAGCGGACATCTCGTCATCTGGTTCCTCATTTTGGGCGCTTACATCCTGTTCGACGTCTTCAGCAACTCGGGTACGATCAAAAAGAGCAAGCCCGTAAAATCCTATGCTTCGGACTTGTCTTTCGACGGCAAGATCCAAAAACTGGAAGAGCTCCAGAAACTCCGCGAAAGCGGGATCTTGACCGAAGAAGAATTTCAAGTACAAAAAAATAAAATTTTATTAGGAGGATCTCATGTTTGAGAAAAATGACAAGCTGTTATCGATCGCGCGCGTGATCAATAACGTAGTTGCATGGATCGGGATCATCGGAGGCGTACTCACAGGTATCATTCTTTGCTGTATCGAGTACGGGGACTATCTCTCCCTCGGACTGTCGCTCCTGTTCTGCGTTCCCGTCTTCAGCGCACTCGGCTGGATGGTGCTGCGCCTCATCCTCAACTACTTCTGTGACATCAAGCTCATCCGCAATAAGCTCTATGGCGTCGGAAACGGCGATCTGTATGCATTCCTCGTCCGTAATTCCGTGGAGGACTCCAACGACACCTTCTCGAGCGCTTCGTCCAAACTCATGCAGCTGAAGACACTCCTCGACCAAGGCATTATCACCCAGGCGGAATTTGACCGCGAAAAAGAAAAACTTCTGAAATAATCCCTATATTGATTATACGGCGGCGGACTTTTTGTCCGCCGCCGTATTTTTATGAAAAAGTATCTTTGAAACCCAGAAAATAATCGGCAGAGACGCCATAAACAAGCGCCATGTCGCGCAGCAGATCGCATCCCGGCTTCGCCTTGCCGCTCAGCCATTCGCTGACCCGGCTCTGCTTCCCGCCGCTCCGCGCCATATCCGATAAGCAGGCGGCTCGCATTACCGTCAGAACTTGGAAAATGCAAAAAATTTTTTCGCCATTATCAAAAAATGATACACCCATTTGCTATAATCATTGCAAGAGAAACAAGTCTGCCGGTTTGTACACAAGGAGGGATTTTATATTACACAACAATTCATCAAAGGCAAAACAAAACTATTCCATGATCATTGCGGGGATCATGTATCTGTTAGCCATCTATGTCTTTTTCTGTTATAACTCATACAGTTATGATGATTATATCAATAGACTGAATTTTATATGGATGGCTTGTATTATTGCCATTACTGCACTTTTGCTCATCGGTCTATATATGATGTTCTTGAAAAACAATCCCATTGTGTTCCATGCCGGCATCGGCATCTGCTTGACTTATTTGGTCGCAACCACATTTTTTATACCCTATTTTATGCCCTATTTTATCCGTTATAATGAGAGTGTAATTTATAATGATATCCTTGACTATGAGTCAATTTACATTGTTCTTTCCATCTCCGTCATTTTGGGGATTATGTACCTTGTAGGGCAATTTGCTTTGAAAAACACTCCTGAACGGATTCCGACTGACCGCAAACACCTCATTGGCGTTATATTGTTTTCCATTATTTCTGTTGCAGTAGATTTTTTCAGTTATGGATTTAGCTATTTTTATAGTAACAGCTCCGATTTTGTCTTGATTGAATCAAATCTGTATATTGCCCCTATATTCAGCGTCGGAACAATTTTAATTTTATCAATCTATCTGCTGTGCGCATTCAGACAGAAGATTTCGCCGGCAGGAACGTATACCTGCATTGGGCTGTGCGTTGCACTGACGATCATCGCAAGCGCATTGCAATGCTTTATGTTTGTTGGAGATATCGCTCGTTTTTGCACAACGCTCATCGTGACACTGCTCATCTTGGGAGCATATCTGTTCTATGCGATCACGACAGACAGAAAAGCCACCGCACAGCGCTCCGGCTCCGGACAGACATTCAACGATATGATGCGGCAACTTCAAGAGCTGCAAAAATTGCACGAAAACGGCATCCTCACCGATGAGGAAATGGCAAGAGAGAAAGAAAAAATTTTAAGCAAACTGTAAACGCCCGATCGGGAAGTGCAACTGCGGATTTCCCCTGCCGCGCCCGCCGTTTGGAAAACGGCGGGCGCGTTTTTTGTACAATGCAAAAAAATTTTTTGCAATTATCAATTTCTGATATAGTCATTTGCTATAATGAGAAAAAACGGAGGAAATACATATGTTTGAAGAAAATGACAAGTGGCTTCCGATCGCCGACAAAATCAATAATGTTCTCGTATGGGTCGGCATATGTGCAGGCCTGCTCACAGGCCTCATTCTCAGCTGCATTGAGGACGGTGATTATCTTGCCATCGGACTTCCGATCTTGTTCTGCGTCCCCATTGTCAGCGTGCTCGGATGGCTGGCCGTACGCGTCGTCCTCGGCTTTTTCTGCGACGTAAAACTCATCCGCAATAAGCTTTATGGCGGCGGAAACGGAAATCTGTATGCGTTCCTCGTCCGTAATTCCGCGGACGACTCCTTCTCGAGCGATTCGCCCAAACTCATGAAGCTGAAGAAGCTCCTCGACCAGGGAATCATCACGCAAGCGGAATTTAACCATGAAAAAGAAAACGAAAAAGAAAAAATGAAAAAGAAAAACTTCTGAAATAATCCCTATATTGATTATGCGGCGGCGGACTTTCTGTCCGCCGCCGCATTTTTATGAAAAAGTATCTTTGAGACCCAGAAAATAATCGGCAGAGACGCCATAAGCAAGCGCCATGCTGCGCAGCAGATCATATCCCGGCTTCGCCTTGCCGCTCAGCCATTCGCTGACCTGGCTCTGCTTCACACCGATCGCCGCCGCGAATTGCGTCTGCGTCAGATTGTTCAGCGTGAGAAATTCCCGCAGGATCTCCGAAAACGTTGTCTCCATACAAGACAGTATATAGAATTTTCTACATTTTTTCTTGACTTATAGAATTTTCTATGTTACAATCCGACAAAAGGGACGCGTATTTCAAGATGTCACGCGGCGGGAAAATCTATGTTTGCAAAATCCTTTCTGATTACGGACGCACTATATAAAATACAAAGCCTTTTTGAACGCGGCTTTCTGACCGAACGGGAAGCCGCACTTCTCCAAAAGAAGATTTTTCGGAAAACAAGAACGTCTCATCGCAAGCTCCAGCGTATTTTATGGTGGAAGTATCTGCTCGATACCGCACAGATCGGACGAACGCAGTTTGACGATCTCAAAAAAAAGCTCCTGTCGAGCCGATAATAAATGCGGCGGCGGACTTTTTGTCCGCCGCCGCATTTTGATATATTCGGTTTACCGGATAAAGTTGGTCTTATAGGCGCCTTCCTGCGCGGGAGGCGTCAGACCCGCTTTCTTGCCCGCCTCGATGCACTTCAGAAAGTACGCCATGTTCCTGCCGAGGTTGCGCATGGTCTGCATCCCCTCCTCGTCGCGGCGCACCTCGTCGGGGGTGTTGCCGTACACCATGTTCCAATAGGTCGAAGAGATGACGGGCATGGAGGAAATGCCGAAATACTTGTTGAGCACGTCATAGGACGCCGCCGTGCCGCCCCTGCGCGCGGAGACGACGCAGGCGCCCGGCTTTCCCGCGAAGGCGTACTTGCCCGCATAGAAGGCGCGGTCGAGCGCCGCCTGTACCCGTGCAGACGGGTGCGCATAATAGACGGGCGTGCCGAACACGAAACCGTCCGCCGTCTTTGCCTTTTCGATCAGTTCGTTTGCAACGTCGTCAAAGACGCATTTTTGAAGCTGCCCGCACTTGCCGCAGGCGATGCAGTCCTGCACGGGCTTTGCGCCGAGCTGGAAGATCTCCGTCTCGATGCCCGCCGCCTGCAGCTCCTTTGCGACCTCCGTGAGCGCCGTGAAGGTACACCCCGCGGCGCGCGGACTTCCGTTGACCAATAATACTTTCATTGCCGTTCTCCTTATAAACTCTCCTTGAAAATGGCGCGGATCTCGTCCGTATCGAGCACCTTATATCCCGTCTGCATGACGAGCGTGCTCTTGACGAGCCCCTCGATCATCTCCTCTCTGACGCCGAGCTCGGTAAGGTTCATGACGAGCCCGAGCTCCTTCATCCATGCCTCCATTGCGGCAAGTCCTTCGGCGGCGATCTGCTCGTCCGACTTGTCCTCCTCGCGCACGCCCCAGACATTGACGGCGAAGCGGCGGAACTTCTGCAGCCCGTAGGGCAGGATATGGCGATAATACGCCATCGAGACGGCGGCGAGCGTCATGCCGTGCGTCGCATTGGTGTGCGCGCCGACCGCCTGTCCGAGCATATGCACCTCCCAGTCGGTGTCCTTGCCCATCGCGACGAGCGTGTTGAGCGCCCACGTCGCCGTCCACATGATGTTGCTGCGCGCCTCGTAGTTCTCGGGATCCTTGTTCGCAATGCGGCTGGAATGGATGAGCGAGCGCATCAGCCCCTCCGAGAGATAGTCGCTCGTGTTGTCATCCGTGCCCGAGAAATACTGCTCGCAGATATGGTTGAAGATGTCGTAGATGCCCGACACCATCTGATAGTGCGGCAGCGTGAAGGTATAAGTGGGGTCGAGGATGGAGAACTTCGGGAACACCTCCGTTCCGAAGACGTGCCCGATCTTGAGCTTTTGCGCATGGTTGGTGATGACCGAGCCGCCGTTCATCTCGCTGCCCGTACCGACCATCGTCAGAACGCACGCGACGGGCACGATCGCGCAGGTCGGTTCCTCGAAGCGGATGAAGTATTTTTCCCACGGATCCTCGTCGCAATGGACGGAGACGGAGACCGCCTTCGCATAGTCGCACACCGAACCGCCGCCCACGGCGAGGATGAGATCCGCCTTGCACGCCCTTGCGCGCGCAATGCCCTCGGCGAGCTTCTCCGTCGTGGGATTGGGCATGACGCCCGCGTCCTCCGTGACGTTCTTGCCGCACGCCTTCAGGATAGAGACCACCTGATCGTAGATGCCGTTCTTCTTGATGGAGCCGCCCCCGTAGACGAGCAGGATGTTTTTGCCGTAATGTCCGAGTTCCGTCCGCAGGTTCTCCACGGCGCCCTTGCCGAAATACAATCTTGTGGGGTTGCAATAGCTGAAATTCCCGAGCATAGTTTTCTCCTTTCATGCGGCCTTTGCCGCCTTTTCTTCCATTATATACCCGTTTTTCCCGCCTGTCAAATGCCTGTTTTTCATGCCATGCAATAGCTTTCGGGCATGAAAAATCCCGCCGCGGGGCGGGATCACTTGCGTTTTGCCTTTTCGCGGGCGCGCATCTCGGAAAAGAAGGAGGTCAGCACCTCTGCGCACTCCTCCTTTAAGACGCCGCCCACGACCTCCACTTTGTGATTGAGCAGGTTGGCGTTTGCGAGGGCGTCCGTGAGACTTCTGCCCTTTTGTTCGTAGGCGCCGAAATACACGCGGTCGATGCGCGCGTTGAGGATGGCGCCCATGCACATGGGGCAGGGTTCGAGCGTGACATACAGCTCCGCGCCCGGGAGCCGCCACGAGTGCAGTTTTTTGCACGCCCTGTCGATGGCGCGCATCTCGGCGTGCGCCGTCGCCATCTGCAGTTTCGTGCGCAGGTTGTACCCCTTCCCGATGATCTTGCCGCGATAGACGACGACCGCGCCGATGGGGACTTCCCCCTTCTTTTTTGCCTTTTGCGCAAGACGGATCGCCTCGCGCATGAATGTTTCTTCCATTGCGTCACCGTTCAAACGCCATGCCCAGCGCTGCGAGCACGTCGAGATTTTTCGTCACGAGATCGGCGAGCGCGGAGCGCCCCAGCGGGTGAGAGAATCCCTCCCGTCCCCCCTCCACCGTGAAGGCGGGAATGTGCAGTTTCTCCACGCACCAATCCTTATAGCCGCCCGCCGGGCCGGCGGCCTCCGCAGGCGGATGCCCCGGCGCGCGGCTGACGAGCGCGGCATATCTGCGGGCGCGGCGGGCGCGCAGCGCACCCTGACGGAAGCGCCAATAGATGACCTCCCCCTTCGTGTGATAGCTCACCGTGAAGGCGGGCGCAACTTCCAGCGTAAAGTCGCGCAGCGCCTGCGTCTCCGGTTCTGAAAAGGGCGCCGGCCCGATATAGTTTGCGGGCGCGGGGGTGTGCAGATTGCATTGCCCCGTTCCCCAGCCCGCGTCGAAATTGACGTTGAGATCGACGGCGCGGGCGTTCGCCTTCCACAGGGAAAAGTCGGCGCCGCCGCTCAGATAGAGCAGCCCGCCGCGAAGGGAAGGCCGCACGCTCTCCACGCCCTCCTGCACGAGCAGGGCGCCGTCCGGATTGACGAGCGGCACCACCCATACCCCGCCGCGCACCATGCCGCGACGGACGTGCTGCATCGCAAGACAGGCGGTGATCCACTCGCGCGCATGGATTGCATACGTCGCAATGCCGACGGCGCCGCCGCGGCTTCCGATGAAGAGCGCATAGAGATCGCGCCCCTCGCGGCTCCTGCCGATGATGCGCTTTTCGCCGCGGTAGCCCTCGTAAAATGCCCCGACTTCCTCATAGATGTTCATACGTCATGGTATGCGGAAGCGGAGGCGGCAGGTTACTTGTGGTACTCCGCGCCCGCGTCGATCATGAAGGCGCGGTAGATCTGTTCCGCCAAAATGACGCGCATCATCTGGTGCGGGAAGGTGAGCTGCGAAAAGGAGAACAGCTCGTCCGCCGCCGCCTTGACGCGCGGCGCCATGCCGCAGGAGGAGCCGATGACGAAGGTCACCTCCCGCCCCGCGTCGCGCAGCGCTCCCAGCTTTGCGGCGAATTGCTCGGACGTGCACTGTTTTCCCTCAGGCGTCAGCGCGAAAACGTAGCCGCGGCAGGCATGCAGGATGCCGTCCGCCTCCTCCTCGAGGGTGCGGCGTTCGGCAAGCTCCGTCACCTCGAAGCGGCAGAAGCGCGCAAGGCGCTTGGCGTATTCCGCGACGGCATCCCGCCAGTACGCCTCCTTGAGTTTTCCGACGCAGACGACGTTGACCTTAACCACCTGTAAACCCCGAAATGAGCACGACGATCCACTGCACCGCACACACGGCGATGCCGACCGCCGCCGCAAGAAAGAACTTTTTGCCGCCTTTCACGCCCCCCTTCTGCGCGTGGGAGCGGTCGAAAAAGACGAGCCAGGCGAGCGCTCCGGCAAGGCAGACGGAGGCGGAGACGACGAGTCCGATGCTCCACCCCTGCGGCATGAGCCAGCCGCCCTCTACACCGTAGCCCGCCGATGTCAATATAATGATGGCAGCGTTGTTGCAGAAATGCGCCAGCATGGAGGGCAGGATGCTCCCTGCGCGTACGACGATGAGTGCAAAACAGACGCCGCAGACAAACTGATAGACGGTCTGTGCGGGATTGCCGTGATAGAGGGAAAAGAGCGCGCCGGAGATGAAAACGGTCGCCGCAGTGCCCCATTCGGATGCCGTCATGCGCCCGACGAGGATGCCGCGGAAGAGCGTCTCCTCGAAGATCGCGGGAAGAAGGGCGATGATGAGGAGCGCGGGAAGAAGATACCATCCGTCAAGGGGCGGCAGTGCCGCCGAGGCATCCCGATAGCCGAGCGACTGCAGCCATCCGAGAAACAGGCTGTTGAGTTCGGAGAGCGAAAAGGTCAGCCCGAACTGCATGAGGACGGCAACGGGAAAGTAGTACCACTTGCAGCCGCCGTAAGTGCGCCGCACGCTCACTTTGCTGCGGCGGAAAAAGACGAGCGCCGTGACGGCAAAGCAGACCTGCGGCAGGAGATAGGCGAGAAAACGATACCACGCCGTTCCCGCATACCCCTCCCCTGCGGCGAGCGCAGCAATGACGCTCACGACGAGAGAGACGATCACGGGCAAGACCGCCCCCACCGAGTAGGCGACGCCCGCCTCCGTGAGCGCGCGCCGTCTGAAAACCTGTTCTTCGTGTTCTGCCGCGTTGTTCATACCGCTATTATACAGGAAATTCGTGAAATATCCAAATAAAAACTTTGCTTTTTGGAAAAATTGTTCTATAATAACGGTATGAGAACGCTGAATACCAAAGAAATTTCCGATTGCGTCTACCGCCTCGCAAGAAAGGCGGGCACGACGCTCACGCCCGCGTGCCGCTCTGCTCTCCGCGCGGCAGCCGATGCGGAAGAGGGCGCAGCGCAGTTTGCGCTCGCGACCCTCCTTGAGAACGCGGACACGGCGCAGGCGGAGAGGATGCCCGTCTGCCAGGATACGGGCATGGCGGTCGTGCTCCTGGAGATCGGCCAGAACGTGTTCCTGACAGGCGAACCGCTTGCGGATGCCGTCAACGACGGCGTGCGCCGCGCCTATGCGGACGGGTACTTCCGCAAGAGCATCTGCGATCCGCTGACGCGCGTCAACACGGGCGACAACACCCCCGCCCACCTGCACACCGAGATCGTACCCGGGGAAACCGTGAAGGTGACCTTCCTTCCCAAGGGCTTCGGCAGCGAAAACATGAGCAAGCTGTATATGCTCACCCCCTCCGAGGGAAGGGCGGGCATCGTCCGCGCCATCGTGGAGACGGTGCGCGCGGCAGGCTCCCGTCCCTGTCCGCCCGTCTATGTGGGCGTGGGCATCGGCGGGGCATTCGACTCGTGCGCACTGCTTGCGAAGAAGGCATTGACGCGCGACGTCGGCAGCAAGAACGCGCGCGCGGACGTTGCCTCCATCGAGGAGGAGGCACTTGCCGGGATCAACGCCCTCGGCATCGGCGCACAGGGCTTCGGCGGGAAGGTGACGGCGCTCGGCGTCGCCTGCGAGATCGCCCCCACCCACATCGCGGGGCTTCCCGTCGCCGTCAATATCCAATGCCACTGCATCCGCTGCGAAAAGGAGACGCTATGAAAAAAATCACCCTTCCCCTCTCCCCGTCCGATCTCAATGCCCTGCACGCGGGCGACGGCGTGCTGCTCTCGGGAACCATTTACACGGCGCGCGACTGCGCCCACAGGCGGCTCTTTGAACTGCTCGACAGGGGGGAACCGCTTCCCATCGAGCTTGACAAGACGTACATCTACTATGCAGGCCCCTGCCCCGCACCCGCGGGAAAGGCGTGCGGGAGCTGCGGGCCGACGACCTCCGCGCGCATGAATGCCTTTGCGCCCCGCCTGCTCGACCTGGGCTTGCTCGGCATGATCGGCAAGGGCGAGATGAGCGAGGAGACGCGCGCGGCGCTCGTGCGAAACAAGAAAGTATATTTCGCCGCGATCGGCGGCGGGGGCGCGCAGTACGCAAAGTCAATCAAAAAAAGCGAGCTTGTCGCCTTCCCCGACCTTCTGAGCGAGGCGATCTACCGCTTTGAAGTGGTCGATTTCCCCGCCGTCGTTGCGATCGACGCCCGCGGCAAGAGCGTCTATGACCGATAAAAAACGCGGCGCCGCCCGAAACTTCGGGCGGCGCCGCCGTCATGTTTTTTCTTATTTTGCGAGTTTTTCCATCATGTCGACGATGTCCTGCACCGTCTTGACGTTTTCGACTTCGCCCTCGGGAAGCGTGATGCCGTACTCGTCCTCGAGCGCCATCATCAGCTCCACGACGTCGAGCGAATCGGCGCCGAGATCCTTGACCACTTCCGACTGGGGCGTGATCGTATCGGCAGAAATATCGAGCTGCTCCGCAAGCATTTTGCAAACTTTTTCGTACATATCCAACCTCCGCATACCCCGCCGCAACGAGATATGATTTATATTTTTTCATATTGTAACCGATTCCGACGGGTTTGTCAATACTTTTGCCGAAACTCGTCGGAAAAAGTCACAAGTTTTTGTGACATTTGAGCGTCTGCAGCTCCTCTTTCTGCGCATCCGTCAGCCGGAAGCTCTCCCGCGCCTTGCGCACGGCGCGCAAATAGGTCGCACCGTCGAGCGTTCCTTCGAGAAGGAACGCCTTTCCCCGCTCGTAGAACTTCACGAGCACTTCCGCCGTCAGCCATGCCGCCGCCATCGAGACGTAATACGGGCGCGCGTCG
Organism: uncultured Clostridia bacterium; assembly: GCA_944367415.1. Classification (GTDB taxonomy): domain Bacteria; phylum Bacillota; class Clostridia; order Christensenellales; family Borkfalkiaceae; genus Gallimonas. The sequence goes on along the minus strand of CALVWN010000069.1, from coordinate 3,293 downwards.
ACCGCGGAGAGGCAGTCGAACACGAAGGGAAGTTCCCCCTCCGTGACGTAAAAGTGCAGCAGCGTCGTGAGGGCGAAGCGGCGCACAAAGACGCGCTCGTCCGCAAGATAGCGCAGGATACAGGTGCGGAACAGATCGCGGTGCTTTTGAATGCAGGCGGGCGCGAACATATCGCACGTCGCCCAGTTGTCCAAAAGCCCCACCAGCCGGTCGACGACGGCAACAAACTGCGTATATGGCAGCTGCGCCGCGACGGCGCATTTGAGCCAGGTCACTTCGTAATACTCATCGGGGAAGGTGAGAAAGGCGTCCGTTTCCCCGCGGTACTCCCGCGCGAGCTTGCGCAGCGCGGGCGTGCGCACGCCGAGGATGGGCGCGCTGTCTTTGATGAGTTTTTCCTGAAAAACGCGGAAATTCTCCTCCGCGAGCGAACGCAGGCGGGCAAGCACTTCTTCATAGGCGATCATATCATTCTCCGAATACCGCGCGCAGCGCGTCCTCCCACACCGCCGCCGAAAAGCGCGGATTTGCGGGAGACGTCGATGGCAAAAGGCGGACGGGCACCGGGCAGGGCGGCGCCTTTTCGAGCAGCGTGTACGCCGTCTTGCCGTTGCAGAATACCTCGCAGATCTGCGTCCTATGTACGAGCGCGGCGACGTCGGCGAGCTGCGCCTCCCGGATGGAGGCATCGGCGGAGCCTTCGATCTCGCACGCCGTCACGACGTCCCAGAGCGCGATCCTGCGCCGCTGCAGAAAAGCACGCTTTTGCTCGATTTCCGCGGGAACGTCCTCGCCGAAAAAGCCGCACACCGTCCGCCAGAACCTGTTCTGCGGATTTCCGTAATAAAACCCCTCCGCGCGCGATTTCACGGAGGGAAAACTGCCGAGGATCAAAAGCCTGCTGTCCGGAAAATAACAGGGCGCAAATCCCTCGAAAAACCCGCTCACAGCGCAATGCCCTTTTTGAGATTGCCCACCGTCGCGACCGCCGCGCGGGAGAAGTCGAAGCTCTGCGCGATCGCCTCCGCCACGTCGTCGAGGGTGAGCGCGGAGATCTCCGCCATGCGCCGCTCGAAGTCGTACACGCGGCCGTTGTAGAGCAATTCCTTTCCGTAGAGCAGCATCTGCGAGGAGGTGTTCTCCTGCGAAAAAACGGCGCCCGACTTCACCTGCTCCCTGCCCCGCAGAAATTCTTCCTGCGTGACGCCCTCCCGCTGAAAGGTCTCGATGACCTCGCGCACGGCGGAGAACGCGTCGTCGAGTTTCGCGGGATTGACGCCGGCGTACACCGACAGCAGCCCCGTTTCCTCGTAATGGGTGCCGTAGGAGTACACCGAATAGGCAAACCCGAGTTCCTCGCGCACCCGCTTGAAGAGGCGCGAACTCATGCCGCCGCCCAGAATGGTATTCATGACCTGCACGGCGGGGCGCAGCCTGTCCTCGCGCGCGACGGACGGGAACCCGAGCGCAAAGTGCGCCTGCTCGATGGGCTTTTTGCGGAAGAGGGCGTCCGCACGGCGCACGACTTCCTTCTTGCGGTCGGCAAACTGTGTGCGTTCCATGCCGCCGAAGTAGCGTTCGGCGAGCGCAAGCGCCTCCTCCGTTCCGATGCACCCCGCGAAGGAGACGACGATGTTCTCGGGGCAGTACCGCTCGCGGCGGTAGGCGAAGAGATCTTCGCGCGTGAAGCCCTCCACGTTGTGCGCGGGGCCTAAAATGTTCCTGCCGTAGCCGCCGTTTCCGAACGCGGCGCGCGAGAGCAGGTCGAGGCAGAGATCTTCGGGGGAGTCCTCGTCCATGCGGATCTCCTCGATGACCACCCCCTTTTCCCGCTTCATCTCCTCCTCGGGGAAAGAGGCATTGAGGAAGAGATCGGAAAGCAGCGCGAACGCCTCGGCGGCGTGGTCGCTCGTTGCCTTGGAGTAAAAACAGGTCATGTCTTTCCCCGTGAAGGCGTTGACCTGCGCGCCGAGCGCGTCGAAGGCGTCGGAGAGTTCGAATGCGGTGCGCGTGGGCGTGCCCTTGAAGAGCATATGTTCGATGAAGTGCGAAATGCCGTCCTCGCGGTCGGTCTCATAGGCGGCGCCCGTTCCGACGAGCACCCCCATCGAGACGGACAAAAGCCCCTCCATCTGTTTGACGATGACGCGCACGCCGTTGGAAAGTGTCTTGGTTTCGATCATATCATTCTCCTGTTGTATTTCTATGTAGCCGCCTGCGCCGCAAGATTTTCGCTCACGGTGACGGCGCGCAGCCCGCGCTCCGCAAACGTGTCGAGGATGCGCGGAAGCGCCTCCAGCGTGTGCGGCATGGGGTGCATGAGCACGAAATCTCCCGCCTCCGCCTGCACGGCGCGGGCATAGCAGGTCTCCGCGTCCCGATCGCGCCAGTCGACGGTATCCCGCGACCAGAGGATGGTCTTGAGGCCCAGCGCCTCGGCGGCGGAGACGGTGTTCTCGTCATACGCCCCCGATGGCGGCGCGAAGAGAGCGATCCCCTCCCCCGTCACGAGCGACAGAAACTGCACGCTGCGCGCGATCTCCTCGACGTTCTCCTCATACCCGAGCGCCGTATGATCGCGGTGGAAGTAGCCGTGCGTGCCGATCTCGTGCCCCTCCGCGCGGATGCGCCGCACGCAGGCGGTGTTGTCGTCCGCCCAGCTCCCGCCCAGAAAAAAGGTCGCCTTCGCGCCGCGGTCGGCGAGGACGTCGAGGATGCCCTCCACCTCCTGCGTTCCCCAATAGACGTTGAACATGAGCGACACGCCGTCCGCAGACGAACCTCTGCGGATGACGCGCGATTCAAGCTGCGAGGAGACGTTTGCGGCGGTGGGAAAAAAGCACACGCAGCCCACGACGAGCAGCACGACGGCGAGCACGCCGTTGGTGATCATGGCGACGGCGCGCGAAGAGAGCTTTTTCACAGTTTCCCCCAATGAGAGCGTTTTCACCCACATTGTATTGGATTTTGCAAAAAAATATGCGCTCTATTTCAAGGTGACGACGGTGACGCCGCCCTCCCCTTCGCCATATTTGCCGAGGCGGAAGCTCTCCACGCGCGGATGGCGGCGCAGCATATCATGCACGGCGGCGCGCAGTTTGCCCGTGCCGTAACCGTGGACGATGCGCACCTCCTGCAAGTTTGCGACGGTCGCGGCGTCGAGAAATGCCTCCGCCTCCGCAACGCCCTCCGCCGTCGTCTTGCCGATGATGTTGCACTCGCGCGCCGCCGACGGACGGGGCGCGAGGTCGCGCGTGACGCGCACGTCCTCCCGCTTTTCCCTGCCGCGCTTT
>CALVWN010000068.1 GCA_944367415.1 uncultured Clostridia bacterium | reverse complement strand
GTAGCCGTTATAGTTGAAGATGATGCGGTAGTGATCTTTTAAGAGCTTCTTCGTGTACTTCCTGCAGGCTGCCTCGAAGTCCTCCGCGCCCGAGAGTGCGTCCACCGCCTCGGAGAAGGTCTGCGCGACGATGGTGTTGAGCACGATGTTGGGATCGGCGACGGACGCCTGCGAACCCAGCATGCGGAACTCGAACTTGTTCCCCGTAAAGGCGAAGGGCGACGTACGGTTTCTGTCCGTCGTATCGATGGGGAAGATGGGCGATTCGGGCACGCCGATGGAGCCGGGGATCGCCTTCTTCGGCACATACTCCCTGCCCAGGACGATGCTGTCCACAAGCGGGCCGAGCTGGTCGCCGAGGTAGACGGAGATGATGGCGGGAGGCGCTTCGTTGGCGCCCAGACGGTGATCGTTCCCCGCCGACGCGACGGAGGCGCGCAGGATGCCCTGATAGTTGTCGACCGCCTCGATGACGCAGGCGAGCACGAGCATGAAGAGCGCGTTCTTCTCGGGATTTTCGCCCGGATCGAGCAGGTTGAGCCCCGTGTCGGTGGAGACCGACCAGTTGTTGTGCTTGCCCGAGCCGTTGACGCCCTCGAAGGGTTTCTCGTGCAGCAGGCACGCCATGTGGTGCTTCTGCGCGACCTTCTTCATCAGCTCCATCGTGAGCTGGTTGTCGTCCACCGCAACGTTGGTCGTCGTGAAGATGGGCGCAAGCTCGTGCTGCGCGGGCGCGACTTCGTTGTGCTTGGTCTTGGCGAAGATGCCGTACGACCAGAGCGTCTCGTCGAGATCGCGCATGAAGTCGGAGATGCGGGGCTTCAGGACGCCGAAGTAGTGATCCTCCAGCTCCTGCCCGCGGGTGGGCGGCGCGCCGAACAGCGTGCGGCCCGTCAGGATAAGATCCTTCCTCTGATTATAGACGTCCTCGTCGACGAGGAAATACTCCTGCTCGGGGCCGACCGTCGTGGAGATCTTGCGGCAGGAGATGCCGAACAGTTTCAGCAGCCGCTTTGCCTGCGCGTCGAGCGCGGTCATCGACTTCAGAAGGGGCGCCTTTTTGTCGAGCGTCTCCCCCGTATAGGAGACGAACACGGTGGGAATGAAGAGCGTTCCCTCCTTGACGAAGGCGGGAGAGGTGGGATCCCACGCGGTGTAGCCGCGCGCCGCGCTCGTCATGCGCGTTCCGCCCGAGGGGAAGCTGGAAGCATCGGGCTCGCCCACGATGAGGCTCTTGCCCGTCAGCTGCATGATGACCTTGTCGCCCGAGGGCTCGATAAAGGAGTCATGCTTGGATGCGGTCAGGTTGGTAAGAGGCTGGAACCAGTGCGTGTAGTGCGTGGCTCCCTTGGAAACCGCCCAATCCTTCATCGCATTCGCAACCGCGCCAGCGATGGAAGAATCGAGAGGCTGCCCCTCGTCGATCGTCTTGCGCAACGACTTGTAGACTTCGCGAGGCAGCGAATTTTTCATCACCTCGTCGGTGAATACGTTGGTGCCGAACAGCTCTGTGACCTTCATGGTTCTCTCCTAATCGTTGAAAATTTGGTTTTATCCGTACGATCTGTTCGCTTCAATTATATGTTTTTCGGGGAAACAAGTCAAATGTTTGTTCCCCCCATTTCTCACTTTGCGATTTCGGATCGATGATATTATCTATAAGGAAAACTTAAGAAACCGTGCGTCGGAGCCCTCCGGCGCACGGAAAAGTATCAGTTCTTCTTCTCTTTGACGACGGCGATATGGACGTCGTCGAGCTGTTTTTGCTCCACGGGCGAGGGCGCGTTCATCAGAAGATCGCGTGCCTTGGCATTCATCGGGAAGGCGATGACTTCGCGGATATTGACGGTATCCGAGATGAGCATGACCATTCTGTCGACGCCGGGAGCGACGCCTGCGTGCGGAGGAGCGCCGTACTCGAAGGCATGATAGAGCGCGGGGAACTTCTTCACGACGTCCTCTTTGCCCAGTCCGACGAGCGAGAACGCCTTGACCATGATCTCGGGATCGTGGTTGCGGACGGCGCCCGAGGAAAGCTCCACGCCGTTGCAGACGATGTCATACTGATAGGCGAGGATGTCGAGCGGATCCTGTTCTTCGAGCGCCTTCATCCCGCCCTGCGGCATGGAGAAGGGATTGTGGCAGAACTCGAGCTGCCCCGACTCCTCGCCGATCTCGTACATGGGGAAATCGACGATCCAGCAGAAGCGATAGACGTTCTTCTCCAAAAGTCCGAGCGTCGTTCCGAGCATGGTGCGCAGCACGCCCGCGCGCTTTTGCGCGAGGGAGAGCTTGTCCTCGGCGAGGACGGCGACGAACGCGCCCGCCCCGATGCCGAGCTTCTCTTTGAGCGCATCTGCGCGCTCCGCGACAAACTTTGCGATGCCGCCCGCGGGCGCGCCGCTCTCGTCCAGCTTGAACCAGAACATGGCGCCGCCCTCCGTCTTTGTCTTGAACTCCTCGGCGAGCTTGTCGATCTGCTTTCTTGCGATGCTCGCGTCTTTGACGGCGATCGCCTTGACGACCTTGCCCTCCACCGCCTGGAAGCCGCAGCCCTGCAGAAGCACGGAAATGTCGCATACGGTGAGGGGATTGCGAAGATCGGGTTTATCGGAGCCATACGTTTCCAGGGCATCGCGGTAGGCAATGCGGCGGAAGGGCGGCTTGTCCGCCTCCCAGCCCGAGAACTTTGCGAACACGGGCGGAAGCACGCGCTCGAGGACGGCAAAGACGTCCTCCTGCGTCGCGAACGCCATCTCGATATCCAACTGATAGAACTCGCCGGGCGAACGGTCGGCGCGGGCGTCCTCGTCGCGGAAGCAGGGCGCGATCTGGAAGTATTTGTCAAACCCCGAGCACATCAGAAGCTGCTTATACTGCTGAGGCGCCTGCGGGAGCGCATAGAACTCGCCGGGATAGAGGCGGCTGGGCACGATGTAGTCGCGCGCGCCCTCGGGCGAGGAACTCGTGAGGATGGGCGTGGAGATCTCCAGAAATCCCTCCTGCGTCATGAGGCAGCGCAGCTCCGCGACGATGGCGGCGCGCAGCACGATCTTCTCCTTGACGGCGCGATTGCGAAGGTCGAGGAAGCGGTATTTCAGGCGCATATCCTCCCCCGCCTCCGTCGAACGGGAGACCTCGAAGGGCAGCGCCTGCGTGGTGCGCCGTCCCAGCACCTCCACTTTCTCGGGCACGATCTCGATCTTGCCCGTGGGGAGCTTGTCGTTGGGCGCGGAGCGCAGAACGACCGTACCCTCGACGGAGAGCGTCGATTCGGTGGGAATGTCGCGGAGCTGCGAAAGGCAGGGCTCCTCGGTGGCGACGACCTGCGTCGTGCCGTAAAAGTCACGGATGACGGCGAATAAAAGCCCGCCCTTGTCGCGCTTGGAGTCCAGCCAGCCGCAAATTTTTACCCGCTTGCCGGCGTCCCCCTCTCTGAGTTCGTTGCAGTTGTGCGTTCTGTAAGCCATATCGGTTTCCTTATCCGGATAAAATTCGTAAATGATTATATCCCGCGCGCACGGAAATGTCAAGGAAAAGCGCGTTCGGCTTTCAAACTTTCCAGCCATTCATATGCCGCCGCCCGCGAGGAAAAGACGAAGAATTTCTTCCCGCTCCCCTCGAGCAGGGAGAGCAACTGCGGGCGAACCTCGTCCTCGAACGCTCCGATCCAGCGCGCGAATTCCCCGTCGAGGCGCTCGGGACAGCCCTCCGCCATGTCGGGGCGCGTCCTGCCGCGGTA
>CALVWN010000067.1 GCA_944367415.1 uncultured Clostridia bacterium | reverse complement strand
ATGTCGGGGCGCGTCCTGCCGCGGTATTCTTCGGCACGCGCCGCGGCGCTCTGCGCGCACACCGCCGCGGGAATATCCAGAAAGACCGCCGCGTCCGCAGCGGCAAGGCGGACGGAGAGCGTGCGGTGATAGTTGCCGTCCATCACCCAGGCGGGCTTTTGAAGCTCTGCGGCGAGGAGCGCGTCAAATTCCGCCTCGCTGCGCGTCACCCAACCCGGCAGCCACCAAAGCTGATCCAGATGCACCACGGGAAGGGAAAGTTTCTCCCCCATCGCAACGGAAAAAGTCGATTTCCCCGCGCCGCCGTTGCCGAGCACGAGGATGCGTTTGTAAAATTCACGCATTGCCGTTCTCCTCAAATTTTTCGCGGCTGCGCGCAAAGAAATCGTAATAGACGCGCACGCTTTCGAGCTGCTCCCACGCTTTCACCGCCGCGGGGGCGGCGTCGAGGTCGTAGATCTTCGCCCCTTCGACGGCAAGCAGGAAGGGCGAGTGCGTCGCCATGATGAACTGACAGCCGAAGAAGCGGGCGGACTGTTCGAGAAATGCTTTGAGTTCGAGCTGGAGCGCGGGCGAGAGACTGTTCTCCGGTTCGTCCAGAAGGCAGAGCACGTTCTCGCCGATCCGCTCGCGGAAATAGAGCAGCGCGCTCTCGCCGTTGGAGCGCTCCCGCACGTTGTCGGGGAGATGTTCCCGCACATACCGCGACTGCGTTCTGCTGCGTGCGAGGCACGCCTCGCGGAGGCGATCGTAGTCATCGAGCGTGCGGAGCTGCACGTCGGCATACTTGTATTCCGAATAGGCGGAAAACAGCTCCTCCCGCCTCCTGTCGATGCCCTCGTTGACGGCGCGCACGTCGAGCATAAAGTCGAACACGTCATCGCTCGTCAGGATGCGGCTGCCCTTCGGAAGGGGCGCGGCAAGCGTATGCGAGCACATCCCGACATATTCCCCGAAGAAGTCCGAGCGGTTGAAACGGGCGCTGCGGGGAAGGTGCAGACATTCGGCAATGACGTTGAGCGCCGTCGTCTTGCCCGAGCCGTTCCCGCCGCACAGGATGGTGACGGGCGAAAACGACAGCTCCTCCAAACCGCGCGCGGAGAGCACGAAAAAGGGATACATCGTGTTGTAACACGTCCGCTTGACGCGATGCAGACGAAAATCGTACTCCGCGTCATAGGTCGGAAAGACAAACCGGGAGAGATATACCATGGTCTCACCTCACGATCGTGAGCTGTTTTTTCGCCCGCGTCACGGCGGTATACAGCCACTTTTCGCCGTCCTCGAAGAAGCCCGATTCGTCCAGGACGACCACGTTATCATATTCCGAACCCTGCGCCTTATGGCAGGTGATGGCGTAGGCGAACTCGAAGCGGCAGACGGCATCCTCGCGGCGCACCTTGAAGCGGCGCAGCATGGCGACATCGTCCTCATGCACGAGCGTGCCGTTGGTGAGCAGATACGCCCTGTCGCCGTATCCGTGAAAGTATTGCCCCTGCACGAAGATCCCCGCATCAAAGGGAAGATCGCGGACGGGATCGGGCAGAAAGTCGGGCGTAAAGTTCAGCTGACCCAGCCCGTCGAGCTGTTCACGCACGTCCGAACAGGTGCCGATGATGCCGTTGACGAGATGGAAGTTCCCCGCCTCGTCCAATGTCTTGCTCCAGTCGTTGAGCGTGCAGATGAGCTTCTCCCCCTCCTGCGGCAGCTTTGCCGTATCGGGGATGCCGCGCAGGGCGCGCATCTCGCGGTTGACCGCGCCGCGGGTGCGGTTGGTGCCGACGATGATCTGGTCGGCATCGGAGAACAATTTGCGCCGCACATCGCGCGTAAATGCGCGGCGCGGAATGATTTTGACGCAACCGTCCTCGCCAAAACCGATCCTCTCGCCCCGACGCACTCGTTCGGCGAGCCGCACGATGGGATTGTCTTTCTCCTGCCGCACGATCTCTTTGAGCGTCACGACGGGCATGGAGAGCAGCGAATTGCTCCCCTTGACGGGCGGCAGCTGGGCGGGATCGCCGCAGCAGAGACATTTGACGCCGAAGGACAAGAGATCGCGCAGCACGTCGTCGGGCACCATGCTCGTCTCGTCGAGCACGATGAGACGGATCTTGCTGTCGATGGACTCCCTTCTGACAAAACGCAAAAACCGCTCGGAGATGACCTCGCCGTTCTCGTCCACCTCGATGTCCTCTTCCCGCGTGTAGATGAGGCTGTGGATCGTCCCCGCGGGAACGCCCTGCCGGATGAGCACGGACGCCGCCTTCCCCGTGGGCGCGACAAAGACGGCGCTCTCCCCCGGCGTCAGTCCGAGGCGGCGCACGATATAGTTGACGAGAAAGGTCTTTCCCGTTCCCGCGTAGCCGCACATCACGAAGATCTGCGTATTCAGGTGGTAAAACCACTCCTCGATGAGATCGGCAGCCTCCGCCTGATCGGCGGTGAGCGCCGCGCTGTCCGTACGTTCCTGTTCCATGGCACAAGTATAGCATACCGCGCGCGAAAAGGCAAACATTCGTTCAATGTTTGCGCAATTTTTTGGATTTTTTCACGTCCGCCGTTGCAATTCCCGCCGAACTGTGCTATAATAGCCCAAATATACGCAGGGAGGCCCTCATATGTATCATGCAACGCTCGATCTCGTACAGACGGAACAGGCGATCAAGGAAGTCAAAGACACCTTTGAAGTGCTGCTCGCCAAGGCGCTCAATCTCTCGCGGATCAGCGCGCCCCTGTTCGTACCCGAAAACAGCGGCCTCAACGACAACCTGAACGGCGTGGAGCGCCCCGTCTCCTTCGACATTCTCCATGCGGGCGTGCGCGCCGAAGTCGTGCAGTCGCTCGCCAAGTGGAAGCGCTACGCGCTCGCAAAATACGGATTTGAAGTACACAGCGGCCTGTACTGCGACATGAACGCCGTCCGCCGCGACGAGATCCTCGACGCGCTGCACTCCGTCTACGTCGACCAGTGGGACTGGGAGGCGATCATCCAGCGCGAGGACAGAACGCGCGCCTATCTCGAAGAGACGGTGCGCAAGATCTACGCCGCGCTGTGCGAGACGGCGAAACGCATCTGCGCACACTACCCCGGACTCATCAACTTTATGCCCGAGAAGATCACCTTCGTCACGACGCAGGAGCTGGAGGACACCTATCCCGTCCTCGCGCCCAAGGAGCGCGAATGTGTGTTCGCGCAGGAACACGGCGCGGCGTTCATCATGCAGATCGGAGGAAAAATGCGCTCGGGCTTCAAGCACGACGGGCGCTCCCCCGACTACGACGACTGGACGCTCAACGGCGACATCGTCGTGTGGTATCCCCCGCTCGGCTGCGCGCTCGAGCTGTCCTCCATGGGCATCCGCGTGGACGAGATCAGTCTCATCGAGCAGCTGCGCGAGGAGAACTGTCTCGACCGGCTCGAACTGCCCTTCCACCGCGCGCTCGCCGCGGGAAAACTCCCGCTCACGATGGGCGGCGGCATCGGACAGTCAAGACTGTGCATGCTGCTGCTCAACAAGATGCACATCGGCGAAGTGCAGGTCTCCGTCTGGGATGAAAAGACGCTCGCCTACTGCCGCGAAGAGGGCATCCGGCTCATGTAACTATCTGCAAAAAGACGCATACAGGTACCGTCCGCCGACGATCTCTCCGAGGCAGACGGTACCTTTTTTCATGGGGAAAGTACGCGCCGCCCCGCCGGGCGGGAAAAAGGCGATCTCCTGCGCGTCGGGATCGGCGCGATAATTGAGCAGGATGCTCCCCTCCCCGCCCTCGCGCGTGCGCCAGGCGAGCGTCGCCGTACCGTCGGCGCCGAGCGTCAGGCGCACCCCGTCGAACGCCGCGAGCGCATCCTCTCCCGCCAGCAGCAGCCGTTCGCACTTGTACTCCCCCAGATAGGGGCGGGAGAGCGCCGGCAGAGAGCTCATCTCGCGCACGCTGCGCCCGCACCCCGTCAGCAGCAGACACGCCGCCGCCGCGATCATTGCACAATATCCCTTTCGCATGGGAAAAGTATTTGCAATTTTCGGCGATTCATGTTACAATTCCAACAAGAGAACTTTACGGGAACAGAGCATGAAATTCGACTACGAACTTGTGGGAAAGATCGGTTCGATGGCGCTCATCGACCGCGAGGACGGCATCATCGACTATACGCGCGTGGCGCGCATCTCGCGCGAACTGCGCCCCGGATACATCTGGGTCTCGAGCGGCGCGACGGAGATCGGGCGGCTCGACTATCTGCAGCGCACGGGCAGGGAACTGACGGGCGAGAACGCCAAGACGGACTATGCGGCGCAGGGACAGGCGATCCTCATGCAGACCTACCGCCAATTCGTCGATCCCGCCTATTCCGTGCGGCAGGTGCTCGTGGAGCACCACCACTTCAACGACGAACAAAAGAGCGAGCACCTGAAAGGACTGCTTTTGCGCTGCCGCGATCAGAACGCCATCCCCATCGTCAACTACAACGACGCCGTCTCCTCCGAGGAGAACAGGCGCATGGAGATCCTCGCCCTCATGCACGACAAAAAGCGGGTGTTCGAATGTGTGGACAACGATGAGACGGCGTCGCGCATCGCCTGCCTCGTCCGCGCGAGGACGCTCGTCATCTTCACGGGCGTGGACGGCATCTATCTCAATCCCGACGACCCCGCGACGCTCGTCAAGATCATCTCGGGCAAGGACGCCTATGAGCTTACGGAGAGCATCGAGGAGTACAAGAAATACTGCGTGGGCGCCTCCCGTGCGGGCGCGAACGGCGCGCGGGCAAAGCTCGAATATGTCAAGGACGCCGCCGCACAGGGAACGACCGTATACATCGCAAACGCGCGCTTTTCCATCGCCGCCGTGCTTGCGGGCGACGTGCCCTGCACCAAGATCGGCATCGGCCTCACATAAAAAATACCTGCCGCGACGGCAGGTATTTTTTATTACAGTCTCCCCCGCTCGCGGCAGATCGCCTCGACGATGCGCGCGGCGTCCGCGATGAGATCGGGGCAGGGGCGCTTGCGGTAATACTCCGGCGTGCGCTCCTCGGGATGCGGCACGGTGTCGGCGGGCAGCCCCGCGCCGCGCAGCAGCGCGCCGCAGTTGTAGGTGCCGTTCCCGGCGGCAAACTCGTGTGCGAGCCGCTGCACGAGCGCATAGATCTCCGCCTTCGGAAGATCGGGAAAGAGCAGCCCGAGCGCGACCGCCCCGCCCGAGACGGCGCCGCACGTCTCGCGCAGCCTGCCCAGCCCGCCGCCCAGCGGGCGCACCGCCGCAAGCATGGTCTCCTTCGGCGCGTCGACGTCGTCCAAAAAGGCGAGCAGCACCGACTGGGCACAGTTATACCCTGCAAGAAAATTCTCCTTCGCACATTCCGCCCTCGTCATTGCAAAATCCCTCCCGTTGTGATATACTCTTGCCATGATCGTCTATTTCACCGACGAACGCATCCCGGGCAGGGCGTTCGCCGAACACATTCTCCAACATCGATATGACATCTCTGCGCCGCAGTTCGAGCGCACAAGGAGCGGAAAACCCCGCCTTACGGACGGCAGCCTCTCCTTCAGCCTCTCACACGCGCACGGCAGAACATTCTTTGCCGCAGCCAAGGAGGAGATCGGCATTGACGCAGAATGGCGGGGACGTCCCCTCCCGAATGCGTACCTTGCCCGTCTCACCCCCGCCGAGCGGGAGGAGGATTTCTTCCGCCTCTGGACGGCGAAGGAGGCATACGTCAAGTGGCGGGGCGGCACGCTCGCGGGCATGCTCCCCTCCCTTCGCTTTGAAGGCGGCGTCCTCCTCGAACGCGGCGTTCCCGTCTCCGCACACCTCGCCTTTGCCGACGCGGACGGCTACACCGTCGCGCTCTGCACGCAGGATGCGCACGAAATCCGGCTCCTGCCCGCCCCTTAAAAGCTGCCGCGGAAGATGAGCTGTTCTTCGGGCAGGGATGCCTCGTGCATGGGCGAGGGCTGCGCGTCGGGCGCGGGGTACCCCATCACGAGCAGCGCCGCCGGCTCGTAGTGTTCGGGCAGGGCGAAGGTGCGGCGCACGGCATCGGGGTCGAAATGCATGACCCACGTCGTGCCCACGCCGAGCGACGCCGCCTCGAGCATCATGTGCGTCGTGACGATCGCCGCGTCCGTCTCGCCGCTGGGCTTCGCATCGTAGCGCTCGCGCTTCCAGCAGGCGTCCTTGTCGTAGCACACAAGAAGCGCCGCGGGCGCACCGAAGCGGCACCCGGTGCAGCCGTCGAGCGCCTCGAGCTGTTCCTGTTCCGTCAGCACGGGGATGCGCTGCGGCTGTAAATTCTTGGCAGTCGGCGCGTACATCCCGACTTTCAAAATGGCGTCAAGCGTCTCCTTTTCGAGGGGACGCTCTTCAAATTTCCGTACCGAATAGCGGCGACGTGCAAGTTCCGCAAAATCCATATCGACCTCCTTACAGTTCGTCCAGCGTCAGATAGAACGCGGGAATAAAGTGTTCAAAGAAATAGTTGACGGCGCGCAGGTTCTTTTCGAGCAGCGCGGACTTGATGGTCTTTTCCGCCTGCACGAATTCGGAGTTGCCCGAGCGCAGCTCCTCGAGGCATTTGAGGTAGGCGGAGAGCTTGTCCGCCGCCTTGACAAAGACGTACTCCTCGGAGGACTTGTCCGCCTGCAGATAGGGATAGATGGCATCGCGAAGTTCGTCGGGAAGCGTCGCGGCGATCTTGTCGACGGCGAGCTGCTCCACTTTGGCGTATTCGCCGTGCAGCTGACCGTTGATATATTTGACGGGCGTGGGCATATCCCCCGTCATCACCTCGCTCACCTCGTGATAGAGCGCGTACAGCACCGCGCGCTCGATGTCGACGTGACCGCCATACACCTCGTTCTCGATGGCGGCGAGCGCGTGCGTGAGCACGGCGACCTGGTGGGAATGTTCCATGATGTTCTCGTCGCGCGTCGAGCGCATGAGCTGCCAGCGGCGGATGAACTTCATCCGGTCGAGATAGGCATAAAATTTTTCCATGTTCTGTCTCCTTTCCGTCATTATACTACAAAAAGACGGAAAATTCAATTGACTTTCGGGAAAAAGCGCACTATAATGATAGTATAAAATTTGAATATCCGTCGCGGGTGCCGTAAAAGGCTGAGATCATACCGTTTGAATCGGACAAGGTAATCCTTGCACGAAAGAACAGGAGAAGTTAGGTAATTTTGCGCCCGCATTTGTGCGGGCGTTTTTTTACGCTTCGGGCGGATAGACAGGAGGTTTTATGTTACTTAATTCCCTTTTGGTCTCCTATCAGGACTACTTCGAGACCGGAGAAGGCGACAACGTCATCTCGCACTACGACGATCCCGACGTGTGGACGTCCTTTGCGAAAGACTCTCTCATGTTCGTCTTCCTGTATGCGGCGATCGCCCTGCTCGTCATCCTGCTCGCGGTCGGATTCTTCGTCAGCCGCAAAAAGCCCGAGGCGCTCAAAGGCTATGTGCGCACCGCGCTCGCGCTTGCGGTCGGGTTTGCGGTCACCGTCGTCGTGACGATGCTCTCCCTGGAATTTTTCGACATGGCGGAGAACGAATACGTCTTCGGCATCGTGCTCTGGCCCGCCGTCGTATGCGTCTGCGTGGTCGTCGTGAGCATTGCCGCCGCGTACATTTCCTCGCTCTATTCGCAGAAGACCTTCCGGCTGACGAGCATCATTGCGGGAGCGCTCTCCGCGGCTTCCCTCATCGCGCTCATCGTCTGCCTCTGCGTCTACTACGCGTCCGGCACCGCCGAGGAGAACAACGGCGTCACCGTCACTTCCACCGAGAGCCTTGCACTCTATCTGTGCGCGATCGCCCTCGTCGCCGTCATCGTCGTGCTCGCGTTTGTCTGCGGCAGATCGGACAAGAAGGGATTTGACAGCAAATCCATCTCCTACGCCGCCGTGTGCATCGCCCTCAGCTTTGCGCTCTCCTACATTGCGCCCATCCATATGCCCCAGGGAGGATCGGTGACCATCGCCTCCCTCGTGCCCCTCATGATCTATTCCTATATGTTCGGCACCAAGAAGGGCGTATTCGCAGGCGCTGTCTACGGACTTCTGCAGATCATCCAGGATCCCTGGATCATCCACCCCGCGCAGATGTTCCTCGACTACCCCATCGCCTTCTCCGCGATCGGCCTCTCGGGAATGTTCGCGCACGTCAAGGCGCTCGATAAGATCCCGCAGCTGCAGATCGCCCTCGGCGCCATCATCGCAAGCGTGCTGCGTTTCGCCGCGCACCTGTTCTCGGGCGTATTCGCCTTCTCCTACATGGCGCCCGACGTAGACGCATGGGTGTATTCGCTCGGCTACAATGCGACCTACGTCTTCCCCGACATTGCCATCGCCATCGCCGTCTGCATCATCGTGTTCAGCTCCAAGACGTTCATGAAGCAGGTGAGGAAGTATTCCGCGCCCGCCAAGACGGCGCAGCCCGCCGAACCCGCCGAGGAGAACAATCAAATCTGAATCCGGCATGAAAAAAACTCCGCTTCAGCGGAGTTTTTTTATACGAATTGCAGAATGTCGACGAGGACGGCAAAGCCCAAAAGCAGCAAGAACCCGACGGCGTGGATGATCGCCTCCACCTTGCGGTTGACGGGCTTGCCCCTGATCCACTCGATGACGGTGAACACCACTTTGCTCCCGTCGAGCGCGGGAATGGGCAGCAGGTTTAACACGGCGAGGTTGACCCCCAAAAAGCCCGCGATCTCCAGGAATCCGCGAAAGCTCCTGCCCGCGATCTGCGAGGTGAGCGTGATGGTCGTGACCGGCCCGCCCAGCGCGGACAGCCCGAGTTTGCCCGTCAGGAGTTCTCCGAGCACCTTGAAGATGGAACCCGCGATCTTGAAGGAATAGGCGAACGCTCTGCCGAGCGTCTCCCAGAATCCGAAGCGATAGGAGGCGTTGGCGAGCATCCAGGTACCGCTCTCCCCCTCCGTCTCGCAGGCGATGCCGAGCGCCCGCCACACGCTGTCGAGATCGGCGCAGTTTTGCACCGTCACGTCCGCGCGCAGCATCACGCTGACCGTCTGTTCCTCCCGCAGGTACACCCCCTCTTCGTCCGTGCCGACGACGCGGGAGATGCGCATCTCCACGAGATCCCCCGCCTTGCGCCCGTTGAGCGCCTGTGCGAGATCGGTCGTGAGATAGAGCTTTTTTCCCTCCGCCGCCAGCAGGATATCATAGTCCTGCAGACAGTATCCGGCGGCAATGTCGGGAGAGGGATCTGCCCGGTAGACGGCGATCATGGTCTGTCCGTAGGCGAAAAAGCAGACGATGAGCAGGATGACCGCCAGAAGGTAGTTCATGAGCGCCCCCGCCACGAGCACGATGATGCGCTTCCACGGCGCCATCTCGGTGAACAGTCCTCCGCGGGGCGCCGCGGCTTCCGCAGACGCGGGCGGCTGCCCGGCAGGCGGCTGTTCGGCGGGCGTCTGCCCGGTAGGCGTCTGCTCGGCGGGCGGCTGTTCGGCGGCATTTTCCTGCGGCGGGGCGGGCGGCGCGGCCTTTTCCTCCGTCCCGTCCTCACCCGCGAAGGCGCAGTACCCGCCGAGCGGAATGAGGCGCAGCGCAAACAGCTCCCCCGTCTTTTTGCTGCGGCGCTTGAAGAGCGCCGGCCCGAACCCGACGGAGAATTCGTCGATGCGGAACTTCAGGATCTTGCCCGCGAGATAATGTCCGAACTCGTGAATGGTGATCATCACGAGCAGGATGAGAATGGCGAGCGCGACCGAGCCGACCGTGCTCCAGACGTTAAGAAGCAGATTTCCCATAGATAAGCCGGTGCGCATAAGCGCGTGCGCGGGCGTCCGTCTCCGACAGCCGACCGAACGAGTCCGCCTCCTCGCGCGGGAAGGCGGCAAGGGTATCTTCGATAGTGTGTGCGATCGCGGGGAAGGTTATGCTGTCGCCGAGGAAGGCATAGACCGCCTCCTCCGCCGCCGCGTTGAGTACCGTCGGCAGTGTGCCGCCCGCCCTGCCCGCCCCGACGGCGAGATCGAAACAGGGAAATTTCTCGCGCGGAAAGGGCAAAAAGGTGAGCTTCCCCACCGCCGCCAGATCGAGCGGAGGTTCGCAGGGAAGCCGCTCGGGATAAGTGAGCGCGAGCTGGATGGGCACGCGCATATCGGGATACCCGAGCTGGGCGAGCGCCGCGCCGTCCGCAAAATACACGAGCGAATGGACGATGCTCTCGGGATGCACGACCGCCTCGATCTTCTCAAAGGGTGCGCCGTACAGGCGGTTCGCCTCGATGACCTCATACCCCTTGTTGAGCAGCGTCGCGCTGTCCACCGTGATCTTGGCGCCCATCTTCCACGTCGGGTGCCGGAGCGCATCCTTCGCGCGCACGCGGGCGAGTTCCTCCGCGGAACAGTGCAAAAACGGCCCGCCGCTCGCCGTCAGGACGAGCCGCGGGAAGGCGGCATCGCGCCGGAAGGAGAGGCACTGGAAGATGGCGGAGTGTTCGCTGTCGACGGGCACGAGCTCGGCGCCGTGTTCGCGAACGGCGCGCAGCACCAGCTCCCCGCCGCAGACGAGGGACTCCTTGTTGGCGAGCGCGATGCGCACGCCCGCCTCGGCGGCGAGCAGCGTGTAGCGCAGCCCGGCAAAGCCGCCCGCCGCGATGAGCGCGACGTCGCAGTCCCGAAAGAGCGCCCCCTCCTCCCCTGCGGGGAGCGCCTGCACGCCCGCGGGCGCGTCGAACGTTCCCGCCGCGCACAGGGCATATGCGGGCTGAAATTCACGGCAGAGCGCCGAGAGCGTCTCCCCCGCGCCGCCGCAGGCGAGCGCCGAGAAACGAAAGCGGTCGGGATAGCGGCGCACGATGTCCGCCGTCTGCCGTCCGATGCTGCCCGTACAACCGATGAGTGCGATTCTGACCATGATCTCCCTTCAAAAAAACGCCCGCCGTGCGGCGGGCGCATTGCATACTAATTTATGCCGGCGCACCCGTAAACATGATGCGCGCGACAAAGATGAGCGCGACCACAAGGCTCGCATACAGCGAGGAATCGATGCGGTCGAGGATGCCGCCGTGCCCGGGCAGCAGTTTTCCCATATCCTTGATGCCGAGTTTGCGCTTGAAGGCGCTTTCGACGAGATCGCCGAACTGCGAAAACGCGGAGACGAGCACGCCGATGCCGATAAAGAGCGCAAGATCAGACCAGACAAACTGCGGCGCCGTAAATGTAAACTGCGCAAATCCCGTCCACTGCACGCAGCGGCACAGCCCGTAGTAGGCAAAAAAGACGGCACATCCGCCCAGCGCGCCGCCCACAAGCCCGCCGAAGCCGCCGATGAGCGTCTTGTTGGGGCTGACGTTGGGCGCCATTTTGGCGGGCAGCTTTTTACCGAGCGTCTTGCCGAAGGTATAGGCAAAACAGTCCGCCGCAGGGCTGATGACGAACACCATTGCGATCGCCGCATCCGAATAGTAGGCGAGATGGTTGCACACCGTCATGATGACGAGGAACACGGAGGGATACAGATAGGCGATGAGGGTGTAGCCGACCGACTCAAGGCTCACGCGCGTATGCGCGAACACGAGAAGCCCGAAGACGACGGCGATGCCCGCGATGAACATGATGAGCGTGATGTGCGGCGCATAGTTGCGCCCCACCGCCTGCGTGAGGTTGTCGGGATCGGGCAGCTGCACGCCCAAAACGTCGGTGAACACGACGTCCGTCGCAATGTACGTCACGACGACGAGCACGGCGAACAGCATGGCGGCGATCTTCTGCGATTTGTGCAGTTTGTCGCCGAACGCGCGGATCATTTCGTGCGTGCCGAGCACGGTAAAGAGCACGATCAGCACGTCGAAAAAGAGCTTGTGAACAAAGATCTTGAGCGCAAAAAACGCGACCAGCACGAGCGCATACAGCACTCCCGTGATCACGCGGAGCTTGCCGTTGGACAGCTCCTTCCGCGCGCCTGCCCGTGCGCCGTCGGGCGCGGGCGTCATCTGATTTTCTTCCATTTTTTATAACTTGCCAAAACGGCGCTCGCGGCAGGCATACGCCTCGATCGCCTTATCCATCTCCCGATCGGAAAAGTCGGGGAAAAGCACATCCGTAAAGTACAATTCGCTGTACGCCGACTGCCATAAAAGGAAGTTGGAAATGCGCAGCTCCCTGCCGGTGCGGATGACGAGATCGGGATCGGGAACGCCGCCCGTCGAGAGCATGGCAGAAAATCCCTCCAACGTCACCTCTTTTCCGCGCCGCACCGCCTCGTTGACGGCGTGCAGGATATCCTGCCGCCCGCCGTAGCCGATGGCGAGCAGCAGCATCCCGCGCTCGCCCTGCGCCGTGAGCGCCTCGCCCGCTTCGATGAGCGAGACGACGTCGCCGGGCAGCAGGGAGCGGTCGCCGATGACGCGCAGACAGATCCCCTTTTCCCGAAGCGTGCGCGCATTGCGCGGAAAATATTCGCGGAAAAGTGCGTACAGCCCCTCCAGCTCCTCCCGGGGACGGGATAAATTCTCGGTAGAGAGCGCAAACAGCGTCAAGTACCGGATGCCGCGATCAAAGACGTGCTCGGCAAGCCCGATCATGCGGTTCATGCCCGCCCGATGCCCCGCTCCGCGCGGCAGAAGCCTCTTTTTTGCCCAGCGTCCGTTGCCGTCCATGATGACGGCGACGTGGCGCGGCACATCCCGCTCCCCCATCAGATGGTGAGCAGCTCCTTTTCCTTTGCCGAAGCAGCCTTGTCGATCTGCTCGATGCAGGCGGCGATCTTCTTTTCGACATCCTGCTCGCAGTTCTTGCT
>CALVWN010000066.1 GCA_944367415.1 uncultured Clostridia bacterium | reverse complement strand
CCGAGGCGCAGATGGACAGATTCATGTTCAAGCTCATCGTGCCCAATCCCGGCCTTGACGAGCTGATGTCCATTGTCGACATGACGCAAAAGACGATGGCGGAAGTGGCGGACGCGGCGTGCACGGGCGAGGAATTGCTCAAGATGCGCGCGACGGCGAACCGGATCCCCGTGGCGGAGGACGTCATGCGGTATGCGATGATGCTCTGCTCGGCGACCCATCCCGACAGCGAATTTGCCGCGGAGGCGGCGAAAAAATATATCCGTCTCGGCGCCAGCCCGCGTGCGGGCCAGGCGCTCATCTCGGCGGCGAAGGTCAAGGCGCTCATGAAGGGGCGCTTCAACGTCGCGTACAGCGACATCGACGAGCTTGCCTTCCCCGTGCTGCGGCACAGGATCAAGCTCAATTTCGAGGCGATCGCCGCCCGCGTCACGGCGGACGAGATCATCCGGATGATCGTTGCGGAGCTGAACGGCAAGCGCGGCGGCAAGGAAAAGCCCGCGCCCGTGCAGGCGGCGCCCGATGAGAGCGCGCAGCCCGCGCCCGCGCAGGAGACCCCGGAGGAGACGGCAAAGGGCAAGCGCAAGTTTTTCGGGAGAAAGTAAATGAAGGTCTCGTATATAAACGATGCGTTTTTCAGCCGTTTAGAGACATCGTCTATCTACCTGAAAGCCAATTTAACGGGATTTTTCGGCGGCAAACACCTCGTCAAGACGTACGGTCAGACGGTGGAGTTTGCCGATTACCGCG
Source organism: uncultured Clostridia bacterium (assembly GCA_944367415.1). Lineage (GTDB taxonomy): Bacteria > Bacillota > Clostridia > Christensenellales > Borkfalkiaceae > Gallimonas. The sequence goes on along the minus strand of CALVWN010000066.1, from coordinate 23,722 downwards.
AATATATGCTGGGCGACGACATCCGCCGCATCGACTGGAATCTGTACAGCCGCTTTGAAAAGCACTATCTCAAGCTGTTCACGGACGAGCGTCAGATGCATACGCGCATCTTTCTGGATTGTTCCGCCTCGATGGGAAAACCCAACGCCGCAAAGGCAGCCTATGCCATCGGCTTTGCCGCGGCGCTCGGGTTTTTGTCCGTCCACAACATGGACAAACTGACCATCCGGCTTCTCAAGGGGAACAAGGCGAGCGATCCGTTCGGCACCATTGTCGGCAAGAACAGTTTCTTCCGCGCGGTCGGCGAACTTGAAAAGATCGAGTTCGACGGCGAGACCGATCTGGAACAGGCGATCGTCTCGAGCGCGGATGCGGGAACGAGCGACGGACTCAACGTCATCATCTCCGACTTTTTCACCGAAAGCAACTGGAAAAAGGCGGTGGACTATCTCTGTTACAAAAAGCAGCAGGTACTTCTCGTGCAGGTGCTCTCTCCCGAAGAGGCGGATCCCTCGTACGACGGGCGCATCAACCTCATCGACGCGGAGTCGGAGGATGCCGTCGACGAGCGGAACATGAAACTGCGCATCACGCGCGGGATGCTGCAAGCCTATGAAGAGGCACTTCGGGATTATATCGGAGACATCCGTTCGTTCTGCGCATCGCGCGGGGCGGACTTTATTACGGTCAACAGCAGCGAGCCGATCGAGCGTGCGATCTTCGGCAGGCTGCTCAATGTGGGTATTTTGGAATGAGTTTACTTTTACCTCTCGGATTGCTGGGCCTTTTGGGCCTGGTGGCACTCGCCATCATCTATATTCTCAAACCCAATTACCAGCAAAAGGTGATTTCCAGCACGTTCGTGTGGAAATTGAGCCTGAAATACAGAAAGAAGAGCGTTCCCGTCAGCAAGTTCCGCGATCTTCTCATCCTGCTCTGTCAGATCATCATTCTCACCGCCTGCGCCCTCATTCTCTCCACCCCCGTGATCATGGGGGAGGCGCAGTCGTCCTATCGCGAGGAGGTGCTGATCCTCGATTCCTCGGCGAGTATGTATGCGCAGAGCAACGGGGAGACGCGGTTTGACCGCGCCGTCTCCCGCATCCGCTCGCTGACGGACGAGATCTTTGCGGAAAACGGTTACGTCACCATCATCGTCGCCTCCGGCGAGGCGGAGTATCTTGCGCAGCGCGCGACGGTCGCGCAGCAGGATGAGATCCGCGCGCAGCTCGACGAGCTGACCTGTTCGTACGGCACGGCGGACGTGGAGGGGGCGATGGCGCTCGCCGAGGAAGTGCTGCAGGACAACCCGAGCGCGGACGTCATCTTCTATACGGCGACCAAGTACGCTGACGCGGGGGAGGACGTCATTTTGCAGGATGTCTCCGAGGAGGGCGAGTGGAACGCCGCCATCCTCGGCGCGACGGCGGAGATGGTGGATAACTACTATGTCATCACCGTCGACGTCGCGAGCTACGGCGCGGACAAGAGCTTCGATCTGCACTGCGAAGTGAACAGCGCGAACGGCACGGCGCTGACCACCATCCTCCCCACGACGACCGTCTACTGCGCGGGGGATGAGACCTTCCAGGTCGTGTATTCCGTCTCCGGGACGGGGCTCGGGCAGAACGCCACCCCCGTGATCCTGACGGACAACGAGCGCATCTTCTCCTTCGGGAGCATCTTCCTGTATCTCGAAGGGGAGACGGACAGTCTCTCGCTGGACAACGAATATTACATCTACGGCGGCGACAAGCCGGCGATCCGCATCGAGTATTACAGTACCGCGCCCAACAACTTCGTCAGCTCCATTTTGCTCACGCTCAGCGCGCACTACCGCGACAGTTGGAACATTTCGGTGACGGAAGTCAACGGAAAGCAGGGGGAGTCGCCCGTGCTGGAGGGGTTCGATCTGTATATCTTCGAGCATCAGATGCCCGACGAACTTCCGACGGACGGCGTCGTGTTCATGCTCGATCCGGACAAACCCGCGGATGCGGGCTTTACGATGGGGCAGGTCGTCACGCTGCCCGAGTCGAGCTGGTCGGGCGACGGCGCCGCCCTCACGCAGGGCGTCGACCATCCCATCATGGACGGCGTGGACGCGACCAGCATCCTCCTCACGCAGTATACGCAGATCCGGGAGGAATCCCTCGACGGGTACGACGTGCTCATGTATTTCGAGGGAACGCCCGTGTTCTTCGTCAAAAACGAGACGGACAGAAAGATCGGCGTCATGTCCTTCAGTCTGCACTATTCCACGCTGGCGGTCAGTCTGTACTTCCCCATGATCATGACCAATTTCATCGATTACTTCTTCCCCGCGACGACGGAGAGCAATGCGTTCGACGTCTATGAGACGGTGCAGCTCAATGCGCGCGGCACGCAGCTGACGGTGACCGATCCGCAGAACGAACAGCAGACCTTCAACGTGACGCCCGTCGAACTGACGCTCGGGCACATCGGCACATATACCATCACGCAGCGCCTCATGACGGGCAACACGCAGACGGAGATGCTCTATGTGACCATTCCGCGCCTGCAGAGCAACATCGCGCGCACGGAAGATCAGCTCAGTCCGCTGTACCGACCGCCGCAGGAGGGGATCTCCTACGACGATCTGATGGTGTATTTCGCTGCCGTCGCGGTCGCGCTGCTCATGCTGGAGTGGCTGCTGCAGTGGCGCAAAGGAGTGTGATGGCGCATGCATGATTTTCAGATAACATTTACGCATCCCTGGCTGCTGCTTCTCATCATTCCCGCAGTCGCCGTGGTGCTCGTTCCCTTCTTTTTGCTCTCCAAAAAGTACCGGCGCAACCGCAACCGCGTGGTCTCCGTGATCCTGCATCTCTGCGTCAGTCTGTGCTGCGTGCTGCTTCTCTCCGGAATGGGGTTTTCCTACAAGATCGACAATTCCGAGAATGAGATCCTCATCGTGGTGGACGCATCGTACAGCACGGAGGAGGAGAAAGAGGCAAAGGACGGCTATATCGAAGAGATCCTCTCTCTGGCGGATCCCGACGTCTATCGCGTCGGCATCGTGACCTTCGGGTTTGAGCAGCAGTACGCCGCGCCTCTCTCCAACGACATGGAGGAGGTGTACAGCTCCTATCTCGCCTCGGTCACGCCCGACACCAGTGCGACCGACATCGCCGCCGCGCTCGAATTTGCGCGCGAACAGTTCACGCAGCCCGAATCGGCAAAGATCGTGCTCCTTTCGGACGGCGTGGAGACGGACGAGCGCGCACAGTCGGTCATCCGCACGATCGCGGCGGAGGGCATCCGCGTGGATACCGTCGCCTGCTCCTCCCTGTATTCCGATTCGGACGTGCGCCTGCTCGGTGCGCAGACCCCCGATTACAACATTCTTCCCGGGGAGACCTTTGAGATCGGACTGACGCTGCACAATTCCTTCCCGGGCGAGACGTCGGCGACCGTGACGCTGTACGACAACGACGGTTCCGGCGTCGCCACCGAAGTGACGCTCGCGGCGGGAACGCAGACGGTGACCATCCCGCACGCGGTGGACACGGAGGGGCTGCACACGCTGCGCTTCGAGATCGACTGCGCCTCCGACGCCATCGGGCAGAACAACAGTTACTATACCTATCTCTTCCTCACGGTGCATGACAACATCCTCATCGTGGAGAGCTATCCCGGGCAGTCGGCGTATCTCGTCGACCTGCTCGACGACTACAACACCACCGTTCTGAGCACGGAGCGCGATCAGCTCCCGTCCACCCTCGACGAACTCCGCGGGTACGACGAGATCATCTTCAACAACATCGCCAACAGCGATCTGGAGGCGCACGAGGGCTTCATCGAGCTCGTCAACGACTACGTCTATGAGATCGGCGGCGGGCTGTTCACGGTGGGGGGAAGCGACGCCGTTCTGACGGGCGATGAGGGCGAGGACGTCACCGCCCACGCCTACAACCGCGACGACATGGCGGGCACGCTCTATCAGCAGATGCTCCCCGTACAGGCGATCGACTATACGCCGCCGCTCGGGCTCATGATCGTCGTCGACGTCTCGGGCAGTATGTCGGTGGGCGGCGACGGAGACATCTCCAAGCTCGACGCGGCGAAAAATTCCGCGGTCAGCATCATCCGCGACGAGACCTGCCTTTCCGAGCGCGACTATTGCGGCGTCATGGCGCTGAGCGATTCCTATTCCGTCGGCGTGACGCCCCTGCCGCTCACGCGGCAGTACGAGATCATTCAGTCGGTCTATAACCTCTCGGAGGGCGGCGGAACGGTCTTTTCGCCGGCGATCGAGCACGCGAGCATCCAGCTGCTGTCGCTCTACAATCAGGGGCTGATCGAAAAGATGCACGTCATCGTGCTGACCGACGGCGCGGCGTCCGACTTTGAAGAATATCTTTCGATGGTGGAACTCTACCACGAGCGCGGCGTCTCCTTCACCTTTGTCGCGGTGGACAGCGACGCGTACATCGATCAGCTCAACCAGGCGACCAACGCGGGCAACGACTACCGCCGTGAAAACGGCCTCGGCGCCGTCAGCAGCAGCGTGCGCGAACTGACGCAGGAACTGCGCGACGACATCCGCATCCCCGCGATCAAAGAGGTGGAGTACGGCGAATTCACGCCCACGCTCAATGAAAATTCCGGCTATGCGTCCGTCATCTCGCAGGAGAATATGCCCAGTCTGTACGGGTTCTACGGAACGCGCGTCAGGAGCAGCGATTACCTCGTGCTGTCGGGCGAATACGGCGTTCCCATCTATGCGGAGTGGAAGTACGGCGCGGGCACGGTCGGCAGCTTTATGTGCGAACTGAGCGGCGCGTGGTCGGAGGCCTTCCGCAACGACGAGACGGGACAGACGCTGCTGCGCTCCATCGTGACGAAACTCTTCCCCACGCGCGATATCCGGCCGAGCGACATCACGGTCAGCCTGCGCGAGGAAAACTATATCACGCAGATGAGTATCTTCCTCGGCGAGGAGCTTGCGGAGGGGGAGAGCGTCCGCGTGGAAGTGAGCAATCTCTCCGATCCCGACAGCGTGGTGCGCATCACGCAGCCGACGGAGACGGACGGATTCAGCCGTGCATCCTTCATTGCGCTCGACTCCGGCATCTATGCCGTGACGGTCAGCCGCATCGGCGCGGAGGGGCAGATCCTCTCCTCGCAGACGGTGTACAAGTCGTTCTCCTATTCGGCGGAGTATCTTCCGACGGAGGACGATGCGGAACGGCTCGCCCTGCTGCAGTCGCTCGCGGAGCTGGGCGGCGGCACGGCAAGCTCGCTTGCGGAGGGGGCGAATGCCTGGGATACCTTCAGCGGCTTCGTGACGGAGCTGGCGCGGACGTATGACCCGAGACTCATCCTCGGCATCCTCGCCATCGTGCTCTTCCTGCTCGACATTGCGGTGCGCAAGTTCAAGTTCAAGTGGCCGCACGAGCTGATCCGCGAACACAGAGAGAAGAAACTGCAGCAGGAGCTGCAAAAGTGACCGGCTGCATCGCCTGCGGCGAACGCCGCGCAAGGAGGTTTCATGAAAAAAATTAAATGGGCATTCCTGCTCGCCGTGCTGGCGGGATGTCTCGCGCTTGCCGTGGGATGTGCGCCCGTTTTGGACAGTCCGTCCGCGCTCAACATCGACGAGGACGCGCTCGTCCTCCGATGGGCGGCGGTGGACAATGCGACCTATTACACCGTCGGCATCAACGACAGCGAGTATATCACGAGCAGGACGTCCTATTCGCTCTCCTCTCTGGAAGTGGGGGAGTATCAGCTGCGGGTGCGCGCGTGCGACGCGCGCAAGGAACACCGCGATTCCGCCTGGTCGGAGAGCATCACCTTCGTCAAGGAGGACGACGGCGGCATGACGCTGACCCTCATCAACGCCAACACGGCGTATGAGGTGACCGGCGCGGGCAACGCCTTCGGCGACGTCACGATCCCCGCGACCTACCGCGGCATCCCCGTCGTTTCGATCGCCGACCGCGCGTTCTATTCGTCGAGCGGCATCACGAGCGTGACCATTCCCGACTCGGTGACGAGCATCGGCGAAAACGCCTTTATGAACTGTTCCGCGCTCGAGCGGGTGACCATTCCCGACTCGGTGACGAGCATCGGGGCAAGCGCCTTCCAGTCCTGCCGCGCGCTCACGGAGATCGTGCTTCCGGCCGGGCTGACGTCGCTGAGCGATTACACCTTCCGCTATTGCAGAAATCTTGTCTCGGTGCAGATGGGGGATGCGCTGACGAGCATCGGCGTCGGCGCGTTCACCGACTGCGAAAGACTCGCCGCCGTCGACATTCCCGACGCGGTGACGAGCATCGGGGAATCGGCGTTCGACGGGTGCGAGGCGCTGCGCTCCGCCGACCTCGGCAGCGGCGTGACCTCCCTCGGCGCGAGCGCCTTTGCGGGGTGCGGCGCGCTGGAGACGGTCACGGGCGGCAGCGCGCTGGAGACGGTCGGCGAGTATGCCTTCCTCCGCTGCGGAAGCCTTTCCTCCATCGTCATCCCCGAGACGGTCACCGCCATCAGCGCCCATGCCTTTTCGGAGTGCGGCGCGCTGGCGCAGATCTCCATCGGCACAGGCGTGACGAGCATCGGCGAGGGGGCGTTCGAGGGCACCAGGCTCATCGAACAGTATGAAAACCACATCTCCTATGCGGGCAACTGGGCGATCGGAAATGACGGTGAGATCACGGCGTCCCCCTCCTTCCGGGAGGGCACGGTGGGCATTGCGAGCAATGCGTTCTACGAGAGCAGGGTGACGAGCGTCGCCTTCCCCGACTCCGTAAAATATATCGGCGACTACGCCTTCTATCACTGCGAAAATCTTTACGGCATCGATCTCAACCGGGTGGTCAGCGTCGGCAGGTATGCCTTTGCCGACTGCGCCATCCTCGGCAGAAGCGGCGGGGAGACCGTCCGCTTCGGGACGGCGCTCGAAACGATCGGCAGCTATGCGTTCTACAATACGACCGATCTGCGCAGCGCGCAGCTTCCCGATACTCTGCAGAGCATCGGAACGTATGCCTTCTACCGCTCCGGCATCTGGACGAACACGGACTCCGGCATCGTCTATCTGGACGACTGGGTGGTCGGCTATGTCGAGGCGAGCAGCGATGCCGCGCCCGGCGTCATCTCCATCCGCAACGGCACGGTGGGCATTGCGGACTACGCGTTCTATAACTGCACGACGATCAGCAGCATCACCATCGCCTATACCGTGGAAAAGATCGGCACGGCGGCGTTTTACGGCTGTTCCTCGCTGAGCTACGTCTCGGTGGACTTCTCGGGCGAATCCTTCGCCTTGAAGGAGGTGGGGGACTATGCGTTCTACAAGTGCGAGATGCTGACGGGGATCTATCTTCCCGAGAGCGTGGAAAAGATCGGGCGCTCGGCGTTTTACAAGACGGGGCTGACGGAGATCACGCTCCCCGCCACTCTCACCGAGATCGGACCGTATGCCTTTTACGGCTGTTCCGCGCTGACCGACGTCTCCTTCCGCGAGGGCGCCTCCCTGCAGACGGTGGGGATGTATGCGTTTGCGAACTGCACGGCGCTCACGTCCGTTTCGCTGCCCGACAGCGTGACGACGATCGCCAACCGCGCCTTCTCCCAGTGCCGGGCAATGACGTCCGTCTCGCTCGGAAACAGCCTGACGTCGCTCGGCGACTATGCGTTCTATTACTGCCTTGCGCTCACGGAGATCACGCTGCCCGATTCGCTGACCTATGTCAGCGGCAGGGCATTCTACCGCTGCAGCGGGCTTACTTCGGTGACCTTCGGGGAAAATGTGACGAGCATCGGCGACTACGCCTTCTACGGCTGCACGTCGCTTGCGGGCGTCTCCTTCCCCGCCGCGCTCACCGAGATCGGGGCGTATGCCTTCCGCAGCTGCAGCGCGCTCACGTCGGTCATCCTCCCCGAACACGTCGCGATCGTCGGCATCCATGCCTTCAACGGCGCAAAGTCGCTGACCGTCTACTGCGAGGCGGCAAGCGCGCCGCAGGGATGGGACGCGCGGTGGAATTCCGGCTACCGCCCCGTCGTGTGGGGATGCACCCTCTCCTAGGATGAGCAATACGTCCTCTCCTTTGTCAAGACGGAGGATGCCATTCTCAATGCGGATGCGGTGAACGGATTCTCCGATCCCGTGCGCGCGGGATATACATTCGCGGGCTGGCGCGTGCAGACGGAGAGCGGGGAGCGCACCGTCGCGTGGACGGAGCTGTCCGAGCTCGCCGACGGTACGACGCTGACGGCGGTCTGGACGCCCGCGCCCGAGGAGCCGCCCGCCGAGACGCCGGAAGAACAGGCGTAAACGGGCGGCGCAAACAAAGTCGATTGGAAATTTTATATTTTAGAGGTACGATATGAGACAGTTGAAGCGGTTTCTTGCAGCGATCGCCATGGCGGCGACCGCTGCGGTGGGGCTGATCTTTGCGGCTTGTGCGTCACAGGAGATCGTGATCACGCTGGAGACCTATGACGACCAGACACTCACGCTCACGGGCGCGCAGGGCGAGGCGGCCGTCCTTCCGGACGACGTCACGCGCGAGGGCTATTTCTTTGACGGCTGGTATGCCTCCGCCGACTACACGGGCGACCCGGTCACGAGTACCGTCTTCGAGACGGATACCACCTACTATGCAAAGTGGACGCAGGGATACGCGATCACGCTCGATCCGGACGACGGAACGCTTGCGGACGGACAGAGCACGGTCATCTGGCTGCGGGAGGGCGACAACATTGCCGCCGCCGTCGCGGCGTATGTTCCCGTCAGAGGGGAGAACGTGTTTGCAGGCTGGTACGGCGAGGACGGCGCGCCGATCTCGTCCGACGCGGCAATGCCCGCGCAGGCGCTCACGCTGACGGCAAAATACGGCGCCGGCTATACGGTCAACGTCTATTTGCAGGATGTGGACGGCGCGGGGTACACGCTGCAGGAAAACTACGCCTCCGGCACCGCGCTCATCGGCAGCGCCTTTGTGCCCGAAGTCACCGTGAACGGGTTCACCTACGCGGCGACGGCGGGGGACGTCACGTCGCTCACCATCGGCGAGGACGCGTCCTCCAATGTGTACGTCATGCACTTTGACCGCGCGCGCTATACCGTCACCTATATCGAGACGCAGCCCAACGGCACGGTCGTCGCCTCCTCACAGCAGAGCTATCTGTTCGGCGCGCAGGTCGATCTGCCCGACAACGGTGCGCAGTACGAAGGCTACCGCTTCTTCGGCTGGGCGACCCGCCCCGTCGCGTCCTGCACGGAGGCAGTCGACGAGCTGTATACGGTGAACGGCAACGTGTCGCTGTACACGGTTTGGAACAGGGGATTCACCGACCTGTTCAACGGCGAGGATCTCATCTTCCGCAACTACGACGCCGACAACACCGCGGTGCTCGTGCGCGGCGGCATCGATATTCCCGGCTCCTATGTGTCGGCGACGGGCTTCTACCGCTTCCGCGGGAGCGACGGCTTTGCGCTCTCCGCGCTGCTTAATGAGGAGAACGGTACCTTCATTTTCTACACCACGGAGCTGCAGGGGAACTACTATCTCTATCGGGACGGCAGCGTGGACACCGGCACCTATCTCGGATTTTATCCCACGCCCGACGCCATCAACGCGGTCACCTATCGCGCGGCGGGGGCGGCTGCCGTGAACGGCTCGTACTCCATCAGCGAGGACGGCTACTACGTCGCCGAGTTTTCGGACGGCACGACGTTCTCCTTCCTGCTCGGAACGGCGGGCGGGCAGCCCGTCTTCCGCATCCGCGGCGACGAGTACCGCTACGGCGCGCTTGCGCAGAAGGCGGAGGATTTCCCCATCATCACCCTCGACGGGTTCGGCAACGCAACGCTTGAGACGGAGAGCGGCGAGAGCTCCTACACCTATACGATCGAGGAGGATGTCGTCACGCTGTCCTCTCTGAGCGGCGTGTACGCGACCGTCCGCATCATGGAGTACGACGGAGTTTACGGATACGAGCTGTACAACGCCGACCTCGATCAGATGTACACGGGGGCGGGCGTGCTCACGCTGGACGGCTGCTCGAATGCGACGTTCAGCTCCGCTTCGCTCAACTACACGGGCAAGTACACGGCTGCCGTCTCGCAGCTCGGCGGCTATCTCGTCACGGTCACGACGGCGTCGGCGACCTACTATTACCGCGTATTCGGGCTGTATCTCAATGCGGAGATGCCGCTCGGATATTCCTATGAGGCGCTTTCCGCCGACTATGCCGAGTACGTCCAATATACGCAGGAAGGGGCGGCGGGCACCCTCCTTCTTGTCGCAGACGGCGAGACGGCGACGCTGTACGAGAACACGCAGGGGTACCTCAATCCCAACGGCGGCACATCGCTCAAGGCGATCTCATCGGGAACGCTCACCGAGAACGGGAACGGCTTTTTGACCTACCTCGTCGACGAGGATGGAACGGATCCCGACGCCCAGACGCAGATCTCGTCGATGATCGTCGGCCTGGACGCGACGACGGGTGTGAACATCTTCTATCTGTACGCCTCCACGCCCAACGGCGGGAGTGGCGAGACGGTCTATGCGACCACCTATCGGGCGGCGGATTCGACGGCAACGCTCGTCTCCGCATCGCTGTTCGCCGTCTATATCGACGCAGACGGCGCGATCCACGAGGGCGTGCGCGGCGACTATGCGACCTACACCGTCGTCGTGACGACGGAGGGGAACTTCTACTTCCGCATCGACGAGGAGGCAAAGACCTTTGTCGTGCTCAACACGGCGCCCCTCGTCATGACCAAGCGCGAAAACAACACGACCGACCGCAGCACGACGCTCACCGTGACGGGCGATTCCGTGACGGTGGAGGGCGTGGAGCGCTTTGACGCGATCTATGCGGACGGCGAGCGCGAACTGGACGGCTACTACACCTATGTTTCGGTGGAGGGCGTGTTCGGGTATTCCTACGCCATTCCCGTCTATACCTTCACCTCCGACGACGGAACGCTCACCTTCCGCTTCCTGTTTACCTCCTCGACGTCGGCTTCCGGTTCGACGAGCTATTATTTCCTCTATACCGCGCCCGGCGAGGACATCACCGTCTCCGCCTACACGCGGATGACGCCGGAGGGCACGGAGGACGACACGCAGACCATCACCGTCGTCATCACGCCGGAGAACACCTGCGAGCTTGTCTACACGACCAACGTCGGCGAGGACGCCGCCGTTGCCGCGCGCGGCGCGTACACGACGAAGGAGGTGTCCTTCGGGTCGATCGGGACGGTCGTCTATGCGATCGGCGAGGATGCGCTTTGCTTCACGATCGTCGGTTCGAGCAGCGGCTCCTATTTCCGCATCTGCGAGCCGGATACGTTTGAGACGACCTACACCGCCGCGGAAGGAACGGGCACGCTCACCGTGAACGGCGAGATCTTCGCCGCGCAGTATTCGGACGGGGAGAACACCTATGTCGGGCTGTTCACCGTGGTCGCGAATACCTTCGACGGCGAGGAGCCGGCGATCCGGCTCATCACCGAGAGCGGGTATCTCTACTTTGACCTGGACGGCACGCAGTTCCACCTGCGCGGCAGCGAAGCGGGCACCTATCTCTTCTATGAGAACGGCAGCCTCCGCGATCTCACGATCACGCTGAACGGCTACGGGGATGCGACGATCACCGCGCTCGCCGAAGAGGAGGGCGGAGAGCCGTCCGAACAGGCGGCGCACTACCGGATCGACGACGGTGCCTGCGTCATCACGTCGGAGGACGGCGCGACGCTCTACGTCGGCATGCTGGGAGCGATCTCCATCAACAATACCTACTACAATGCCTTCTTCATCCGGAACGAGCAGCTTGCGGACGCCTACCTCAACGAGGCGGATCTCTCCGTGCTCGTGCTCGACGAGATCGGCAATGTGACCAAGTATGACTCCAACGGCCGCGCGACGTACGGAACGTATGTGCAGCTCGACACCCGCCTGTTCTACTACACGAGCAGCGACAACTCGGAGGCGGCGATGTACACCGTTTCGGAGGACGGCAACACCGTGGTCGCGGCGGACTATGCGCAGACGTTCTATGCGGACGACTTCTCCTCCATCGTGTTCTACGTCAACGGCGTGGCGCTCTTCAACAACGATCAAACCATCTACTACGTCTATGAGGACGGCGAGCTGTATACCTACGCGCCCTCCGAGGACGGGCAGAGCGAAAACGACTACGGCTTTGTCAGACGGGCGCTCGGGCTGAAGGACGGCGCGCTCACCTACGGGGAGAAGACGTACCGCCTGTTCGAGGGCGCAAGCATCGACTTCACGACGGCGGAAGGGGACAAACTCACCTTCACGCCCTCGGGTGCGGCGACGTTCACCGTGCAGGCGCAGTACACGCCTGCCGGCGAGGAGACGAGCACGCGCTATGTCATCGTCGACTACGATGAGGACGGACAGGTGCGCGTCTGGCTGGCGCGCAATGAGCAGATGCCCATTTCCGACAGCTCCAACAACTATGTGTATACGGCGTCCATCCCGCTGGAGATCTCCTTCAGCGAAAAGACCTTCTCCCTTGCGGGCGAAGAGACGTTCGTCCTCATGCTGTACGACTATCTGTATCTGCAGTTCCTCTCCTCGTGGGGCATCCAGTTCGATTCCTTCTTCGGCTATGTCTCCGTTACGGGCACGGCGGATGCGGACGGCACAATGACCTATTCCGTCTCCGGCTCCTTCAACTTCCTCGACGGAAGGACGCCGGAGGAGGTGGAGAGCAACGCCGCGGCAGAGCCGCTCACCTTCACGGACGCGACCATCAGCCGCGCGGGATATGTGAACAGCAACTATGGGCATATGTTCACGCTCGAATTTGTCGGCAGCGACGGGGAGACCTATCACATGAACTTCTTCGCCGCGCAGTTCACCTCCGGGATCTACTGCTACATCATCTACTCGCTGACGCGGGTGACGGATACGCTGTACGATTTCGGCGACGGCACGACGATCACGGCGGAGGAGTTCGTGTACACGACGGGATTCAACATCCCCGACGGCAACGGCGAGGACAGCTATTTCGCGAGCGGCGACGCCTACTTCCCCGCGATCAGGTACCGCGGCGAGATCCTCTGCACGACGCAGGTCAACCGCACCGACGGCGAGTGGACGTTCATTACGTATGCGGTCAACGGCTCCTATATGCAGGAGTATGACTACATCTTTACCTTCACGCCCGGGGCGGACGGCTCCATCACGGAGGGAACGGGCAGCCTTGCGCGCAGAACGGTTGGCGCCGTCACGGCGAGCGGTTCGGAGGCGGCGGGCAACATGAACGGCAGCGAAGTGCGCTTCGTCTACGACATGGATACCGGCGAGATCCTCAGCGTCTCGGCGCTCAACGTGCAGGGAGAGCTTCTGGCGGCGGACACCTGCGAGAAGGTTGAGACGTCGGACGGCACGATCGCATTCGTCATCACGGTGGACGGAAACAGCTACACGGTGACCTTCCGCACGGCGGAACCTGCCGAGGGCGGCACGACGGTGACGATCGCCGGAAAGACGTATGCCGTGGAGGTCGTCCGCGCGACGGCCGATACCTCCGACGAGGCATGAAAAAAAGCACACCCGATTTGTTCGGGTGTGCTTTTTTTCACGGGGGGCGCGTATGTGCGATTTCATTCACAATCTTTTCACACGGTATTGCAATTTGCATGGCGGTGTGCTATAATACAGGAAGTGCGATTCCCGCAACGGGAGTTGAAATTTACGGGAGAGGTTTTACCAATGAAGCTTATCTACGGTGTCAAAGACAGACCCAAGCCCGGTGAAACGCTGCTGTTCGCATTGCAGCAGCTGCTCGCCATCCTCGCGGCGACCATCGCCGTTCCCATTGCCGTCAACGGCATGACGGGCAGCGAGATGTCCATCTCCGCGGCGCTCTTCGGGGCGGGCGCGGGAACGCTCATCTACCAGCTCTTCACCAAATTCAAGAGCCCCGTGTTCCTCGGCAGTTCCTTCGCCTTCATCGGCTCGATGGCTGCGGCGTTTGCAGGCGCGGCGACCGTGGGCGCAGCGTCCTCGCTGGCAGTCGGCTATCTCGGCCTCATCATCGGCGCCGTCTTTGCGGGCCTCGTCTATGTCGTCATCGCGCTCATCGTCAAGTTTGCGGGCGTCAAATGGATCGACAAGCTCATGCCCGCCGCCGTCATCGGCCCGACGGTCGCCCTCATCGGCCTCTCCCTCTCGGGCAGCGCCGTCTCCAGCGCGGTGAGCGCCGCGACGGACGCCAGCGGCAATTACATCATGGATCTCCATGCGGGACTGTGCCTGCTGTGCGCCGTCTTTACGCTCGCAGTCACCATCGTCTGCTCCGTCTACGGCAAGAAGATGCTCAGGATGATCCCCTTCATCATCGGTATCCTCTCGGGCTATGCGCTCGCCGCCGTCTTTACGGGTTTCAGCTATATCCCGGGCGCGCCGGAAGGGCTGCGCATCATCGACTTCACGCTCTTTGAGAGTATGCAGTGGGTGCCCGACTTCACCTTTGTCGAGGCGTTCTTCAAGGTGGATTATTCCGATATGAGCGGCTTCGGCGCCTATATCGGCACCATCGCCGTCGCCTATATCCCCGTTGCGTTCGTCGTGTTCGCCGAACACCTCGCCGATCACAAGAACATCTCCTCCATCATCGAGCACGACCTTCTGACCGATCCCGGGCTTTCGAGAACGCTGCTCGGCGACGGCGTCGGCTCCATCGTGGGCGCCTTCTTCGGCGGCTGCCCCAACACGACGTACGGCGAATCCATCGGCTGCGTCGCCATCTCGGGCAACGCCTCCGTCATCAGCATCTTCACGACGGCGCTCCTCGCCATCGTCTGCTCCTTCATCGCGCCCTTCGTCACCTTCCTTGCGACCATCCCGGGCTGCGTCATGGGCGGCGTGTGCATCGCGCTCTACGGCTTTATCGCCGTCAGCGGCCTCAAGATGATCCAGAAGGTCGACCTCAACGAGAACAGCAATCTCTTCGTCGTCTCCACCATCCTTGTGACGGGCGTGGGCGGCATGGCGCTCTCGTTCGGTAAAGTCACCGTCACCGCCATCGCAACGGCGCTCATTCTCGGCATTCTCGTCAATGTGCTCGTCAACCTCAAAAAGAGACCTGCCGCCCCCGCAGACGGCGCTGCGCCCGAAGAGGAAAAGGCGCAGCCGCTGTGTACGCAGGAGGGCGAGGAAAACGCGGAGGAGCAATCATGAAGACCTATCCCAATGTCTATATCTTCGATCATCCGCTCATCAAGCATAAGATCTCCATTTTGAGAGACAAGCACACGGGCATGAAGGAGTTCCGTGAGCTGGTCGAGGAGATCACGCAGATCATGACGTACGTCACGATGAGCGACGTGGAGCTCGTT
Organism: uncultured Clostridia bacterium; assembly: GCA_944367415.1. Taxonomy (GTDB): domain Bacteria; phylum Bacillota; class Clostridia; order Christensenellales; family Borkfalkiaceae; genus Gallimonas. Next base: position 8,364 of record CALVWN010000066.1, on the reverse strand, counting down.
CCCGTGGAGGTGGAGACCCCCCTCGAAAAGACGGTGCAGTACCGCATTCCCGAGGAGAGCGTCGCCATCGTTCCCATCCTCCGCGCGGGGTTGGGCATGGTGAACGGCGTCCATAAGGTGTTTCCGACGGCGCGCGTGGGGCACATCGGCATGTACCGCGACGAGGAGACGCTCGAGCCGCAGGAGTATTACTGCAAGCTGCCCGACGGCATCGAGAAAAAGACGGTCATTCTCGTCGATCCCATGCTCGCGACGGGCGGCTCGGCGTGCGATGCGCTCGCGGCGCTCAAAAAGCGCGGCTGCAAGAACATCCGCATGATGTCCATCATCGCCGCGCCGGAGGGGATCGAACGCGTTGCGACCGAGCATCCCGACGTGCGCATCTACGTCTCCACCCTCGACAGGGGGCTGAACGAGAACGGCTACATCCTGCCCGGACTGGGCGATGCGGGCGACCGTCTGTTCGGCACCAAATAAAAACCGGTCTGTACCGGAAAACGATATGCACCCCGAAAGTCGAAGACTTTCGGGGTGCATGGTTTTATGCCTTCTTTTTCGGGACTTTTTGATAGCGGGAGTTGACGCGCATGGCGTTGAGGATGGCGAGCACCGCGACGCCCACGTCGCCGAATACCGCGATCCACATATTCGCGATGCCGAAGGCGGAGAGCGCGAGGATGGCGAGTTTGACGACGAGGGAGAACACGATGATCTGCATGACGATCGCCATCGTCTTTCCGGCGATGCGCTTGGCGAGCGGAAGCCCGCGCAGGTCGTCCTTCATGAGCACGATGTCGCTTGCCTCGATCGCCGCGTCGCTGCCCACGCCGCCCATCGCAATGCCGATGTCCGAGCGCATGAGCACGGGCGCGTCGTTGATGCCGTCGCCGACAAAGCACACAGCGCCCTTTTTCCGCGGTTCGGCGAGCAGCCGCTCCACCTCCTCCACTTTGTTCTGGGGAAGGAGGGAGGCGCGGTAGTCGGTCAGGGAAAGCTCCTTTGCGACGCTCGCGGCGATCGCCTCGTTGTCGCCCGTCAGCATGACCGTCCGGCAGCCCATGCCGTTGAGCGCGGTGATGACCTCCTTCGCCTCCGGCTTTACTTCGTCCGCAATGAGGACGGAGCCGACGAACGCGCCGTTGTGCGCCACATATACGACGGTGCCGAGACCTTCTTCGCGGATGACGTCAATGTGATTTCGCGCCATCAGCCGCTCGTTGCCGCACAGGATGACGTCCTCTGCGCGCGTCGCGACGACGCCTTCGCCCGCGACGTTCGTGAGGGTATAGCCCTGATAGGGCGTCTTGCAGCAGGCGGCGATCGAGACCGCAATGGGGTGGGAAGATCCCTGCTCGGCGGTCGCCGCAAGGCGGAGGATCTCCTCGCGCCGCGCTGCGGGAGAGACCTTTGCGACGGCAAAGTTCCCCTTGGTGAGCGTGCCCGTCTTGTCAAAGACAAAGGTGTCGGCGCGGTTGAATTTCTCCAGGAAGTTGGAGCCTTTGATGAGGATGCCGTAGCGCGACGCCGCCCCGATCCCCGCAAAGAAGGAGAGGGGGATGGAGATGACGAGCGCGCAGGGGCAGGAGACGACGAGGAAGCTGAGCGCGCGGTAGATCCACGTCGACCAGTCCGACGTCACAATGCCCGGAATGACGGCGAGCAGCAGCGCCACGGCGCACACGATGGGGGTGTAGTATTTCGCGAACTTGGTGATGAAATGCTCTGCCTTCGACTTCTGCTCGGAGGCGTTCTCGACAAGCTCCAGGATCTTGGAGACGGTGGAGTCATAGAACGCCCGCACAACGCGCACTTCGAGCTGCGAAGTGAGGTTGACGCAGCCGCTGATGACCGAGCCGCCCTCGCCGACGTCGCGGGGGAGCGATTCGCCCGTCAGCGCCTTGGTGTCCAGCGAGGACGCCCCGCGCACCACGATGCCGTCGAGCGGGATGCGCTCGCCCGGCTGAATGACGATGATCTCTCCGATCTGTACTTCGGCGGGATCCACCCGCTCGACGCTGTCGCCGCGCCGCACGTTCGCATAGTCGGGGCGGATGTCCATCAGCCCCGCGATGGACTTTCGCGACTTGCCCGTCGCATAGCTCTGGAAGAATTCGCCCACCTGATAGAACAGAAGGACGGCGCACGCCTCGTCGAAGCCCTCGATCTCCTGTCCCGTCGCGCCGCGGTAGATGGCGAGCGCAAACGCGCCCAGCGTCGCCACGCACATGAGGAAATTCTCGTCAAAGACCTGCCCGTGCGCAATGTTGCGCGCCGCGCGGAACAGGACGTCGTACCCGATGATGAGATACACCGCGAGATAGAGACAGAAGGGGAATACCCATGCGGCGGGGCCGTCAAACACGCTGCCCAGCCCGATCGCCTTATCCGTGATGAAAACGGCAAAAAACAGCACGAGGGCGGCGAGGATACGGATGAGATGCCGCTGTTGCTTTTTGGAAAGGGAACCTTTCATGTGCCGGCTCCTTCAAAGCAGAATGGTGCAGTCCGGCTCCACCTTCCTGCAGACCTTGACGACTTTTTGCATGATCTCGTCAAAGTTGCCCTCGTCCGCGTCAAGGGTCATGCGCTGCGCGAGAAAGTTGACGCTCACTTCGTTGACGCCGTCGATCTTCGCGACAGCGCGCTCCATCTTCGCGGCGCAGTTGGCGCAGTCCAGATCTTCCAGTTTGAATGTCTTTTTCATGTCCTTTCCTCCCGATGCCCGCAGAGGGGCTTTTTTATTTGAATAAATATTTTTTTGAGCAAATATTCAAATGTTCTCCGAGAAAAAACAGGGAAACCCCCTGTCGTTTACTTGTCCTCGTTGACGTGCGTCAGACCGTATTCCATGATCTTGGTGACGTGATCGTCATCGAGGGAATAGCGGACTTCCTTGCCTTCCTTTGTTCCCTTGACGAGCTTTGCGGTGCGCAGCACGCGCAGCTGGTGGGAGACGGCAGAGTCGCTCATGCCGAGAATGTCGGCGAGTTCCCCGACATACAGATCGCGGATCTGCAGACAGCTCAGGATCTTTGCGCGGGTGGGGTCGCCGAACATCTTGAAGAGAACGGCGAGATCGTAGATGGTGTCATCGTCCGGAAGAAGCGCGCGCACTTCTTCGGCGGAAAGTGTTGCCGGATTTGCCTGTTCCATCTGATCCCTCCTTTCATTTGAATACTTCCTCAAATGTTCATGAATAGTATATGCCATTTCGCGCGCCTTGTCAACTGTTTTCGTAAAAAAAGTCAAAAAATTTTTTGCGGACGACGGGAGGGGAGTGCGGGCGCAAAAACACGGCACGTCTGTACGAATTTTTTGCGCTGACCTCTTGCGCATTGCGCGCGCGCGTGATACAATATTGACAGAATGATTTGATCGTACGGAGGTTGTATATGTTGAACATTCCCAAGATGAAAGTGGGCATTGTGGCGGTGAGCCGCGACTGTTTCCCCGAGAGCCTGTCGGTGAACAGGAGAAAGGCGCTCGTCGCAGCGTATGAAACAAAGTACGGCAAGGGCGATATCTACGAGTGCCCCGTGTGCATCGTCGAGAGCGAGATCCAGATGAAGGAGGCGGTCGCAGACCTTGAAAAGGAGGGCTGCAACGCGCTCTGCGTGTACCTCGGCAACTTCGGGCCCGAGATCTCCGAGACCATGCTTGCGAAGGAATTTTCGGAGCGCAACAATGCGCCCGTCATGTTCTGCGCGGCTGCGGAGGAGAACATTGCCGTCCTCGCCGATTCCCGCGGCGACGCGTACTGCGGCATGCTGAATGCCAGCTATAACTTGAAGCTCCGCGGCGTCAAGGCATATATCCCCGAATACCCCGTGGGGGATGCGGAGGAGTGCGCCGACATGATCCATGAATTTTTGCCCATCGCCCGCGCCGTGTATGCATTGAAGCGTCTGAAGGTCATCTCCTTCGGGCCGCGTCCGACCAACTTCCTCGCCTGCAACGCGCCCATCCAGCAGCTGTACAACCTCGGCGCGGAGATCGAGGAGAACTCCGAGCTCGACCTCTTCGAGGCATTCCATAAGCACGACAACGACAAGCGCATCCCCGAAGTCGTAAAGGACATGGAGAAGGAACTCGGCAAGGGCAACAAGAAGCCCGAAATTCTTAACAAGCTCGCGCAGTATGAACTGACGCTCCTCGATTGGATCGAGGCGCACAAGGGCGGCCGCGAGTACGTCTGCGTCGCGGGCAAGTGCTGGCCCGCCTTCCAGACACAGTTCGGGTTCGTTCCCTGCTACGTCAACAGCCGCCTCACGGGCAGGGGCATTCCCGTGAGCTGCGAAGTGGATATCTACGGCGCGCTCTCCGAGTTCATCGGCACCGTCGTCTCCGAGGACGCCGTGACGCTGCTCGACATCAACAACACCGTGCCCAAGGAACTCTACAACAGCGACATTGCGGGCAAGTATAACTACAAGCTCACGGATACCTTTATGGGCTTCCACTGCGGCAACACCTGCTCGGGGAAGATCTGCAACCCCACGATGAAGTATCAGAAGATCATGGCGCGCTCGCTTCCCGTCGAGGTCACGAACGGCACGCTCGAGGGCGACATCGTTCCCGGCGCGATCACCTTCTTCCGCCTGCAGAGTACGGCAGACAGTAAGCTGCGCGCCTACGTCGCCCAGGGCGAAGTGCTGCCCGTTGCGACGCACTCCTTCGGCTCCATCGGCATCTTCGCCATTCCCGAGATGAAGCGGTTCTATCGCCATGTGCTCATCGAGGGCAACTTCCCGCACCACGGCGCGGTCGCGTTCGGGCATTTCGGCAAGGCGCTCTTTGAGGTGTTCAAGTATCTGGGCGTCGAGAACATCGGCATCAATCTCCCTGCAGGCGTTCTCTACAAGACGGAGAATCCGTTCTGAACATAGAGGAATATTATTTTTCGTCTGAAAAAGAAATTTTACGAGAAATGAACAGTTATATTGGAATCGACCTCGGCACAAGCGGGGTGAAACTTCTGCTCGTCGCCGCGGACGGCAAAATTCTTGCGGAGGATACGCAAGTTTATCCCGTCAGCTATCCCCGCCCCGGCTGGAGCGAACAAGCCCCCGAGGATTGGTATGAAGCCGTTCTGCGCGGGCTGAAGGAACTGCTCGAAGGGCAGGATACCTCCGCCGTTAAGGGCATCTCCTTCGGCGGACAGATGCATGGCCTTGTCGCGCTCGACAAATATGACAACGTCATCCGCCCCGCCATCCTTTGGAACGACGGGAGAACGGAGGAGGAAGTTTCCTACCTCAACGAGACGATCGGCAAGGACAAGCTGCTCGCGTGGACGGGCAACATTGCCTTTGCGGGGTTCACCGCGCCCAAGCTCCTGTGGATGAAGAAGCATGAGCCCGAGAACTTTGCGAAGATCGCCAGGATCATGCTGCCAAAGGACTACCTTGCCTACCGCCTCTCGGGGGCGTTCTCGACCGATCTCTCGGACGCGAGCGGCATGCTGCTTCTGGACGTGGAAAACCGCCGTTGGTCGCAGAATATGTGCGACATATGCGGGATTTCGGTGACACAGCTTCCGCAGCTTCATGAGAGCTTTGAGGCCGTTGGTACGCTCAAACGGGAGATCGCAGAGGGTCTCGGGCTTGGAGAGGTCAACGTCATCGCGGGCGCGGGCGACAATGCCGCCGCGGCGGTGGGCACGGGCGTCGTCGGCGAGGGTGGCTGCAACATCTCTTTGGGTACGAGCGGCACGCTGTTCATCTCTTCCGAACATTTCCGCAGTGACATGGCGCTCCATTCCTTCTGCCATGCGGACGGCGGCTGGCACTTGATGGGCTGTATCCTCTCCGCCGCGAGCTGCAACACCTGGTGGACGGAGCACATTCTGCACTCCATCGATTTTGCGGGCGAACAGGCGGGGATGGATGAGTTCATGGGCGACAACGACGTGTATTTTCTCCCGTACCTCATGGGGGAGCGTAGTCCGCACAACGACGTTTCGGCACGCGGTGCGTTCATCGGGATGCGCCCCGACACGACGCGCGGGCAGATGACGCTCGCGATGCTCGAGGGCGTGACGTTCGCCCTTCGAGACTGCCTGGAGGCGGCGAAGAAAAGCGGCGCGGTCATCAAGCGCACCAAGCTGTGCGGCGGGGGCGCGAAGAGCAAGCTCTGGCGCAAGATCGTCGCGAATGTCATGAACGTGCCCGTCGACATTCCGCAGACCGAGCAGGGGCCCGGGTTCGGCGCCTCCATGCTCGCGATGGTGGGCTGCGGGGAGTATGCGTCCGTTCAGGACGCGGCAAGGGCGATCGTGCGCGTCCAGGAAACGATCCTGCCCGATCGCGAAACCGCCGCAAAATACGAGGAACGCTATCGTCATTTTACGAAACTATATCCCGCTCTCAAGGGGTTGTTTTGAAAAAAATAAGGCGCCCGTGCCGTTGGCACGGGCGCTTTTCTGATCATGAGAGCCGGGAGAATCGGTGGCGGAATCTGCGCCGCGCGCTGTCGCAGATCGCCTTGCAGAATGCGTCGATCGTCTCGTCCGAGTAGGCAGCAAAGTCGAAGGTGAACTCTTCGCGTCCGCCATCCGAAAACTGCGTCTCAAGCCGGACGGGGAATTTGGGTTTGGGAAGCTCCTGCGCAAAGCGCTGTTTGGCAAGCGTTCGGTCGGTGCGCGCTTCAAAGGCGCTCGCAGCTTTTTCGTCAAACGTCACCGAGATAAATTCGGGTACGCCGTTGCGCGGCGCTCCCGACACGATGATGATGTGCGCGTCGCCGCAAAGATAATATCCTGCCAGGTTGTCGGCGAGCCGACAGATGCGGTGATACAGGTGCTTGAATTGCAGGGCAAATTGCATTGTCTCATCCTGCAGCTGACAAGTGATCATCTCTACACCTCCCGCTTTGCCGCCCTCGTCGGGCGATACATCTATTATATCGGTATTTTCGAAAAATTGCAAGCGGTTAGTACAGGTTTGTCAATGTATTGACTGTAAGTGCCAACAGACGATTGCATCGCCGCGCCCGCGCGAGCGTCTCGGGGGTGATGCGTTCGCCCGCAAGTGCGACGGCTTTTCCCGTCTCATCGAAGACACTGCGCTTGACGCGCCTGCCAAGCAGATTGGTGCGGTCGATGCGCTGCGCAGAAGCATCCTGCGTCGGTAGGGTAAAGAGCCGTTTTGCTCGCTCCTGTGATGCGGGCGGTTGTCGGTTCGGCGTTGACGTCTGCTTGATTTTGGTGCCATGTTCCTGCGGTACGCGCGTTGTGCCGCTCTTTTTGCGGCCTGCCGAGCGGCGTTCTTCCCCGGAGGGATAGACGATGACCGTTTCGCCGAGCGCCGCGCAGGCGATATCGACGCGCAGCGGCTCTTTGCCGCCCCGTATCAGGAGTGCGGGGGATTCGCCCGTGTCGACGTCTCCGATGTGCCCGAGAAATTCCCCCGTATGCGAATAGACGGGGCGGCCGACGGGACATTCCGTTCCCGTGGGGGCACGCAGGCGCGCGCTTCCCGCAATGACGGCATCCTCCGCGGAGAGCACTGCGCGCATGGGCAGAAAGAATTCCTCCTCATCCGCGTCGACACAGACGAGACAGGAGATCGCTTTCAGCCCGCGCGTCAGGCGCAAAGACAAGACATAGCCGAGGCACTCCCCCGCGCGCGTAAGAACATTTTTTCCGATCAATGATGATACTTGCATGATTCACCTCATGCTCTATTCTATCCGCACGCGGACGGGCGTACGCAAATTTTTTTGCCCGAAAAGAAAATTTTTTGTCAAATCCGCCGAAAAACGCTTGATAATTTTATGTGGGAGTGGTAGAATAAAGTTCCGTTGGGAGCGATCCCGACCAAAACTGTATCTTGGGGTGTCGCCAAGCGGTAAGGCAAAGGCCTCTGCCTACGTTATTCGTTGGTTAGAACCCAGCCACCCCAGCCCCGGATCCCATATATTGTCTAAGATTGGATTATTCGAATACAATATATGGTTTTTGTTTTGTTTGGCCGGTTTTATCTTCTCGTTCATTGTGGGGAAGATCGTGGGGTAATTGTGGGGCGAATTAAGCGGCGCTTTATAGGATATAATCGATCTTTTGTGCCTCTTGCACGAGATACTCTTTCGAGTAGTCGGTATAGCCTCTGTCCACGGCGGAAGATTTGACGTCTTTATCGAACGAATGGCCCGCCCAAAGCATCACCGCTTCAATGTTGCACCCAGATTCTTTCGCCCGGGTGATGAAGTTATACCTCAGCTCATGCGTATGGCGATGGGGGAACAGGCGCTTGAATGTCGTGTAGATCGTGTTGACGTTCGTGTGTTTCGCCTTCTCGAAGTCCACGTACGGCAGGACGCGGCGGAACACGGGTGTGAAGGGGATGGAGCGCTTGATTTCGCTTC
>CALVWN010000065.1 GCA_944367415.1 uncultured Clostridia bacterium | reverse complement strand
CGAGGAGCTGGAGATCTGCACCGCGTATGAGCTGGACGGCAAGCGCATCACGGAATTTCCCTTCCCCGACGCGCTCGACAAGTGCAAGCCCGTCTTTGAAAAGGTGAAGGGCTGGAACTGCGATATCTCGGGCTGCCGCAGGTATGAGGATCTGCCCAAGGAAGCGCGCGACTATGTGGAGCTGATCGAAAGGCTCTGCGAGTGCAGGATCACCTACATCTCGGTGGGCGCGGAGCGCGACGAGATCATCAGACGCTGATGCGCGTTCATTTCTGGAAAATGCAGGGGATCGGGAACGACTATATCTACTTCGATTGTTTCGATCGTTTCCCGGAAAACCCCTCGGAAATTGCAAAAAAACTGTCCGACAGGCACTTTTCGGTGGGGGGAGACGGCGTCGTCTTCCTCTGCCGGAGCGAGGATGCGGACGGGCGGATGCGGATGTTCAACGCCGACGGCAGCGAGGGAAAGATGTGCGGCAACGCCATCCGCTGCATCGGAAAGTTTCTGTACGAAATAAAGGGCGTCCGCAAAGATACCCTCACCGTGCAGACGGAGAGCGGCTTAAAGACGCTCGAACTGCACGTCGACGGCGGGAAGGTACAGTCGGTGCGCGTCAATATGGGTGCGGCGGAGCTGCGCCCGGAACGCATCCCGGCGTCGTTTTGCGGGGAGCGGGCGGTCAATGTTCCGCTCACCGTCGGCGGGAAAACGGTGCGCGTCACCTGCGTCTCGATGGGCAATCCCCACTGCGTGACGTTCGTGGACGATCCCTATGCCCTCGACCTCGAAAAAATCGGCCCGCTCTTTGAACACCATCCCGCCTTCCCCGAGCGCGTCAACACCGAGTTTGTGCGCGCGGACGGGCGCAACGAACTGACCATGCGCGTCTGGGAACGCGGCAGCGGCGAGACGTGGGCGTGCGGCACGGGCGCGTGCGCGACGGCGGTCGCGGGCGTGCTTGCGGATTTCTGCGGCATGGGGGAGGACGTCACCGTGCATCTGCGCGGGGGCGATCTCACGATCAACGTCACGGAGGATGCCGTCTTTATGACCGGCCCTGCGGCGTTCGCCTTCGAGGGCGACGTCGAGATCTGAACGACACAAGATAAAAATACCGATCAACTGACGCGGCTGCGCGGATGCAGCCGTTCCAAGGAGGAAGAAAAGGGAATATGGCAAAATACGTCTTTGTCACGGGCGGCGTTGTCTCGGGACTGGGAAAGGGAATCACGGCGGCTTCTTTGGGGCGGCTTCTCAAGATGCGCGGCTATAAGGTGGCTTCGCAGAAGCTCGACCCCTATATCAACATCGACCCCGGCACGATGAGTCCTTACCAGCACGGCGAGGTGTTCGTCACCGAGGACGGCGCGGAGACCGACCTCGACCTCGGTCACTATGAACGCTTCATCGACGAGAACCTCAACAAGTTCTCAAACCTTACCACGGGCAAAGTGTATTGGAACGTGCTCAACAAGGAGCGCGCGGGCGAGTATCTCGGGCAGACGGTGCAGGTCATTCCGCACATCACCAACGAGATCAAGTCGTTCATCTACCAGGTGGGCAAGACGACGGGCGCCGACATCGTCATCACCGAAATCGGCGGCACGACGGGCGACATCGAATCGCAGCCCTTCCTGGAGGCGATCCGCCAGGTCGCGCGCGAGGTGGGCAGGGATAACTGCTGCTTCATCCACGTCACGCTCGTTCCCTATATCTCCGGCTCCTGCGAGTTCAAGAGCAAACCCACGCAGCACTCCGTCAAGGAGCTGCAGGGCATGGGCATCTTCCCCGACATCATCGTTGCGCGCGTGGACGCGCCCATGCCGGAGAGCATCCGCGAGAAGATCGCCATGTTCTGCAACGTGCGCCCCGACTGCTGTATCGAGAATCTGACCGTTCCCGTGCTGTACGAGGCGCCCATGATGCTCGAAAAGAGCAATCTCTCCACCATCGTCTGCGACATTCTGCATCTCGATCCGCGCACCATCGACCTCACCGAGTGGGAGGAGATGCTCGCGCGCATCCATGCCCGCAAAAAGACGGTGCGGATCGCGCTGTGCGGAAAGTACGTGCAGCTCCACGACGCCTACCTCTCCGTCGCCGAGGCGCTCGCGCACGGCGGCTTCGAGACGGACGCCAAGGTGGAGATCGAGTGGGTGGATACCGAGACGCTCTCGGCAAAGAACGTCGCGACCGTCTTAAAGGACGTCGACGGCGTCCTCATCCCGGGCGGCTTCGGCGTGCGCGGCATCGAGGGCAAGGTGGTCGCCTGCCGCTATGCCCGCGAACACAACATCCCGTATCTCGGCATCTGCCTCGGAATGCAGGTCGCCGTGATCGAATATGCCCGCAACGTCCTCGGGATTTCGGATGCAAACTCCTCCGAGTTCTGCCCCGAGGGCAAACATTCCGTCATCGACCTCATGCCCGATCAGTACGGCGTGAAGATGGGGGGCACCATGCGGCTCGGCGCCTATCCCTGCCTCGTGCTGGGGGATAAGATGAAGGAGGCATACGGAACGGAACTCATCTATGAGCGCCACCGTCACCGCTTCGAGTTCAACAACGACTACCGCGAGCAGTTCGAGAAGGGCGGCATGAAGATCGCGGGCACGTCTCCCGACGGGCGCCTGTGCGAGGCGGTGGAGATCCCCGCCAACGATTTCTTCGTGGGCGTGCAGTTCCATCCCGAGTTCAAGTCGCGTCCCAACAACGCGCACCCGCTCTTCCGCGAATTTATCCGCCACGCGGTACTGTATTCGGAAGGTAAGAAATGAAGATCAACGAAAATTTCTTAAAGCTCAAGGACAGCTATCTGTTTGCGACTGTCGGCAGAAAGACGACGGAGTACAAGAAGGCGCACCCCGACAAGAAGGTCATCCGTCTCTCCATCGGCGACGTGACCCGTCCGCTCGCGCCCGTCGTCATCGCGGCGATGCACCGCGCGGTGGACGAAATGTCGCGCGCGGAGACCTTCAAGGGGTACGGCCCCGACCAGTACGTCTATGCCTATGACGCGCTGCTCGACACCATCGTCGCAAGCTATGCGCGCAAGGGGGTGACGCTCGGCAAGGAGGAGATCTTCGTCTCTGACGGCGCCAAGTCGGACTGCGGGAACATCCTCGACATCTTCTCGACGGACAACACGGTGCTCGTTCCCGATCCCGTCTATCCCGTCTATCTCGACACCAACGTGATGGCGGGGAGGAACATCCTCTTTGCCGACGCGACGGAGGAGAACGGCTTTCTGCCCATGCCCGACGAGCGCGTGAAGGCGGACATCATCTATCTGTGTTCGCCCAACAACCCGACGGGCGCCGCCTATACGCGCGAACAGCTCAAAGTCTGGGTGGACTACGCCAACAAAAATGACGCCGTCATCCTCTACGACGCGGCGTACGAATACTTCGTCTCCGACCCGCGCTGCGCCCGCAGCATCTACGAGGTGGAGGGCGCAAAGACGTGCGCCATCGAGCTTTGCTCCTATTCCAAGACGGCGGGCTTCACGGGCGTGCGCTGCGGCTATACCGTCGTGCCCAAGGCGCTCGAAAGAGGGGGCGCCTCCCTCAACCGCCTGTGGGCGCGCAGACAGTCCACCAAGTTCAACGGCGTCTCCTATATCACGCAGATGGGCGCGGCGGCGGTGTTCACCGAGGAGGGTGAACGCGAGATCGGCGCGAATATCGACTACTACCGCAACAACGCGAAGATCATCTCCGCGTGCCTCGACGACCTCGGCATCTGGTACACGGGCGGCAAAAATTCGCCCTATATTTGGATGAAGTGTCCGAACGGCATGACGAGCTGGGAGTTCTTCGACTACCTTCTCGAGAACGCGCAGGTGGTGGGAACGCCGGGCAGCGGCTTCGGCAAAAACGGCGAGGGCTTCTTCCGCCTGACGGCGTTCGGAACGGAGGAAAACACGCGGCGGGCGTGCGAGCGCATCCGCGCCCTGCTGTCCAAACAATAACATAAAGTGAGTCGGTGATATGGAAAAATGCAGAGAGTCGGGCGTGCTGTGCCATATCTCCTCCCTTCCGGGGAAGTACGGCATCGGATCGCTTGGGAAAGAGGCATATCGGTTTGCCAGAAAATTAAAGCGGAGCGGCGTGAAAAATTGGCAGGTGCTTCCGCTCATGCAGACGGGGTACGGCGACTCGCCGTACAGTTCGGTCTCCTGCACGTCGGGGAATCCCTACTTTATCGACCTCGATCTCCTCGCGCAGGAGGGGCTGCTCACCAAAGAGGAGCTGCTCGGCGCGCGGCACGCGCCCGGACAGGTCGTCTACGGTTCGCTCTACAACGAGCGCTACGTCACGCTGCGCAAGGCATTCGCGCGCTTCAACTTTGACGGGGCGGAGTTCCGCGCCTTTGTGAGAAGCGGCGTCGCGGAGGACTACGCGCTGTTCATGACGGCAAAGCGCGTGTACGGCGAGAACTTCCTCTATTGGGAGGAACCGCTCAAGTACCGCGACCCCGCCGCGCTCGAAAAGCTGCGCACCGACTTCCACGAGGAATATCTCTATTGGAATTTCCTGCAGTATGAGTTCCGCAAGCAATGGAACGCGCTCAAATCGTACTGCAATTCGCTCGGTATCTCCATCATCGGCGACATCCCGCTCTATGTGGCGGCGGACAGCGCCGACGTATGGGCGCATCCCGAGCTGTTCAAACTTGACAGGGAGCTGCGCCCTACCAAAGTCGCGGGCGTTCCGCCCGACTACTTCTCGGAGACGGGGCAGCTCTGGGGCAATCCCATCTACGATTGGGATGCGCACAAAAAGGAGCATTTCGCATGGTGGACGAACCGTCTCAAAGACGCGCTCTCCCTCTATGACGTCGTGCGCATCGACCATTTCCGCGGCATCGACCGCTATTATGAGATCCCCGCCTTTGCGGAGAACGCCGTCAAGGGCGAATGGAAGGAAGGCCCCGGCGAGGCGCTGTTTGCCGGCATCGACGGGCGCGGGCGCATCATCGCGGAAGATCTCGGCATCGTGGACGAGGGCGTCGTCGCCCTGCGCGAAAAGCTCGGCTTCCCCGGCATGAAGGTGCTGCTCTTTGCCTTCGACGGCAACGAGGACAACGAATTTCTGCCCAAAAACATCGGCGAGGCGTCCGTCTGCTATACGGGAACGCACGACAACGACACGGTGGCGGGCTATGTGCTCACCCTCCCGACGGAGGAGTTCCTGCTCTTCCGCTCGCGCGTCGCAAAGGCGCTGGAGGAGCAGAACGTGTATGTTCGTCTCGGCTCCGCGCCGAAGGAATTTTCCGACGCGTTCTGCCGCCTCGCGCTCGCGAGCCGCGCGCGGCTCGCCGTACTGCCCGTGCAGGATCTGCTCGGACTCGGCAACGAGGCGCGCATGAACTATCCCGGCACGAGCGAGGGGAATTGGCGGTTCCGCATGGAAAAGCTGCCTTCCGGAAGCGTCATGCGCAAATTGAGACATTGGAATAAATTGTATCGGAGGTAAGGATATGGCAGAGGAAAAGAAGGAGAAGAAGGGCTTCTTCAAGGAATTCAAGGAATTCATCGCGCGCGGGAACGTGCTCGATCTCGCCGTCGGCATCATCGTCGGCGGTGCGTTCACGGCGATCGTCAACGCGCTTTGCAACAACATCTTGAAACCCATCATCAACTGGCTGCTCGCGGCGATCTTCGGCGCGGACTCCCTGACGGGGATCTATACGTTCCTGCAGACCGCCTATACGACGGACGAGACGGGCGCGCAGATCATCGATCTTGCCAACTCCATCTATATCGATTGGGGTACCTGCATCAATGCCGTGCTCAATTTCCTTCTGACGGCGCTCGTTCTGTTCCTCATCATCAAGGCGGTCATGAAGGTGAGCCGGATGCGCGAACAGGCAAAGAAGACGCTCGAAGAGGCGACGGAAAAACTCAAGGCGGAAAAGGCGGAGGACGCCGCGGAGGCGACCGCTCCCGAGGGCGCGGCAGCGGAAAAGGCGGAGGACGCCGTGCAGACGCCTGCCGACCCGCCCGCATCTCCCCAAAAATAACAAATAAGAAGAGAGAAAGGCGTGGCAGGAAAGCCGCGTCTTTTCTCATATCCGTTTGCTTTGCCCGCCGAATGGCGAGTCCATATTTATGCGGGAGCATCAAATTTTCAGAGAACAGGAGGCGGGATATGCTGCTTCGTCAGATCAGATATTATGTTGCCATCATCGAGCGAAACAGTTTTACTGCGGCTGCGGAGGAGAACAATATCTCGCAGTCGGCGATTTCCCAGCAGATGGCGGCGCTCGAAGCCGAGCTTGGCGTCAGACTGTTTGTGCGCGAGGGCAGAAAATTCCGGTTGACCGATGCGGGAAAATACCTGTACGAAAAAGGAAAAGTGCTGCTCGAAAGCGCGGATGCGCTCGTTGCCGAGACCAGGCGCATCGGCTCGGATGATGAATGGAAACTGAATATCGGCTACCTTGCAAGCTATCAGGGCGACGAACTGCAGCGCGCCGTTCTGGAGTTTTCGCAGATCTATCCCGAGGTCGTCATCACCATCTTCAAGGGCTCGCACGAACAGCTCTACCGCGCCCTGAAGGACGGGCGGGCAAGCATTGTCATGAGTGACCGGCGCCGCGCCTTTTCGGACGAGTACGAAAATTATCTTCTGGCGCAATCTCCCGCGTATGTCGACGTCGCCCCGGCGAGCCGGCTTGCCGAGGTCGGGTGTCTTACGGTCGACGCGCTTGCGTCCACGCCGTGCA
This sequence comes from uncultured Clostridia bacterium, assembly GCA_944367415.1. Classification (GTDB taxonomy): domain Bacteria; phylum Bacillota; class Clostridia; order Christensenellales; family Borkfalkiaceae; genus Gallimonas. Next base: position 4,178 of record CALVWN010000065.1, on the reverse strand, counting down.
TCCTGGTCGCCGGACAGTCGGAGGAGGGGACGGAGCGCGCCTTTTATGCCGACATATTGGGCGCCGGGAAAGACTTCCTCTTTGCGGCGGGCAGCGAGGAGGCGCGTCTGATGGCGATGAGCGGCAGGGGCTGCGTGCTTGTGGACAGCACCGAACCCGCATCGCAGCCTCCGCTCATCCGCAAAGAACTCAAACGAAGCGACGGCAGCCCGATCGTGCGCACCTATTGCGCCTTCTGGCAGAAGAAGCGGACAAATTACTACATCGAAGAATTTGCAATGATCCTGCGCAGACAATTTGCAAAATAGAGACGCCCCGCCCGCAAGCGGGGCGTCTTCCGTCGATAAGCACAGCTTATCGGTCATGCCCGAAAAAATGAATTGATTGTTTGCGCCCGAGGTGCTATCATAGAGCCGAAACAAGGAGGCAGATCATGGCAAATCTCATCGTCTACTTTTCGCGCAAGGGCGAAAATTACTGGAACGGCACCATCAAAGACCTTGCAAAGGGCAACACGGCGCTCGCAGCGGAGTACATTCAAAAGGCGGTCGGCGGCGACCTCTTTGAGGTGCAGACGGTCAAAGAATACGCGAAGGACTACTACGCCTGTATCGACGAGGCGCAGAGGGAGCAGCGCGAGGGCGCCCGCCCCGCCCTCAAAGCGTATCCCGGGAGCATCGAGGGGTATGACAACATCTTCGTCGGCTATCCCAACTGGTGGGGCACCATGCCCATGGCGATGTTTACCTTTTTGGAACACTTCGACTGGTCGGGCAAAAAGATCGTTCCCTTCTGCACGAACGAGGGCAGCGGCATGGGTTCATCGGAGCGCGATCTCGCAAAATTGTGCAAAGGTGCGACGATCTGCCGCGGATTGTCCGTCCACGGTGCGCAGGTCGCACAGTCGGAACAAAAGATCGCCGATTGGGCGAGAACGTCGATCAAGGAGGGTATACGATGAAGAGAACGTGGCTCATCACGGGCGTTTCATCCGGGTTCGGTTATGAAATGACCAGACTTTTGCTGGAGCGCGGCGATACCGTCGTCGGCACGGTGCGCAAAAAAGACAAGGTACAGGCGCTCATCGGGGCATACCCCGATACCTTCGACTGCCGCATTCTCGACGTCACGGACGTGCCTGCCGTGCATAGGACGGTCAAAGAGGCATTTGAAGCGCACGGGAAGATCGACGTCGTCGTGAGCAATGCGGGATACGGGCTGTTCGGCGCGGCGGAGGAGCTCTCGGACGAGGAGATCGACGAGATCGTCGCGACTGACCTCGTCGGCGCCATTCAGGTCATTCGTTCGAGCCTGCCCCGGCTCAGGAGGCAGGGCGGCGGGCGCATCCTTCAGGTGTCCTCCTACGGCGGACAGGTGGCATACCCCGCCAACTCCATGTACCATGCCTGCAAGTTCGGCATCGAGGGCTTCTGCGAGTCGGTCGCGCAGGAAGTCGCAGAATTCGGGATCGGCATGACGATCGTCGAACCGGGCGGCGCACGGACGGAGTTCCGCTACGGCAGCGCAAAAGTGGCAGCGCTGATGCCCGAATACGAACACGTTCACGGCTTTTTGGAGATGCTCGATCAGAACAAGGGGCTTGCGCCCGGCGATCCCGTCAGAATGGCGCAGCGTATGATCGAGAGTGTGGACGTAACTCCCGCGCCCCTCAGAATGGTGCTGGGAAGTCAGGCGCTCAAAGCGACGATCGCGCGGCTCGAGGAACGGCTCGCCGATTACAAAACGCAGACCGCTCTCGCCGCAAGCACGGATATCCCGAATGAATGATCCGAAAAAGCAGCTTCCCGAACCTCGGGAAGCTGCTTTTTGTTCGTTCAGACGGTGAGGTTGAGTCGGACGGAGACAGGGGCTGTATCTTCGTCCGTTTCAAAGAGGACGAGCACGGCGCGCTCCGCGGGCGTTCCGCCGCAGGAATAGGTGAGCGAGAACTGCCACGCGCCGTACATGGCGCGCGCGTTATGATAGACGAGCCGCCCGTCCGCCGTCGGAACGGAGAACAGACAGGCGACGAGCGCCTTTCCCCGGTATTGTTCGGAAAGCTTTGCGGGGAGCGCATATTCCTCGGCAAAATCCTGCCATGCCTGCTCGTCCGCAATGTACTCCGCGACGGGCTGCGCGGGCGGCGTCATGTCATATTCCGCTGCGCTGAAAAGGCGATAGGAGAGCGGCGTCGCGTCGTCAATGAGACAGGAGCGGTAGTCGTCGCGGTCAAAGTAGATGACAATGCTCCTGCCGTCCGTATAATAAAAGTTGACGCCGCCTACATTGTCGATATGTACGGCGGAGCTGACTCCTCTGTCCGCCTCCGAGAGCAGGACGGCGCAGGCGCCTGCATAGCTGCCGTAATATCCGTCGATGCCCACATCCTCGTAATTTGCATTCGGGGTATCCAGACGCATCAGCCGGGCGTCCGTCTCGCGGATCGCGCGCGCGAGTTCCTCATCGATCGTCCCCGCGGGCGTCGGTTCGTATCCTTCGGGGAAGAGATCTTCGTTGTGAGCGCTGCCGCCGTTCAGGTGCCACGCAATGCTCATGAGGTCGCTGCGCGTGAGATAGCCGAGATCGTATGCGAGATCGAGCGGCGCGAATACGCCGTAGGGCGCGCCGAGTTGCCAATCCATATCCTTTTCAAATGTCTCGAGCCGATCGATCTTCTCTCCGAGCGCGCCGAGCTGTTCCTGCAATTCGTCGATGGTCTGCTGCTGTTCCTGCAATAAATCATTCAGGCGCGCAAGCTCGTCGTTCGACGGATCGCCGCAGGCGGCAAGGGGGAGCAGCGCTGCTGCCGCGAACGCCGCGCATATCAGCATGGAAATGTTCCGACGATTCATAAAATTCCTCCCGATCGCAGATAAGAACATCATAGACGATCGTGCTGCGTTTGTCAAGAGATTTCGTAAAGATGAAAATTCCCCCCGACGTCTTGACGGGCGCGGGCGAATGTGGTATGCTTTGGATGCACAGGATAGAAGGGGGAAAGTATATGGCGATCTACATTGTCGGAAGTCTCAACATGGATCTCACCATCCGTGCGCCGCGCATTCCCGAGGCGGGCGAGACCATCTCGGGCGAGGGGTTCATGACCAACTCGGGCGGAAAGGGCGCCAACCAGGCGGTCGCCGCCGCAAAACTCGGGGGCGAGGCGTACATGGTCGGCTGCATCGGGAACGCCTTCGGCGGAGAGCTTTCGGACGCTCTGCGCGAATACGGCGTGCATACCGGGTTTGTCCGCTATGAGGAGGACGTCTCGAGCGGCATCGCCGTCATCGTCGTTTCCGGCGGAGACAACCGCATCATCCTCGACGCGGGCGCCAATGCGCGCCCCGACCGTGCGCTCGTCGACGAGGCGCTCGCAGGCGCGAAGGCGGGGGATTTTCTCCTGGTGCAGCTCGAGATCCCGACGGACACCGTCGCCTATGCGCTGCAGACGGCAAAAAAGAAGGGCATGACCACCGTGCTCAATCCCGCGCCCGCGGCGGCGCTGGACGCGGCGGCGCTTGCGGCGTGCGACTGGTTCACGCCCAATCAGACGGAGGCGGCGTTCTACACGGGCATTTTCCCCGGGGACGAGGACAGCATCCGCCGCTGTGCGCAAAAACTGACCGCGCTCGGCATCCGCAACGTGCTCGTCACACTGGGCACGGAGGGCTCCGTCTGCCTGAGCGAGGGGAAGTGGTATCGCACGGACGCCGTCCATGTCGAGGCGGTCGATACGACGGCGGCAGGGGATACCTATGTGGGCGCGCTCGTCACGCGGCTCGCGGAGGGTGCAGACGTGGAGCGCGCGATGCGCTTTGCGAGCACGGCGTCCGCCCTCACCGTGACAAGACGGGGCGCGCAGTGCTCCATTCCCGTCCGCAGCGAGGCGGACGCGTTCGCACGGGAGCGCAAGATCGACTGTTAAAAAATTTTTTTATTGCCACGAACGGAAAAGTGACGAAAGCACCCGAAAAGCAGTTGCTTTTTTGCCGCATTTGTTGTAAAATAGCTTTCGTCCGATGCAGAGATTTCTGAGTGGTTTAAGGAGCACGATTGGAAATCGTGTGACGGGGGTGACTCGTCCGGAGGTTCGAATCCTCTTCTCTGCGCCATCTTTAGTGGATAAAAATGCTGTCCACGCCAAAAACCTCGGAAAACGATATGTTTTCCGAGGTTTT
>CALVWN010000064.1 GCA_944367415.1 uncultured Clostridia bacterium | reverse complement strand
AAAAGCGCGATGCAATGCACGACGCACAGTGCCTTGCCGGCATGGCGTTCTCCAACGCGCTCCTGGGCATCGTCCACTCGATGGCGCACAAGACGGGCGCGGCGTTCGCTGACTACGGCGCGCACATCATTCACGGTGCTGCAAACGCCATGTACCTGCCCAAGGTCATCGCTTTCAACGCGAAGAACCTTACGGCCCGCAAGCGCTATGGCCAGATCGCCGATTATATGGGCATCTGCAACAAGAGTGCAAGCGATTCCGAAAAGGTTCGCGCGCTCATCAACTATCTCAGAAAGATGAACGACGACCTGAATATCCCGCACTGCATCAAGAACTACGGCGCTGACAGCTATCCCTGCGAGCAGGGTTTTGTTCCCGAAAACGTCTTCCTGGAAAGACTGCACGACATCGCCGTCAATGCCATCGGCGACGCATGCACGGGCTCCAATCCCCGCAAACCTTCCGTCGAGGAGATGGAAAAACTGCTCAAGTGCTGCTACTACGATACCGAAGTCGATTTCTGATCACGGCAGACAATGCAAAAGGGGGACCCTTACAGGGGTCTCCCTTTTATGCTTTCTGCGCATGATGTACGATAAAAAACAGGTATTGGACATTGTGCGGACGGTATGATATAATCATGCAAAAACAAATGGAATGATTACGATGAACACTCTGGAAAACATGCGGTTCGGGAAGGAGCGCGCGCTCTACGCCTCCCGCGGCCTGACTTTGCAAAACTGCCGCTTTGAGGGCGCCGAAGACGGCGAGTCCGCCCTCAAAGAAAGCGCTGAAATCCTCGCGCGGGACTGCTTTTTGATCTCAGATATCCCTTATGGCATGTCCGCGGTGCGCGCCTTGAACGCTGTGAAATGACGCAGAACTGCCGTGCCGCGCTCTGGTATGACCGCGACGTCGTCATTGAACGCTGTACGCTGCGCGGCATCAAGGCGGTGCGCGCGTGCCGCGGCGTGCGCATCGACGGCACGCACATCGACTCGCCCGAGTTCGGCTGGAAGAGCCGCGACGTGCAGCTGAATAACACCGATCTCCTTTCGGAATATGCCTTTCTGTAGGGGAAGAACATCCGCGCGGAGGGGCTGCATTTTACGGGGAAGTATTCCTTTCAGTACACCGAAAACGTGACGATCGCCCGTTCCGAACTGCACACGAAGGACGCCTTCTGGCACGCGAAAAACGTCACCGTCACGGACAGCGAGGTGGATGGCGAGTACCTCGGCTGGTATTCGGACGGGCTGACCCTTGTGCGCTGCCATATCAAGGGAACGCAGCCGCTGTGCTATTGCAGGCGCCTCCGCCTCATCGACTGTACGATGGAGAACTGCGATCTCGCCTTTGAATACAGCGACGTCCGCGCGACCGTCCGCGGAAAGATCGATTCCGTCAAGAACGTGCGCAAAGGAAGCGTGACCGCCGACGAGATCGGCGAGATCATCGTCACGCCCGACAGTGTGTATCCCGTCCGGGCAAGGATCGTGACCAAAAAAGCATAGACGTGTCCGTCATAACAGGCCCGCAGGCAATGCGGGCTTTTTTTCACGCTTTTTCGGCGCGGCGCATAGGATGAAATACGGGCACATCGTCTGCCCGTGCGCATCTGCGCATTTACGGAGGAAAACATGACGAGATACGATCGTGTATGCACCTGCGGCTGTATTCGCTGCGGGCGCAGCTGCACCTGCACGGAGAAGGTCGTCAGCACCGATGACGCGCCCGGCCCGACGCCGTCTGCGACGCAGTTTCTCAACACCTATTCCGTTCCTTCCGCTCCGGGAACGTCGGGGAACGCGCTCGCGTTCGACGTGAACGGCGCGACGTCCGGAACGGCGATCACGCATACGGCGGGCGGCACCGACGTGACGTTGAATAGGGCGGGGAATTATGCCGTGGCATTTCACGGCAATCTCGCGCCCGCTTCCGGCGTGAACTTTCCGCTCAGCATCCTTCTGGAGCTGCAGCAGGACGGCTCGCCCGTGGAAGGCTCCGTCGTGCAGCACACTTTCCAGACAAATTCGGACACGGCTACGGTCGCCTTTTCCGTTCCCGTGCAGGTGACGAACGCGCCGTCCGTCCTCACCGTTGTCGGAACGGGCGGGAACTATGTGTACAGTGCGGTCTCGCTGACCGTCTATCGCCTCAGCTGAAGGCGCATCTTTGATGCCTGCGGCGGGCTGTCCCTCGGTGGGGCAGCCCGCTTTTTTTGGGAAAAATGCGCCGCCTCGGTGAACGATACTCCATTTAGTTCGCCAAATGATGAACCAAATGATGATAAATGTTTTATATTTATGTATTGATTTCACATATTTTTGTATGATATGATGAAATTACAAAGAAGATCGGGGCATTGTTCCGATTGCGGAGGAGGTATCAATGATGAAAAAAATTGTCAGCATGATCTTGTCGGCAGCGCTGCTTGCGCCCTGCATCGCGTTCTCGGCGTGCAACAACGGCCCGGTCGACCCCAATCAGGAGGAGGAGGGCGAGATCACGCTTCGCTTCTGGAACGGATTTACGGGGATGGACGGCGACTTGATGGATCGCATCGTCTCCGATTTCAACGAGGAGTACGCGGGCGAGATCAGGATCGTTACCGACAAAATGGACTGGGACACGCTCTTCACCAAGCTCACGACGACCAAGAGCAATCTGAACACGGCGCCGCATATCGTCGCCATGAGCAACCAGCGTCTTGCGGGCGTCGTCGATCAGGAGCTGCTCCTTCCGATCGACGATCTTCCCGACTATCTCGGCGTGTCGGAGAGCGACTATATCGCCGCGGCATGGAACGCGGGCGTCATCGACGGAACGCGCTACAGCTTCCCGCTCGACGTTCACCCGACGGCGATGTTCTACAACAAAGATCTCATCTCCGAAGAGGAACTTCCCGAGACGTGGGAGGAATTTGTGGAAGTCTGCGTCGCCAAGACAGATCTCGACGCGGGCGTCTACGGGTTTGCGGTGCCAAGTATGTATTCCATCACCAAGGATATTTTTGCGAGTATCCTGCTGCAGAACGGCGGCTCCATTCTCGACGATGAGAACAAGGCCGTCTACAATTCCCAGGAGGGGATCGACGCGCTGCAGTTCCTGACCGACCTCGTCTACACGCAGAAGGTCTCGCCCGAAAACGTCGGCGCGGGCGGGGATTATACGCTGTTCATGGCGGATCGCTCCGTGTTTTACTTTGACGGGCCGTGGCTGCTCAATACCTTCGGACTCATCGAAAATTGGGATACTTCCAAGATCGGCGTCGCGCCCATGCCCGGAGCGACGGGGGAGAACGGCGTGTCGTTTTCCGGATCGCATCAGCTCACGCTGATGAAAAACACGGTCACGAGCGAACGCGTGAAGGAGGCGTGCTACACCTTCATTCAGTATCTTCAGGTCAACTCCATCGAATGGGCATATGCGGGGCAGGTTCCCGCCTATCTTCCCACGCTCGAGAGCGAGGAGTATCTTGCGATCGACGCGCTGCAGCCGTTCACGGAGACGGCGCTCAAAGCGCGCCTCGGCGAGACGGATTACAAATATTTCTATGAAGGCTACAACTACATGGGCGTCGCCGTCTCCAACGCGATCTCCGGAAAGTACACCGCAAAGGAGGCGCTCGACAACGCCGTGCGCAGTTTTTCCAACTGGGTCATCGACAACGAATATTGAGGAGGGGATATGAAGGCCTCCATGTCTGAAAAGCACCGGACGAAAGCGCTGGACGAGGTGTCGTCCTTCCTGTTCGTCGTGCCGTATCTTGTCTTTTTCATTGCGTTTGCGCTCATCCCGCTCGTGCTCTGCCTGACGCTCGCTTTCTGCCAATGGGACGGCGCAAACGAGATCGAGTGGATCGGACTGCAGAACTTCAAGCTGCTCTTCGGCGCGCTCGGCACGGGGCAGATCGCCAAAGAGTTCTGGGAGGCGATCCTGCACACGCTGCTCTTCGTCGCGATCGAGACGCCGCTGCTCATCATTCTTCCCTTTGCGGTCGCACTGCTCATCCACAAGTGCAAGCGCGCGGGCAACTTTTTCATGGGCGCGTTTTATTTCCCGTCCATCCTGTCCGTCGCGACCGTCTGCATCATCTGGTATTTCATGTTCGATACCAACGCGGGGATCCTGAACAATCTGTTCGGGCAAAACATTCCCTGGCTCACCCAGCAGCCCTATGCCTGGATCTCCCTCTTCATCCTCTCGAGCTGGTGGGGGATCGGCGGGAACATGGTGCTCTATCTTGCGGGCCTTTCCAATGTTCCCAAGGACTGTCTCGAGGCGGCGGCGCTGGACGGCGCAGGCCCGTGGCGTTCGCTCATCTCGATCACCATCCCGTGTATGCGCCACACCATGATCTATGTGCTGATGATGACGACGCTCTCCAGCTTCAATGTATTCGGTCAGCCGGAGATCCTCACGGCGGGAGGGCCGGATTCCTCGACGACGGTCGCCATGATGGAGATCTACAACACGGCATTCGGCGGAAGCAAATTCGGCAGAGCGTGCGCGATGTCGCTGCTGCTCGCGATCATCATGGTCGCGTTCACGATCACGTCTTACCGTCTCCAGACGAAGGGGGATGAGCTATGAAGACCCTTCATGCCGCCCGCTCTTCCGGGGCGCTCCGTCTGCGCAGAAGGACGGTGAACGCAGTCGTGATCTATTGCGCGCTCGCCATTGTCTTTGTCATCTTCTTTCTGCCCATGCTGTGGGGACTTTCCACCTCCTTCAAGGTGGAAGAGGACGTCTTTCTGACCATCACGCAGTTCTTTCCGCGGCGCTGGACGATCCAAAATTATGTAGACGTATTCGCCAATCCGTATACGCCCATCCTGCAATGGTTCTTCAACAGCGTCAAGATCAGCGTGACGTACGTCGTGCTCTATCTGCTCATCACCTCGCTCGCGGCGTTCGGCTTTTCCCGCCTGCGCTTCCGCGGAAGGGAGATCCTGTTCTGGATCTGTATGTCCTCCATGATGGTGCCCGGCGTCATCAACATGATCCCCAACTACTTCATCATCTTCCATCTCGGGCTCATCGACAATATGTTCGCGATGGTGCTCCCCGGGCTGTCCGGCGTGTTCGGCGTGTTTATGCTGCGGCAGTTCATGCTCGGCGTCCCCAAGGAATATGACGACGCGGCGAGGATCGACGGGGCGGGCAAGCTGCGGATCTATTACAGCATCGTGCTGCCGCTCTGCCTGCCTGCGCTCGTGACGCTCGCGCTGTTCTCCTTCCAGGGGAACTGGAACGACTATATGTGGCCGCTCATGGTCACGAACCGCCCGGAGACGCGCACGCTCGCGGCGGGGCTTTCCACCTTTATCGAACGCTATTCCCATCAGTACGGCAAGCTGATGGCGGGCGCGATCGTCAGTGCGCTTCCCGTCCTGGCCGTGTTCCTGCTGGGACAGAAATACTTCATCCGCGGCATTTCCGTCGGAGGGATCAAGGGGTGATCTTGAATATGGAAAATTATGGTGCAATGTGTCCCGATCCTGCCTTTCGGAGGGATGACTATGTGTTTTTGACGGGCGAATGGGAGTTCTCCTTCTCGCCCGCAGATGCGCAGCCCGTCTTTGACAAGAAGATCGTCGTGCCCTATTCGTACGAGTGCGAAGCGAGCGGGATCGGCGATCAGACCATGCACGAGTGCGTGTGGTACGAGCGGACGTTCCCCTGCAAACGGCACGCGGGAAGGGTGCTGCTGCGCTTCGAGGGCGTGGATTATCACTGCTATGTCTATGTCAACGGCAGCCTCGCGGGGGAACACCGCGGCGGATACACCGCGTTCTGTTTCGACGTCACCCGCCTCGTGCGCGTCGGGGAAAACGTGCTGCGCGTCAAGGTGTTGGATAACTTCTGCCGCGCGCAGCTGCGCGGAAAACAGCGCAGCAGCAAGGAGAGCCACGACTGCTGGTATGTGCAGACGACGGGCATCTGGAAACCCGTCTGGCTGGAATACTGCGGCACGAACCCGCTGGAGCGCGTGGAATTTTCTCCCTCCAACGACGGCGCCGTCCGCTTTGCGGGGAGCGCCGCAGGCGGCGAACGCGCGCGGGTGACCGTTCTGCGGGAGGGCAAGACGCTCGCGGTGTGCGACGTTCCCGTTTCCGGCGACAAATTCTCGGGCGAGCTGACCATTAAGGAGCCGCTCCTCTGGAGCAGCGAACAGCCCGCCCTGTACGACGCGGACGTGCGCATTTTCGGAGAAGAGGACGATCTCGTCCATACCTATTTTGCGTTCCGCGAGATCTCCGCCGACGAGCGCGGGGTGTATCTCAACGGCAAGCGCGAGTATCTGAATATGATCCTCGTGCAGGGATATTGGGACAAGACCATGCTCACCGCGCCCAACGAGGCGGCGCTGGAGCGCGACATCCGGCTCATCCGGGAGATGGGCTTCAACGGGATCCGGATGCACCAGAAGGTGGAGAGCGCGGTATTCTACTACCTCTGCGACAAGTGCGGGATGTACGTCTGGGGCGAGATCCCGAGCGCCTACGAATACAGCGAGGAAATGAAGCGGGAGTTTACGAGCGACTGCCTCTCGATCATACGGCAGCTCAAAGTGCATCCCTGCATCCTCGCATGGGTGATCTTCAACGAGTCGTGGGGCATCCCGACCGTCAAGAGCGACAGGGATTGCCAGCAGTTCGTCGAATCGGTGAAGGATGCCGTCCGCGCCTGCGATCCGACGCGCCTCATCGTCATCAACGACGGCTGGCATCAGCTGGACGGCGATCTTCTCACGCTGCATGAGTATGAGCAGAACGCCGAGCGGCTGTACCGCGAGTACACCGACAAGCAATACGTCGTGCGCGACAAGGTCGTCAATCAGAACACCTGGGGGCGCAGTTTCGCAGACAACTATTCCTATGCCGGGCAGCCCGTCATGATCTCGGAGTTCGGCGGCGTCGCGCTCATGCACGACGGGGGATGGGGGTACGGCTGCAAGGCAAACGGGACGGCGGAATACAAGTCGCGGGTGAGCGGCCTGGTCGACGCCCTGCACGCGATCGGATATCTTTCCGGAATCTGCTATACGCAGTTCACCGACGTGCAGCAGGAGACCAACGGACTGCTTACGATCGACCGCATCCCCAAACTGCCCATCGACCAGATCCGCGGCGTCTTTCATTATCAGAGACCGGAGGAAACAGACATTGAAAAAGCATAGCGTATTGTTGAGCTGCATCTGCGCCCTTCTCGCGCTCTCGTGCGCGGCGTGCACGCCCTCGCAGCCGCCGCAGGACGAGGAGGGGTACGACCGTACCACCGACATGAATCTCGGCACCGCCGCAGGCGAGGAGATCTCGCCCTTCCTCTACGGGCAGTTCATTGAACATATCGAGACGTGCATCTACAACGGCATCTGGTCGGAGATCGTGCTCGACAGAAAGTTTTACTATGAGATCGGCGAAAAGGGGCTGTCTCCGTGGACTTCGGAGGGCGACGTGTCGAGCGACGCGGAGGACACTTACAGCAACGGATATGCGGCGGTGATCGCGGCGGGCGGCTCCATCTCGCAGGACGGGATCGCGCTGCAGGCAAAGGGGTATGACGGATATTTCTATGCCAAGGCGTCGGAGGCGACGCGCGTGCAGGTCAGCCTGGAGGCGGGCGGCGCGCAGGTGCAGACGGAGATCGCCGTCGCGGCGGGAGATTGGACGAAATACCCGTTCTCGCTCACATGGCAGCAGGAGAGCGAGGACGTCAGCTTCACGCTGACCGTGCTCTCGGGGAGCGCGCGCTTCGATTCGCTCTCCATGATGCCGGAGGACAATTACATGGGGATGCGGAAGGATACGCTCGAGCTTCTCAAGCAATTGGACAGCCCCATCTACCGCTGGCCGGGCGGGAATTTCCTCTCCGGCTACGACTGGAAGGACGGGATCGGCGACCGCGACAAACGGCCTTCGCGCAGAAATCTGCACTACATGGGACTGGAGAGCAGCTTCGCCAACGAAACGGAGCAGCTCGTCTCGGATATCGCAAATCTCAGCTATCTCGGCTTTTACGGCGGGATCGAGCCGAACGATTTCGGCGTGGATGAATTTCTCGCCATGTGCGACTATCTCGGCGCAGACGCGCTGATGATGGTGAACGACGGACTTGGCTCCGTTCAGGACGCCGCCGATCTCGTGGAGTATTGCAACGGCGACGCATCGACGCAGTGGGGCGCCGTCCGCGCGCAGAACGGCCATTCCGAACCGTACGACATAGCGTATTGGGGTGTCGGAAACGAGATGTTCGGCGACTGGCAGCTCGGGCACGTCCCCGTGCAGGAATATACCGAGCGGCACAACACCTTTTCCGCGGCGATGCGCGCGGTCGACCCGTCCATTCAGCTGGTCGCCGTGGGAAACAACGCGTCCGACTGGAACGACGCGATGTTCTCCGCCTGCTCCGACTACATCGACTATTCGGCGGAACACTTCTACGGAACGCGGTCGGAGACGGACGTTGCGGAACATATCAAGAACATGAAGGAGGGGATCGAGGCGCGCATCGACGCCCATCGTGCCCTCATTGCCAAGTATCCCGCGTGCGGCGACGTCATGATCGCCTTCACGGAGTACGCCTACAACGAGGCGATCTCGGCATCCCGCTTAAAAGACGGCATGGGGATCGCGGCGACGCTGAACAGTTTTATCGACAATGCCGACGTCGTCGGGATGGCGTTCTATTCGAGTACGGTCAATGCGACGCAGGGCTGCATCACCACGACGGACACCGCGGCGCAGATGCAGGCGTCGGGATATGTCCTCATGATGTACCGCAAATATATGCAGGATCACGTCCTGACGAGCGCGGTGCGCGTGGACAAGCAGCTCAATCTGGACGTCTCGGCGACGATCTCTGCGGACGGCAAGACCATTTCCGTCGCCGTCGTCAATCCGTCCGAATATGACGTGCGTATCAACTGTTCTGCGCTCGAAGGCGCAAAATCGATCGAACGTCATACGCTGACTGCGGATTTCTATGATTCGAGCGGCGAGGAGCTGCGCATGGAGGACAGCGTTCTGTCCGATGTGATCGCACCCGCCATGAGCGTGAGCGTCTTCGTGATAACACGGTAAGGATGAGATCGGAAAAAGGAGGAAAAAAGATGAAAAAGACGGGATGGAAGGTGTTTTTGCTTGCGGCAGCGGCGGCGTGCATGGCGGCGGCGCTGGCGGGGTGTCAGGAACCGGCCGCCGATCCGGACGATACGACCGATCCGGACGATCCGGGCGGAGCCGATCAGCCGACCACGGAACAGGTGACGGATCTGATGCTGGATGAGGAGAGGAAGTACACCGGAACGCTCGTGGACGGACAGCCGTCGGGCGAAGGGGTCATGGAGTGGGTGCAGACCGACTGCGTCTACACGGGCAACTTCGAGAACGGCGTGTATTCGGGCGAGGGAACCTTCGAATGGCGGAGTCTCGGCGACAAGCTGGAGGGAACGTTTGAAAACGGCGTGCCCGTATCGGGGACGTACACCTATGCGAACACGATGAGCTACACGGGCGAATTCAACGAGGCATGGCAGTTTGACGGCGAGGGAACGTTCGATTGGAACACGTACAACGAGGACGGGAGCGTCAAGGCGTACGGCTGGCTGTACGAAGGGGAGTTCAAGGACGGAAGCCCCGTGGGCTGCAGCGGAAAGGTGACGTTCAACCAGCAGGGAACGGGATCGGGGATCTACTGGTTTGAAGGCGAGATGAGCGGATTCCCCGAGGTGAAACGCGACCAGCAGGGAAGGGGCAAGATCGTATTCGACGACGGCAGCTGGTACGAAGGCGACGTCTATTACACGCAGGACGGGCAATGGCTGCGCTACGGCGAGGGAATGCAGAGTTTCTTCAACACGACATTCTCGGGCGCGAGCGCGGGCGGTTCTGCCGCAGATAAGATCTATTGCTTTGTCGGCTCTTTCGACGCGATCGATTACAGCTGGATGTACGGAAACGGCGTCATGTACTTCTCGGATGCGGCAGGCACCCCCACGGGCTACATCCGGGGAACGTGGAACGGCATGATCCGCGTCGGGCCGTATACGGCGGAGTGGTCGGAGGAGATGCTCCTGGAGGCATGGCGCGGAACGGAGGAACTTTCCTATACGGACACCTATTCCGCCCTCTTTGACGGCTATATGCAGCAGTACGGCACTACCGATATGCAGGATAAACTGCTCATGATCGGCGATTCGCAGTTCAGCCGCGAGATGTTCTCGCAGGCGGAGCGGCTGTTCGCGGATGAGTTTGACGTCGTGAACATTGCCATCGGCGGCACGACTTCCGACTGGTGGAGCGCCAAGCTGGATGAGCTGATCCTCGGCGAACCGGAGTACCTGCTCGTCCATGTGGGCGGGAACGACATCCGCGTCGGCGATGACGTCGATGCGGCGATCGCAGAGACCAAGGCGCTCATGGACGCCCTTGCCGTCAAATACCCGGGCGCAAAGCTGTATTACGTCTCCGGGATCGTGGGCGTGTTCGACTATGAGAGCGGCTTCGCAAAAGACGAGATCGCGATCAACGACGCCATGAAGGCATACGCCGAAGCGGGCGGATATACCTATCTCGACGTATTTTCCGTCCTGTACGGCGATACGGTGTCGGCAAACTATGAGGAAGGGTACGGCTATCTTCAGCCGGGGTACTTTGTGGACAGACTGCACCTGACGGCGGCAGGATACGATCTTTGGGGTACGGCGATCAAGGAAGCGCTCTTGCGCTCCTTGCAATAAACGCACGATAAGGAGGAAACACGATGAAAAAGAATTGGCTTTTGGCGGGATTGCTCGGATGCTGCATGGCGGCTTTGCTCGGGCTGACCGCCTGCACGGATCCCGCCGACACGGGAAAGACGCCTAGCGGCACCGACGAACCCGGTACGGAAGAACCCGGCACAGAAGAACCCGGAACGGAGGAACCCGGTACGGAAGAACCCGGAACGGAAGAACCCGGAACGGAGGAGCCCGAACATACGCACAACTTTGTCGGCGGCGTATGTGAATGCGGGGAGCAGGATGCGACCTTTACGGGACAGGCAGTCAATTACAAGGTGGGCGAGGACGTCTACACGGGCGCGATGACAAACGGGCAGCCGGACGGCGAAGGCGTCATGACGTATGTAAGCGGCGACGTCTACAGCGGCGGCTGGTCGGCGGGCGTCTACGAGGGCGAGGGCAGATACACCTTTGCGAGCGGAATGTACTACGAGGGCGGCTATAAGGGCGGCATGCGCGAGGGCGAAGGGATGTTCACCTGGAGCACGGACGGAAATCTCGACAGCGCCTGGAAGTTTGTCGGCACCTTCAAGGAGAATAAGGCATACTACGGCAAGACAACGACCACCAAGCCGGACGGGCTCATCTGGTACGAAGGGTACATGAACGACCTCAACGACATCGACACGACGCAGCGGGGCGAGGGCTATGTGTATTTCTCCGACTCCAAATGCACCTATACGGGAGAGCTGTTCTCCTCCGGCGCGCTCGAGACCTTCCTGTATGACGGCGAAGGGCTGTTCACATGGCCCGGCTCCGATCTGACGGGCACGTTCTCCAACGGGGCGCCGGTCAGCGGCGTCAAGTGGTTCTATGCGGAACCGGAGAACATCACCAAGACCGATCACTACGAGGGCACCTTCTCCAATTGGAATTACGACGGCGAAGGCAGATATACCTTTGCGAGCGGAATGTACTACGAGGGCGGCTACACGAACGGTCTGCGCGAGGGCGAAGGGATGTTCACCTGGAGTACGGACGGAAATCTCGACAGCGCCTGGAAGTTTGTCGGCACCTTCAAGGCGGACAAGGCATACTACGGCAAGACGACGACCACCAAGCCGGACGGGCTCATCTGGTACGAAGGGTACATGATCGATCTCAACAATATCGACACGACCAAGGTCGGAAATGGATATTACGACTACGGCAACGGCTGCTGGTACGAGGGCGAAATGACCGCGTTCGGCGCGCTGGACGGCTGCACGTTCTCCGGAGAGGGCACGTTCAGCTGGAACAAAAATCTCGGCGACGACGTCTATTTTGTGGGGACGTTTGAGAACAGCCAGGCAGTGTACGGCACCAAGTATTGGCCGCTCAAGACAAGCGGGCTGATGCAGTACACGGGGAAATTTCTGAACACCAACGATATCGACACGTCTGTCGCGGGCAGCGGGAAATTCGTCTTTGAGAACGGTGACGTCTACGAGGGCGGCCTGCAGGCGACGGCGGCCGACGGGGCGACCTGCACGCTGACGGGCACGGGGCTTATGACATATGCGTCATCGCAGCTCACGGGCAAGGCGTTCGGACTGAATGAGAGCTGGACGGTCGCCGCGTGCTACGGTCAGTTTACGGACGGAACGGTGAGCGGCGCCGCCGTGTGGTACTTTGAAAGCGCGGGCGCGCCCGTCGGGTATCTGACCGGCACGTTTGCGGGAACGACGCGCACGGGCGCGATCGACGGCACCTTTGCCTATACGCTGCTCTCGGGATACGAGGCGTTTTCCGACAGCGCGGGCGCATGAACCATGAAAGGAGTCTGACATGAAGAAATTTGTAGCGATCGGCATGGCTGCGGTCATGGCAATGGGGCTTTGCGCGTTTGCGGCCTGCGGCGAGCAGCAGCCTGCGGAGGAAGATCAGTCGATCACGCTGGAGGACGGAAGTGTCTATACGGGCGAGATCGCGGACGGAAAGCCGAACGGGGAAGGAACGCTGACGGACGTCAACGGAAACGTCTGGGAGGGCGAGTTCACCGACGGGCTGTTGCAGGGGTACGGGAACTACCGCGGTGCCGATTTCGTCGAGTACCGCGGGGAGTTCAAGGATACCAAGTTTGACGGTCTCGGCTATATCATCTATGCCAACGGCGACCAGTATTGGGGTCAGTTCGAAGAGGGGCAGAAAATCGGCGTCGGAAAGATGATCTTCGCCGATTCGGGCTGCACCTATGAGGGCGACTGGACGGAGGACAATATGTCCGGGTTCGGCTGGATGACCTGGCCCGTCGGAGACATTTACTGGGGCGCATGGCGGGGCGGAGCGCCGCAGGGGTTCGGCTGCAAGGTATTTTACGACGCCAACTTCTCGGTGCGCGGCGACTACCTCACCTACAACATCTATGCGGGGCGGATGCTCAACAACCTGATGGACGGCTGGGGGCTGATGTACTATGCGGAATCGGGCGGCGTCTATGTCGGCGAATGGTCGAACGGCATCCGCAACGATACCGACGGGACGTATTACTTTGAAAACGGCGCCGAATGGCTCAAATTCGTCGGTACCTTCTCCGCAACCGAGAACAACGGCTGGATCTGGGGCGAGGGAACAATGTACTACGCGGACGGCAGAGTGGTCGAGGGCGTGTTCCACGGAACCGATCTCGTCGAAGAGGAGAGCGTCACCTATGAGGAGCCGGAGGCGGTCGATCCTGTCTCCCTGCTCATGGAAGATCCGCTCGTGGCGGCGATGTTCGCAAAATTTTAACAGGAATATTGCGGCGAAGGCATTGCTTTCGCCGCAAAAGTTTGATATAGTGTAGGGGAACGCGCCGACCGTGTACGAAGGGCGCGTCGGAGGAAGTATGTCGGACAGCAACCTTCTTGAGGCGGCGCGTGCCGCCGTACGGGCGGGCAGCGCGCGCGTGAACGATCTCTACAGACCGCGCTATCACTTCTGCCCGCCTTGCGGATGGATGAACGATCCCAACGGGTTCATCTGTTTCCGCGGACAGTACCATCTGTTCTATCAGGCTCATCCCTATGCAAGCAACAACGGCGTGATGTATTGGGGTCACGCCGTGAGCCGCGATCTGGTCACATGGGAGCATCTCCCCGTCGCGCTCGCGCCCGATATGCCGTATGACAGAGACGGCTGCTGGTCGGGCGGCGCGGTGGATACGGGGGAGAAGCTGGCGCTCATCTATACGGGCAACCGCGCGGGAGATCCGCGCGACCAGACGCAGAACCTTGCATTTTCCGCGGATGCGATCGACTTTGAAAAGGACGCGGCAAACCCCGTGATCACGGCGGACAGCGCGCCTGCGGGCGTCGACCGCCGCGACCTGCGCGATCCCTTCGTCTGGCGGCAGGGGGAATTTTACTACTGCATTCTCGGCACGTTGCAATACGGCGTGCCGACGGTGCTGACCTATCGCTCCCGCGACCTGCGGCATTGGGAGTACCTCGGGATCTTTTTGCAGCGCACAAACAGCGGATACTGCTATGAGTGCCCCAACTTTGCCTCGCTCGGCGAGCACGATCTTCTGCTGCTCTCGCCCGTCGATTATCCGCAGGACGGCCTGCGCTTTGCCAACCGGAGTTCGGTCGTCTGCTCGATCGGCAGATTTTGTCCGCAGACGGGGGCGTTTACGGGAGGGCCGTTCGACGAAGTGGACGGCGGGACGGACTTCTATGCGACGCAGCTGACAAAGACGCCGGACGGGCGCACCGTCATGATCGCATGGATGAATATGTGGGATCGGACGTGGGTGACGCACGAACTCGGGCACGGATGGCAGGGAATGTGTACCTTCCCGCGCGAGATTTGGGTGGAGAATGGCAGGTTCATGCAGCGCCCCGTCGCCGAGCTTGCGCGGTATTGCACCCGCACGGTCACGGCGGAGGGCGAGGTGTGCGGAGAGCGTTCCTTCGACACGATCGCGGGCAGATGCCTGCGGCTGCAGATCCGCGCGGACGTCTCGGCGTGCCGTACCTTCTGTCTCAAACTGTTTTCGGACGGGGAGCGCTATCTTCTGGCGGAATACGACCGCGGGAGCGGCCGCTTCACGCTCGACCGCACGCGCACCGAACAGCGCATCCGGGGTCATGCGCGCGAGCGCGAGGGCGTCCGCACCGTCGATCTCGGCAGCCGGGACGTGCTCGTGCTCGACATTTTGCTCGATCGCTGCAGCGCGGAGTTTTTCTTCGGCGAAGGGGAGCGGGCGATGAGTATGCTCGTCTACAACGGCGAGCGCGACGCGATCGCATTCGGCGCGGACGGCAGGGCGTCCGTGCGCATCCGTCTGTCCCGTCCGGAGGAGTGCGGAAATGGATAAAGTGCTGAATGTCGACGTCAGCGATGACGCGCGGCTGAACAAGATCGCAACGGCACTCGCATCGCCGCTGCGCACATCCATCCTCAAGCTGCTTTCCGAACGCAGCATGAGCGTCAACGAGATCGCATTCTCGCTGAATATCTCCAAGTCGGCCGCCTCCGTCAATATCAAGGTCTTGGAAGAGGCGGGGTTCGTGATGTCCGAGTATCAGTCGGGCAGACACGGATCGATGAAACTCTGTTCCATCGTCAACGAGACGCTGCAGATCGATCTGCTCGGCGCGCGCGGTGCCTCCGAGCTGGATACCTATACGGTGGATATGCCCATCGGCGGATATACGGACTTTTATATCAGCTCTCCTCCCTGCGGGTTGCTCACCGAGGAGAACTACGTCGGGCGGGACGACCATATCGCCTCTTTCTATTGCGTGGAGCGCTTCCGCGCGCAGCTGCTGTGGTTCCGTCAGGGGTATGTGGAGTACAAATTCCCCAAGGAGATCGTCTACCGCGAGATCGAGAGCATCGAATTTGCCTTCGAGGCGTGCGCGGAGGCGCCCGGGTATCGCATGGAGTATCCCTCCGACATCACGGTGTGGATCAACGGAAAGGAGATCGGCACCTGGGTGTATCCGGGCGATTACGGCGGCCGAAGAGGGATCTGCACGCCTGCGTGGTGGCCGCTCGATTCCACGCAGTTCGGCGATTACAAGCGCTGGAAGGTCGACCGAGAAGGCTCCTATGTGGAGGATGTCATGATCTCGGGCGTGCGGCTCGCCGACCTTGCGATCGAAAAGCGCGACCACATCTGTTTCCGCCTCGGCATCCGCGAGGACGCCAAGCACATCGGCGGCATCAACCTGTTCGGGGAAAAGTTCGGCGATTACCCGCGCAATCTTACCATGACAATTCGTTACCGCAAATAGCGGTCGGGAGGGAACCTATGATCCTATGTGTCGGAGAGATCCTGGCAGACATGATCGGGAGTGAACGGGACGGGCATCCCGTCTATGAACAGCGTGCGGGCGGAGCGCCCTTCAACGTCGCGTGTGCCGCCGCCAGATTCGGCGCCGCGAGCGCATTCGTCGGGAGCGTCGGCGACGATCTCATCGGAGAGAGCCTCTGCTCGTTTGCCGCTTCCCGCGGGCTGTGCGAGACGCTGATCCGCCGCGATCCCGATCGCAACACGACGCTCGCCTTTGTGCGCATCGACGCGCGCGGGGAGCGCACCTTCAGCTTTTACAGAAAGAACACGGCGGACTGTTATCTGCCCGACGTTCCGCAGGAACTGCTCGCACGTGCGGACATCGTGCATCTCGGTTCGCTCATGCTTCGCGAGGAGGCGGGGCGGACGTATGCCGCGCGGCTCCTTGACCGCGCGCATGAGGCGGGCAAGCGCGTGAGCTTCGATGTCAATTTCCGCGACGATATCTTCCGCGACAGGGAGGAGGCGCTCGGGATATACCGCGAGGTCATTGCGCGCGCCGACGTGATCAAGTTTTCCGAGGAAGAGGCGGAGCTGTTCCGGGAGGAATATCTCGAGACGCTGCGCGATCGCCTCGTATGCATCACGCGCGGCGCGGCGGGGAGCGAATGGCGCTTTCGGGGCAGGAGGGGCGTCGTGCCTGCGATCGACGTCCGCCCCGTCGACACGACGGGCGCCGGGGATGCATTCCATGCGGGGCTTCTGACCTGCCTCGACGCAGAAAAAGGCGTCGTCGACGATGCTTTTCTCAACCGCGCGCTGCGATACGCAAACATCTGCGGCGCACTCAACACGCGCGGCAAGGGGGCGATCGAACCGCTGCCGACGCCCGAAGAGATCGCACGGTACCTGTGATCATCGCAGCCGGTTGATCATTGCAGGCGGCCAAAAAAGCGCATCCGCGTCTCGCGGATGCGCTTTTTTGTCTCTGTTGTGCGAAATTTGCCTTGCGGCGACGGTGGTACTCCCGGCGGGAATACTTCGCGGCGTTGCCGCTCGTGCCGACTGCGTCGGGGCGAACCGCCGCGCGCTTTTATGAATTATTTCCGTCAATTTCCGCCCGGCAGGTTTTCTCCTGGTGAAATACCAAAGCAGCACCCCGCATAAGGCGGGGTGCTGCTTTGGTACTCCCGGCGGGAATCGAACCCACAACGGCCCCTTAGGAGGGGGCTGTTATATCCATTTAACTACGGAAGCGTATATGATCTGTCTTTTATCGCAAACAGGCGCATTTGCCTGCTGCGGGAATGCGCCGACGCCCAAAAGCTTCGGCAGAACTTCGGTCGCCTTCACGCAGGTCCTCAACCGCCCGCAAGGCGCGGCCGCCCGATC
>CALVWN010000063.1 GCA_944367415.1 uncultured Clostridia bacterium | reverse complement strand
ACAGTTTATCCACCACTTTTTGCAGCCAACTGAGGTCAAATTCCCCCTCTTTCGGCTCCATTTTGCCCCACGCGAACTCGCCGATGCGCACGGCGTTCAATCCCGCCTCCTTCATGCGGGCGATGTCACGTTCGACCTCTTCCGACGGCCAAAGCTCGGGATAGTACGCCGCCCCCAGATAGATCTGTTGTTCCATGCATATTCTCCTTCACCGACGTCAAGCGTCGATCTCAAATTGCAGACTTTGCGCCCTGTCTGCTTGCGCGGAAAAGGTCACCTCGACGATCGCTCCGTCGCGCGCGCCGCCCTCTGCGGAGAGCGGGAACGCCGACGCATCGGCGGGAACGGTACAAACGGGCAGTTCCTCTCCGTCCAGAAGAACGCGCCGAACGCGCTCGCCGAGGCAATGGAAGCGCACCGTCACCTCCCGTCTTGCACACGCGCGGCTGCCCGCAAAAGTGCCCTCCGCGCGGTCGAGATGCACGACGTAGCGCCCGTTTTCGTAATGCGCCCCGTACGCGGTCGTGCGGAACGCGCCCGTCTCGTAGGCGGTCGTCTCGCCGTCGTCCTCGTAGAGCACGCCCTCATCGGAGGCGTCCCGCGCGGGATAGAAGTCAAAGACAAGTCTGTCCCAACGCTGCTCGCGGGTGTTCTTTGCGTCATAGGCGAGCGGGATGAGCGCGCCCGCACGCACAAAGAGCGGCGTCTCGCCGAACGCGGGCGTCTTTTCATGGCTCCCGCCCGCAAGCATTGTTCCCGTGAAGGCATCCAGCCATCTCCCTGCGGGCAGATAGACCCGGATCCCCCGTTCGGCTGCGGGCATAGCGTACAGCTCGCAGCACGCCTCTCCGCCGCCCTGTACATAGTCGATGACAAGGCGGTGCGTCCTTGCGCCCGTGACAAGCCCGAGCGGGAGCATCTTTGCGGAATGAGGGCCGGGATCGGTCAGCACGCAGACGCCGTCCAGATAGACCGCGGCGCCGTCGTCGAGGCGCAAAAACAGCTTGACGTCCTCCGCAAAATACAGATCGGTCTCAAAGTGCGCCGAGAAATCGTGAACGGGAACGCCGTCGCAGGGCGCGACATTGTCGAGATTGAGCGCGAGCGTTTTCTCCCGCGTGCGCGCAAGCACTTCGCCCTCCTGTCTGCTGCCCGCATAGTACGCCGCGCATACGTCGGAGACGTAACACGACGCCGGAACGGGCGCGGGCACGGTACCGAACGCGGGCGCGATGAGCAGATCCTTCCCGAGCATGAACTGCGTCCTGCACGCGAGCGCCCTCTCGTCCTGCGGGTAATTCCAGCCGAGCCGCCTGCAGATGGGCGCGCCGCACGCGTAACTTTCGTGCGCCGCAGTGTAGAGCACGGGGAGCAGCCGATAGCGCAGCCGGAAATAGTCGCGCGCGATGCGGAGCGTCTCCTCGTCATAGAGCCAGGGTTCGCGGAAGCGCAGTACGTTGTTGGTACAGTGGGGCCGCAGAACGGGCGAGAAGGTGCCGAACCCGATCCAGCGCAGATACATCTCGCGGTCGGGATCGCCCGTATGCCCGCCGCAGTCGGCGTTCACATAGGGAATACAGTTCTCCGAGACGCGCAGGAGCGTGTCGACCTCCTGCGCGAGCGCGGCGGCGTCGCTCCCGATGTCCCCCGTCCACTGTATGGAGTAGCGGTGAGAGGCGCTGTCGCGGATGCCGACGTAGGTGCCGTTGGTGACCTCGTTGATGTTCGCCATGATGTCGGGACGGCGAAAGACGGTATCGTTCCCCGCCGCCCGCCGGTAGAAATGCCCGGTAATGTCGGAGAAGAGATATGCGCCGAGCGTCTCCTGCCGTACCCCCTTTGTGGGGCTTTTGAGCGCCGTCGACCAGTTGCGGTCGTACCACCAGGTATCCAGCCCGAGCGCCATGATCGCCTGCAATTTTTCCTCGCGGAAGGCGATCTCCTCGGGAGAAAAGACGCTCTGCGCTCCCTCGACGGGTTCGGGGTGGTCGTTGAACATGATGTTCACGCCGTGCTCGTGCGCGAACGCAAAGAAGGCGCCCATGTCGGGAAAGAGCTTCGTGTCGATGTCGTAGCCGATCCCGCGGTCGGATGCCGCGCGCCAGTCGGTGTCGATGACCATGTTGTCGAGCGGGATGCCGTATGCTTCGTAGTCGAGAATGACCTGCTTTGCGGACGCCTCGTCATAGCGAAAGTATTTGGAATTCCACGCGCCGAGCGTGGAGAGGCGCACGAGCGCGCTCCTGCCCGTGAGCGTCACATAGAGCGCGCGCAGCCGCTTGTCGTCTCCTTCGCACAGGAGAAGATAGACGTCCTGCACGTTTTCCTCGACGACGTACTCGCCCTTGCGCGCGGCGGAATAGCCGCCCTCCGGCAGACGGATGCGCGGCGTGTCCGCGACGGGAAACGCCGCGGGCGCGCGCCCGAGCGGGGGCAGCTCGCCGCTGTTCTTTTCGCCGCCGAAGAGATAGATCGTCCTGCCGCCCCGCTTTAAGCATACGCCGTCGAGCGAAGCCTGCGGCGCGGGGAGAACAAGTTCGTAGTCCTCCCAGCGCACCGCCGTTCCCTCCTTGTCCGAGACGACGTCCGCGTCGGTGCGCAGCGCGAGCTGTTTCCTCTCGGGGATGAAGAGCGACGCCCCGTCAAAAAACTGCCCGCCGCGCGCGCACTCGACGCGCACGATCCCGTCCGTAAAGAGCTGTACCCGCAGATTGCCTGCTGTGATCCCTTGCTGCATAATGTTTCCTCTTGTCTCAAAATTTCGGGATCGCCGCACTTTCGGGCGATCAGATCTTTGCCGCCGCAGGATCGGTCGTGCCGATCACGAGAACGCCGTCCTTTAAGACGGCGGGATGCTCCTCCGTCGCATAGTACCCCTGATGTACGCCGAGCGTGCACTTGACGAGCGCGCTGTCCGAGAAACTCTGTGACTCGTCGATCTTGACAAGGTTGCCGTCGACGTCTTCAAGATATGCGGTAAACGTGCCGCCCTTGCGCACGAGCGTGACGTACAGCCCGCTGTTTTCGCGCAGTGCGTTGGTGAGTTTGCCGCCGTTCTCCAGTGAGGAGAAATAGATCTCCTTCGTGTCGCTGAAGTACGCATAGCCGCCCTGTCCGTTGCAACCGACGCGGAAGCTCATCCACCTGCCGCTTGCAATGTTGTCCTCGGTGTCGATGTTGATGTTGACGCGCGCGCCCATGCCCTGCGAAATGTCGGTGAATGCCGCCCCCTCCCAGCCGACAAAGACGCGCAGCACGAAGTTGCGCTCGGTGACGGCGAGATCGATGTTTTCGCCCTCGTTGACGGCATACACGCGCACCGTCTGCGCCGCAGCGGACGCATCGGAGATGGAAGCGTCGGTGAGTTCAAACGTCTTGGGCGTGAAGATCTCCGCGTCCGTGATCTCCTGCGTTGCCGCCTCGTCCGCAAAGTACCTGCCGCACGCGGTGCAGGTGTAATAGGCGATGCCGTCGCAGGAGAACACGCCGTCCGCGGCGACCGCCTCGTGATACTCGACCTGATGGCTGTACGGGAGAACGGTATCTTCGAGCGAGATCTCCTGCGTCGCCGCCGCGTCCGCGAAGTATTTTCCGCACTCCTCGCACACCCAATACTCGATGTTGCCCTGTACCTCGCAATAGGACTTCTGTGCCGCCACGCGCGTGAGCGTATGCTCGTGCGTCGCGGCGCAGCCTGCTGCAAGCGCCGCCGTCAGCATGACGGCGAGCGCCGTTCCCACTGCAAAAAATTTGCTGCTTTTCATCTTTTTTTCCTCCTTATTTTTTCTCTCTATTCAAGAAAAGCGGAACGACATGGTCGTCCCGCTTTTGCTTGTACATGAACGGTCACCGTTCGCAAAGATATGCTGTTTTACGCCTCGGTCTCATCCGCTGCGGGAACCTTTGCGACCCATTCTGCAACCGTTGCGGCTTCATCCGTGAGCGAGAAGTGATAGGTTTTATCGCTGTTCTTGTCGGCATCCGCCGCGATGATCGCCCAGTGTGCCTCGCCCGCATACTCTTCGGGAAGCGTATAAACGCCTGCATACTTGGTCGTCGTATCCTCTTCTCCCTCGATCGCAACGAAGAAGTAGATATCGAGTCCGTCGCGCACGAGCGTCCAGACGATGCCCTTGCCCTCGTTCCATGCCTCCGTGTAGGAACCGTCCGTATCAAAGCCGTACCAATTCCAGTTGGTGATGATCGTACCGAGTCCCCAATCGCCGCGATTTTCGTTCTGGAAATCGATCTTATCGCCATTCATCTTCATGCAGAAGCGTGCCGCCATCTCGTTGTCAAAGATCAGCGCGGGCCCCTGGAAGTTGGTTCCTGTATTGTTCTTGTTGAACGTGACGCTGAATACGGAATTTCCGAACGTCTCATTGGTGATCGCCAACACACTGGTGCCCGAGATGAACGTAATGTAGCCGTTCTCATCGTTTTCGTGCGAATCATCGATCGTGCTGTTGAGATTGATGCCCATCAGGTTCTGCGTGAACACGTCATACGCGAACGCAAGCGTGTTGGCGGAGCCGCCCGTGACATTCAGCGTGCCGTCCTCTGCGACCGTGACCGTGAGAGGTACGAAGTTGCCGCCGACGATGGTGACGGTGTAGGTCTCACCCACGTTGAGCGTGCCGGCGACCTTGCCGTTCTGCACGGTGAGCTGCGCCTCGGAAGAGCTGACAAATCTGATCTGCATCCCGTCCGCGACGGTCTCCTTGCCGAGACGCATCGCCGTGACGGTCGCCTCGACCTGCACAGTGACTGCCGTCTTGTAGGACGCGACCACCGTGATCGTCCTGCTGCCCGCCGGGCAATCGGATGCGGAGAGCGTCAGCGTGCCGTTCACAAGATCGGCTGCTCTGTCCACACCGTTGACGAGAAGGGTATCAATCGTATAGCCGATGTCCGTCTTGACGGTGATCGTGATCGTGCCGCCGTCGAGAAGCGCCTTGTCGGAGCTTGCCTCGACTGCGCCGTCGCTTTCGCCGTCCGCGTTGGATGCGTTGACGGAGAAGTACAATTTATCGACCCATGCCGCAACGTCCTGCTCGCTGTCGCTGAAGCTGAAGTAGAGCTTGCCGCCTGCGGGAACGTCGCTGCCGACGCCGATCCCGAAATACCCGGCTTCGGAGGCGAACTTCGCGTCAAACGTGTAAGTGTCGTACAAAACTGCCGTCTCGGGCTTATCGTGCACGGACAAGAAGACATAGATCGTCAGCCCGCTGCGCACCATCGTGAAGTCGATGCCGTCACCGTTGTACGCATCATTCAGCGCACCGGAATAATTTTTCGTATTCCAAACCGTATGAACGTTGGTAAGACCAAACTCGGCCCAACCCTGCCACTCGACTTTGATCTCGCTATCGCTCGCCCTCTTTACAAGAGGAATGATAGCCGTTTTGTCGGCGAAGGTATAGATAACGGTACGGAATGCGTCGGCATTCGTGGAAGTTGCGGAGCTGAACGTCGCCGTGAACACCGCGTTCATTGAACTCTCGTTCATGACCGCCCATATTCTTCCGCCTGCCGTTGCCGTAATGTATTTGTCGGTATTGGCATTTGCGTCGTCGATCGCCGCACCTTCATTTCCGCCGATTCCGTTCGCTGTAAATGCGTCATACACGAATGTGAGCGTATCGGAGGTCTCGCCGCCGATCGTCGTGCTGCCGTCCTCTGCGATCGTAACGGTGAGCGATGCGACCGCGCTTCCGTAGCCGTTGAGCGTGACGGTGTAGGTGTCAGGCTCCAAGTACGCTGCGATCTCGCCGTTCTCGATCGTCATCGTCTGCGTCGTTGCGCTTGCAAAGGTGACCGTCTTGCCGTTAAGCGAGACGTTCTCGCCGAGGCGCACAAGCGCAGGAACGTTGAAGTTGACTTCCACGGCGTTCGCCAGACGGAAGTTGACCTCGATGTCGATTTCGGTGCCGTCCTCATAGGTAAGCTCGAGCTTGCCGCCGGAGACGGAGACGCTCTCGCCGTTGACCGTGACGGAATTGATCACATAGCCCGTATCCGGCGTGATGGAGACGGTGATCGTCTCGCCGATGCCTGCCGTCGTCTTGTCTGCGCTGACCGTGCCGCCGATCGTGTTTTCGGGCAGCGTCACGGAGAATTCCGTCCGGGAAGCGATCAGCTCGGCATCCTCGGAATAGCTGAAGTAGATGTTGTGACCGGTCGTCGCGTCTGCGATGTCGATCGTCCAGGTGCCTTCCTGCTCGGCATAGACGCCCGTCAGCTCGAAGCTGCCGCAGAACACGCTCGAATCCGGCTTGCCGGCAATGGCGGCAAAGTAGTACAGCGTATTGCCGTTGCGTATCCCCGTGAGTTCGATGCCGTCGCCCGAGAGGAACGCGTTCTTGTATTCGTCGTTGGTGTAGAGATCGTTCTCGAGCGCAACGTTCGTCCAGATGGGGTTGAGGTTGGTGATGCCCCAGTTCCAGTCGCCGTTCTCGCCGTACCACTGGAACACCATCTTGCTCTCAAAGCCCGCATCCGAGCTGACCTTGACCGTGACGCGCACGCCGGCATCCCCGTTGATATCGTACAGATAGTCGATGCCCCAGCGGTTGTTCACGCTCGCCATCGCGTTGGTGAAGGTCGCACTGAACACGGAGTCGCCCGACGTCATGTTGAGGCTGGCGATGACCGTGTTGCCCTGCGTGTTGACGATATAGCCGTTCTCGTCGCTCGCGTGGGTGTCATCGATCTCCACGCCCGCGATGGTGCTGAACATCATGGACGTGAATGCATCCCATCCGAACGTGAGGTCGACGGTCTCCGTCTCCTCGCCCGTCGAGTTGATGCGAACCATGAAGGTCGTGGAGTGATAGGTCTTGCCGTCGGGCACCTTGACCGTTGCGGTGTAGGAGCCGGGGAAGATCTCGGCGTCGAGCACGCCGTTCGTGACCGGGAGATCGGTGTAGGTGGCAGAGCCGGTGAGCGAAACGGTCGTTCCCTCGGGCGCCGCGACCTTTTCGCCGAGCGTGGAGAGCCAGATGTTCGCCTTGAAGGGCTGCTCCTCGGCGACGTATTCGATGAATTTCGCCTCGACGACGAGATCCTCGGTGACAAGGTTGGCGGGAACGGTGAAATAGCTGCTCCCGATCGAGACGATCTGCGACGAGTAGTCAACGCCGTTGACGGTGATCGTGTCGAGCGCGTAGCCGTCCTCCGCCTTCGTCAGGAAGGTGACGGAGTTGTTGGCAACGGCATAGTCATAGCCGAAGCGCTGCATCACGCTGCCGCCCTCGCCCTCGATCTGAATGTCAATGTCGTAGGAGATGAGGCCGTCGCCGTCAAAGTGGTACCAGCCGTTCAGGTTGCCCCATGCGCCGTCGTCGAGCTGCGAGCCGAGCATCCACCACCAGCGGTCGACGTTGCCGTCCGTACCCTGATAGTTGTACGACGTGATGGGCGCGAGGTTGATGCGGACATCCCCCGCTTTGATGAGGTCTGCGGTGCCTTCGCCGCCGATCTTGTCGATGTACTCCCAAGGGATGAAGAGTTCCATCGAGTATTGGGTGGCGCGCTGCTCGCCCTCGCCGACGATCTCGCCGACGACGCCGTTCGTCTGAACGCCGAGCTGCGCCATGATGTCGTAGGTCGTTGCGAAGTTATCCCAGTTGCCGCCCCAGTTGTTCTTCTTGAACACGAGCGAGCCGTCCGGCTGCATATCGACTTCGCAGACGTACTTGTCCTCGATGTCGGTCGCCTGCGGCATCGCAAGATAGAGCTCTGCGATGCTGTTCTGCGTGCTCGAACGATCGGGGTTGACGTAGAGCTGTTCGCCGACCGCCGCCTTGTACTCGAGCGCGACGTACATGCCCTCCGTGCCGTAGTGGGTGGTCATGCCGATGGTCGCGGCATCCTCGATCGCCGCCATTGCGGTGTCATAGTCGAGATTGCCGTCCGTCTTTTCCATTTTGACGGCGCGCAGCCAGCGCTTCTGCGAATACACTTCTTCGTCGAGCACGCCGTCGATCGTAAAGCCTTCGTCGGGATCCCCGACCTCGGGAGACCAGTCCTCGAAGGTGTAATCAACTACATCCTGATCCTCCGTTTCGGGCGAGCACGCTGCCGCGGCGATGGCGGTGAACGCACAGGCGAAGCTCAGAGGAACAACGATCCATTTCCGTTTCATACTTACCCCTCCTTATCTTATTTCGCAAGGATGCGGATCTCGGAGATGCCGACCAGATCCTGTCCCGCAGGCACATCGACGGTGATGCGCACTTTGACGATATCCGCAAGCTCGTAGAACTCCGCATATGCCGCCGCGCCGGGCGAAATGTAACGGATCTCCCCCGTCACCGCGGATGCTTCATACCACGCCTCGGGCAGAGCGACGTTCTCCATGTCGGAGAAGATCTTGGTGTTATAAATACCTGTATCAAGGTAATACTTCATTCTGGCGACAAAGCGCGCCGCCTTATAAATATCTTTCAGTGCAACCATATCTCTTGCGTGTAAAAAGTTGTGGGACGCCGCGTGATAGACATTGCAAGCACCCACGCGAACGGCTCTCTTAATATCTTCTTTGTTGAAATGCTCTTTCAAAAAGTCTAGACTGCCAAAATATGGCACGGTATCAAGATATAGTTGTAACAGGTCATACTTTTCCCAAGCAAGCAATTCGGGCATACCGGCAACAAATCCGCAAACCAAATCTCTGCACTCCATTCGATTTATGATTGAGCGGTATGATTGCAAATCGGCGAATTCTACTTTATCAAGGATGACCACAACATCAATATCGCTTGTCGAAGTTTGCTCACCCCTTCCATGGCTGCCTTGCAAGCCAAGAAATATTAATCTTTCTTTAAACGCTGCTAAAATACGAGCGTGAAAATCCGACATCCATTTTTTAATATCAATCTTCATTTTTTGCCCCTGCTATGCCAACTGATAGTCGGCTCTATCCCATATCTTGTGCTTATCCAGCCGTCGCTTTTTACACCACTCGTCAATTTCTTGCTCTAACCGGATCCTCATGCTGTCAAAATATCTTTTCGTATCAGAATATACCGCTCTCAGCCAATTAAAGGCCTTTATCTGTTTAAGATTTTCGCTGCAGCATGCCTCTTCCGGGAGTTTCGGTGTAAAATAATCTTTATACATCTTATAAAACCTTGATTTGCCGTATGCTTTGTAGCCCTCCCTCTTCGCAACGCGGC
>CALVWN010000062.1 GCA_944367415.1 uncultured Clostridia bacterium | reverse complement strand
TCTTCCGAAGCGGTCCCTTCGGCAGGGAAGTCGGGGATGCCGCGCACGGTGAGCCGTTCGCCCTCCTGCGCATACGTTCCCGTCATTCTCGTTTGCTTTGCCCCCTCTTGTTTGCACATCACAACGGTGCCGTCCGTACCGAAGGCAATGGTGCTCCCCTTGATCGTCTCGCCGAGAAAAGCGACGGCAAAAAAGGCGATTGCCTTTGCCTCCTCGGGCGCGTCCTCCGCGAATTCGGGGACGACGATCTCAAACTCGTAAGTGTTTCCCGCGACGTTTTGTGCCATAATCGTTCTCCTTATCGTGATATTTCCGAAAGCCCGTCGAAGGGCGGCTCTCTCATTTACAGCCGGAACAGGTCTTGCAGTTGCCCGAGCAGTGCGGCGTGGGCTTTCCCGTTGCGGAATACACCGTACCCGACCACTCGCGGACGGCAGGTTCGCCGCACGCCGGGCAGCGGACGGCCTCGTCGTACTGCCTGACGAGTTCGTCGAACTGTCTGCCGCACTTGGGGCAGACGTATTGTAAGACAGGCATATCTCCCTCCCCGCCTAATCGCGGTCGTCGCGGCGATGTCCCCTGCCGCGCTTGATCTGACGAGGCGTCTTGATGCGAATGGAATTGCTGGAACGGATGATAAAGAAGGACACGATCGCCGTAATGACGACACTGATGCCGATGAGCAGCCAGAATCCCCACGAGAGATCGGCGAAGGGAACGGGAACGTTCATGCCCCACAAGCTCGCAATGAGGGTAGGCACCGAGATGACGAGCGTGATGACGGCGAGCAGCTTCATGACCACGTTGAGGTTGTTGGAGATGACGGAGGCATAGGCGTCCATCGTGCCCGAGAGAATGTCGCGGTAGATATTACACATCTCCATTGCCTGACGGGTCTCGATGACGACGTCGTCGAACAGATCCTTGTAGTCCTCGTTGCCCGTGATGGAGGGCAGTCGCTCGAGCTTTCCGTACACGTTGAGGTTGGCGCTCAGCGACGTCGAGAAGTAGACGAGGGAATTTTCGATGCCCAGCAGCTGGATAAGCTCCTGGTTCTTCATCGAACGGTGCAGTTCCGCCTGAAGGCGCAGCGACTTTTTATCGAGCTGGCGCAGGTTGGAGAGGAAGCGCTTGGCGTTCCCCATCATAAAATTCAGGATGAACGAGACGGGCTTTGCCGTATCGACGATGGTACGGTTGCTGATGAAGTCGCCGAGCACGGCGTTGCCGCGCAGCGAGACGGTGACGATGCACGCATCGTTGCGGATGAGCGCCATAGGGATGGTCTCGTAGGTGTCGCCCTCGTCGGTGTCCGTGATGGTGGGCGTATCCAGAAGGCACAGCAGCGCCTCCTCGTCGCGTTCCACACGCGCGGTCTCCTCTTCATCGAGGGCGGCGCGCAGCATCTCTTCCGGGATGCCCGTCATGGCGCAGGCGTCCTCCAGTTCGTCGTCCGTCGGATTGACGAGATCCACCCAGCAGTTCTTCTCGAACGCGTCGATGCGGTCGATCTTGCCGTCCTCCTGTGTCTTGAAAAATTTCAGCATGACACTTCCTCACTTTGCAGATTGAGTCATATGCGGTCTTGCTATCCGCGGGGATCCCCCTTCGGGCAGCAAAAAAGCGCACGGGAAAAACCGTGCGCCCGACTCTCTTCCGCAGGGAAGCTTCATTCAGGTCACACGGGTCGTTTGTTCGCAACGCATCGGTTGTTTGGCGCAGCGTCCATTTTCCGCTCCTTCGACCATATCGGTCTCTTGTATTATACCCCTTGCCGCGCGATTTGGCAACTGTTTTTCGCGAAAAAAATTTCAGATGACGCACGTCCCCTCGAGAAAGCTCCCGAACACCCCCTCCGCATACGCCCCGCGTGCGGCGAAACAGGCGATGAGATCGGCGGCGGAGGCGATCTTCCCCGTATACCTCTTATAATAGTCGCGCAGCGCGGCGAGCGTCCTGTCTCTGCCGAGAAGTTCGTCGAGGCGGTCGAAGAGGATGAGCCCCTTGTCGTAGACGACGCTGCGGTACTCGTAGTCGCTCGCAAACGCCGTGAGCGGGCGGCGCATGGCGGTCTGTCCGCCGTCCGAAATCTGCGTCCAGACGGAGAAAAAGGTGCGGTATGCCCCCTCCGCCGACGCGACGCAGTCGTCGTAGGTCGTGCCGTATTCGGGGTACGCGTCCAGAAAGAGCGCCGCGGAGAACTCGGCAAGTCCCTCGTCCTGCCACGCCTCGCAGAACTGGTCGCTCCCCACCGCCGCATACCACCACTGGTGCGCCGTCTCGTGCGCGACGACGAGAGGCATCTCCTCCGCGCGCAGATCGTCGGAGATCATCGAGAGCATGGGATACTCCATCCCGCCGAAGGGAAGCCCCGTTTCCACGACAACGTATGCGGGATAACGATACGAACCGAAGGAGGAGGCAAAGAAGGAGAGGCTTTGCGCGGCGACGGCGAGCGTGCGCGCGGGCGCTTCGTCCTCCAGATAGTAATAGCTGACGGGGACGCCGTCGGCGTTCTCGGTGAGCACGGAGAAGTGTTCGGACGCGACGAACGCGACTTCGCGCACGTTTTCGGCGGTGACGGAATAGATCGCGCTGTCGCCCGTGCGGGTACATTCCCCCTGCCCCGTGTGCGCGACGGTGTAGCGCGCGGGCAGCGTGAGCGTCACCGAATAGTCGGCGCACTCGCTCACAAAGGGATCGCCGAGCGCGCTGTAACCGTGTTCGCCGCCGCACACGCACAGAACGGGGTAAAATCCCGCGAGCGTGACGGCGTTTTCGCCGACGCCGAGGCGATGTTCGATCTCGGCGAGCGTGACCGTGAACGTCATGCCGACCGTCACGCTCTCGTCGGGGTAGAGGGGCGCCGGGAGGACGACTTCGAGAAGGGTCGCATTCTCGCCCGCCGTATGAAAGCTCTGCGCCCCCGTCACGCGCTCCACCTCGATGCCGCCGTAGCTTTCGCCGTTGTAATACGCCGCGGGCGCAAACAGTTCGGAGACGGGCGATGCGCCCTCCCGGTAGGCGTTCGCCCAGAGGTGAAAGCGCAGCACGTCCTGCGCATTCTCCCCCGTGTTGACCGCCTGCACCGTCATTTCCCCCGTGAGGGTGCGCGTCTCGGGGGTGTATTCGAGCGCCATGCGGTAGGAGGAGTGCGCCGTCTCCCCCGCGCACGCCGTCACGCCGAGGGCGCCCGCCGCCATGATGACACACAAAAGTACGATCGCTGCCCGCTTCATATCCGCCTCCCGCGGCGAGGATGCCGCTTCTGTAATATATGTGTGTGCGGCGAAAAATATGGCAGTCGGCGCGCACGCACCGCCGCCCGTACGGTATAATGGCATTGCGACGGGGAAAAGTGAGGGATCCTATGACGGCTATCCAATACCTGAGCTCCTTCCGCCTGTACGGGTGGGATGTGCTGCTCCTCGCGGGCGTCGTGACGCTTCTCACGACGCTCCTGAAAAAGACGGTCTTTGAGGGCGCGCCCAAGAAGCTGTTCGTCTTTCTGCCCTTCGCCATCGGGCTGGTGCTGTTCGCCGTGTACCGTGCGATCGTCACGCTGTCCGCAGAGCCGTTCACGACCGACTTTGCGCACACCCTGGAGGGCGGATTCGCCTGCGGCTGCGCCGCGACGCTCTATTACGTCATCTATGAGCAGTTCTTCCGCAACGTGATCTCGGAGGACGGCACGATCGATGACGCCGACCTCCCTTCCGGCGAGACGCCGCAGGGCAACATTTCGCCCGTTGCGCCGCTTTTGGAGGGGTACGTCCCCGAGGAAACGCGTTTCGCCGTTGCGGACGCGCTGTATGCGGGCGCCGCGGGCAAGACGGGAGACGAACTGCGCAGCTTCGTGCGCGAGACGCTCGTTTCGGCGTCACCCGCTGCGACGGACGCCGAGCTTGCCGCGCTCACGGAGCTGATCGCGTCCTATCTCGCCTCTCTGCTGGCGCAGCAATGACCGTCCCCCCTTTCCCCTGCGGGAAGGGGGTCTTTTTTTTCGGCAGAGCGGGACGCATAAACGGCGGGACGGGGCGCATACTTTCGTTGAAATGCAACCCGAAAAACTCACCGGAGATCCCGCAAGGGACGGCGCGGCGCTGCGTGCGCTGCTGCCCGCACAAGATATCCTCACCTTCCGCTTTTCGGACGCGCGCGGGCGGGCGTACGTCTGCCTCTTTGCCGACGCGCTGACCGACAAGCAGCTGCTCGCGGAACAGGTGTTTTTGCCCCTCTCCCGCTATGCGGGCGAGCAGACCGAGGCGCATACGCTCGCACAGCACACCCTCTCCCCCGAAGTGCGCACCGAAGGCGCGCCGGAGCGTCTCGCCGAAGAGGTGCTGGCGGGCAATCCCGTCCTCTTCTGGGAGGGCGCGGACGAAGGCCTTGTCGTCGGCACCAAGAAAGTGCCCGTGCGCGCCGTGGCGGAGCCGCCCACCGACGTCGCCATCAAGGGGCCGCGGGAGGGGTTCATCGAGGACGTCAAGACGAACACCTCGCTCGTACGCCGCAGGCTGAAGACGGGCGAGCTGCGCATCGAGATGCTGACGGTCGGCCGCCGCAGCGCGACCTCCGTCGCGCTGTGCTGGCTGGAGGGAACGTGCCGCGCCGCCGTCGTCGAAGAAGTGCGCGACAGGCTCTCCGCGATCGACATCGATGCGCTGCCCGACTCCTCCTATCTCACGCGCTTTCTCTCCTCCCGCCCCTACTCGCTCGTCAAGCAGGTGGGAACGACGGAGAAGCCCGATATCTTCTGCGCCAAACTTGCGGAAGGGCGGGCGGGCATCCTCGTCGACGGCTCCCCCATCGCCCTCACGCTGCCCTATCTGCTCGTCGAAGATTTTCAGTCGGCGGAAGATAACTTTGTTCCCGCTTTCCGCGCGACGTTCACGCGTTTTCTGCGCCTCTTTGCGCTGCTCGTCGCCATCTACCTGCCCGCTTTTTACGTTGCGGCGCAGCTCTTCAAGCTGCAGCTGCTGCCCGTCAAGCTGCTGCTCACCATCGCGGGAAGCATCCGCGACATTCCGCTCTCGCCCTCCCTTGAAATGCTGCTCGTGCTCCTGGTACTCGAGGTGCTCAACGAGGCGAGCATCCGGATGCCCAAATACGTCGGCATGGCGCTCTCGGTGGTGGGCGCGCTCGTGCTCGGCGAGACGGCGGTGAGCGCGGGATTCGTCTCCACGCCCGCCATCATCATCGTTGCGTTCAGCGGCATCGGACTGTACGCCGTTCCCAACCTCATCGAGGAGACGAGTGTGCTGCGGCTCGTCATGCTGCTCGCCGCGGGCAGCGTGGGAACATACGGCATCGTGCTCTTATCCGCCCTCGTGCTCGTCTATCTCGTCACGACGGAGAACTTCGGCGTTCCGCTCGCGGCGCCCTTTGCGCCCCTCGTCGCGCGCGATCTGAAGGACTGCTTCCTCAAATATAACCTGCGCTCCCTCAAGATGCGCCCCGCGTCGCTCGCAAGCCCCAACAAAAGGAGGCAAACATGAAACTGTGTTCCCGGCAGATCCTGTTCTTTCTCGCGGCGGTCGCGCCCGTCGGAAAAATGGTGCTCATGCCCGCCCGCCTCGCGGCGGCCGCGGGGAACGACCTGCTCTTTCCCGCCCTCGCGCAGCTGCTCGTGCAGGCGGCGCTCATCTTCGGCGTGCTGCTGCTCTCGCGCAGGGAACGCACCCTCTTCTCCCTGCTCGAGGGCGCGGCGGGGAAGTGGTTCGCGCGCGTCGTCTGTCTGCTGTTTTCTCTCTTTTTGCTGTTCGCGGCGCTCCTGCCCGTCATCGAGCAGAAGATCATGGTGCGCAGCATCTTCTACGACACCATCCCCGCGCACCTCGTGTTCACGCCCTTCTTTCTCTTTTCGGCGTACCTGTGCAGCCGCCCGCTCGCGGCGCTTGGACGGATGTGGGATATCCTCGCTCCTCTTGCCGCCGTGGGGATCGCCGGCATCCTGCTGTTGTGTACGGGGAGCTGCGACCTGGCGGCGCTCGCCCCCGCGGGCGCGGCGGGCTGGCGCGGATTCGGCAGCGGAATGACCGTGACGTGCAGCTGGTTTTATGACAGCGCGCTGCTGCTCGGGCTTATCGGACGCTTCCCCTACCGCAAAGGGCTTGCGTGGAAGGGCGCGCTGTGCTACCTCGCGGGCGGGGCGGCGCTGCTCCTGTTTCTCGCCGTGTTCTACGGCGTGTTCGGCGAGATCGCCGTTTTGCAGACGCTCGGCTTTGCGCGCGTGAGCGCCTTCTTCCGCGCGCTGCCCGTGCTCGGCCGCATCGACTATCTCTTTGTCTTTGCGCTCGCCTTCGTCATGACCTTTTACGTCATCCTGCCCATGCAGGAGGCGGTGGGCACCGTCGCGGAAGCGTTCGGCTCGCCCGCGCCCCTTGCGCCCCTCCTGTCCGTCGGGGTCAATCTTGCCATGCTTGCAGCCGTCTACGCACTGCACTTCAGCCCGTCGGCGACCGTTTCGGCAATGACGTCCTCGCTGTTCTGGATCTATCCCATCTTTACGGCGGCGCTTCCGCTCTTGCTCGCGCTGCGATTCGGGAGGCGGCATGCACGCATTTCTTAAGCGCCTTCCCATGAAACTCTGGATCCTGCTCTTCGCGCTCGCCGTGTTCACCTTCTTTTCCAACGACTTCGCCCTCGTCGACATCCAGAAGACGGCGCTCGTGCTCGCCGCGGGCATCGACCGCGAGGGAGAAGCGTTCTCGCTGACGGCGCAGATCGCCGTGCCGAAAGGAACAGATCGCACGACGGGCGGCACGTCGAGCGTGGAGATCGAGGGCAAGGGGGCGACCGTCTCCGACTGCCTCACCGACATCTACGCGCGCACGGGGTGGGTTCCCAAGCTCATCTACTGCGACCTCGTGGTGCTCGGCGAGAGCGCTGCGGCGGGCGACGTCTTTGACTGCCTGGACTTCTTTCTGCGCAACGAATACATCCCCGACGCCTGCCTGCTGGCGGCGTGCGAGGGCAGCGCAAAGGAGCTGATCTCCTCGACGAGCGCCATCGACGACACCTCGGCGCTCGCACTCGAAAAGCTCTTTTCGGCGGCGGCGGAGAAGTCGGGGCAGGTGATGACGACGACGCTGCGGGAATTCGCGATCGGCTATTACGGCAAGAGCGGCAGCGGCTATATGCCCTATGTGCGCGCCGAGCAGCAGGAGGGAAGCGCGCAGGGGCAGGGCGGCGCGCGCAGCAGCGGCGGCACGCAGCAGCCGCAGCAGGAAGAAAAGATCTATTCCGCGCGCGAGACGGCGATCTTCTCCGGAGGCAGGCTCGCCGCCCTTCTCTCCGCCGAGGAGACGTTTGCGTTCAGCCTGCTCGAGGGGAACGTCTACGCGGGCACGCTCACCGAGGGCGGCAAGACATATGTCATCCTGCAGGAGCGCGGCAGCACGCAGATCGGCGAAGCGGACGCACCCGCCGTCACGCTGCGCGTCGACTGCAAACTGCAGCTCTACGGCGAGGACAGCACCTCCTCCCCCGAGCGCCTCGCGAAGGGAACGCTCACGGACGCGGAAGAGGCGCGCCTCTCCGATCTGCTGACGCGCCGCCTGCAGGCGCTCTGGGAGCGCTGCGCCCGGGCGGACTGCGATCTGCTCTTCGTGCGCCGTTCGCTCTGGCGCGCCTCCCCCGCACGGTATGCGGCATGGAAGGACATCCCCCTCTCCGATTACGCCGTCACCGTCCTCGCGCGCGCCGAAGGGCTGCGCTAAAAATTTTTCCGACTTTTTTTCGGAAAACTATTGACAACGGCAAAATACCTGCTATAATAAAGGTACAAAAAGAAAATAACTTTCATGAAATGTTATTCACAAACAGGAGTTAGGAAGGACAGTCCGATGAACAGGTAAGTGCCCACGGGCAAACGCGAACCGGCAGGCAGAAACGTCCGCCGATGAACCGGAGACCGCAAGGGATGTCTCCGAAAAATTCATAGAAGGGAGGTGCAGCGATACAATGTTCAGATTCATTTCCCAAGGATTGAAGATTTCGTAGAAGGAGGACAGACCAGTGTACAATTCCACCTTGAGGGCGGAGAAATAAATCGGCTTTGATCATTGACGCGGCAGACCGTTTGGTCACGCGATGGGTTGTTACCCGATATACGAAAGCGGAAGCCGAGAATCTCTCCCCTCGCCCGACAAGACGGCGGCAAAGGAGCAACAGATCCTGACAACCGAACGCGAGAGCGGGATTCCGCGGTAGCGCCCGAGCGATGAGGGCGTCGGCAAGCGGACGGGATGCTTCGGATACGGCATCCGAATCCCCGAATTTCGCGACCTGCGTGCGAGAGCGTGACTCCGCGGTAGCACTTGAGCGCAACGGAAGCGAGAGGACGGGCGGAAGATGACGCGTTCGGACAGAACGGTCGTGCGCAAGGGATCTGCCGGAAACGCCGGCGAGAACGGCGGGTGCGCAGGGAAACCTCTGCCCCACTTACAACTCCATTTGCAAACACTCCCCCGTGCGGTTGCGCGGGGGTTACTTTTTTGCCGCGCCCCGCCGAACACCCGTCCGTCGGCATCCCTGCCCGGGCGTACGCAAGGAAATGCGCCGCCGCCCGATACGCGCCAGACCGCACGAGAACATAACAACAGCGCTCGCGCGGGCATAAGACGAGCGATACGCGAGCGCAGGAGAGACTTCGGCCGCCGCAAGGCGCCCGCCTGCACGGACATGCGGCGGACGACACGTCAGCGCGAACACATATGTGTGCGCCTTCGCGTGCGAAAGCGCGCATACGGGTACCGCCGCCCGCCCGTATGCGCCCGCATCCATTTGTTCCCGCATACATATGCCGCGCCGCTCCCGAGACAAACAAAAAATCCCGCTTGACGCGGGATTTTTTTGTTCAGAGTTGCCAGCCGTTCAGCCAGAGATAGAGAAGAAAGATGGTCACGCCGAACCCGAGAAGGATGGCGAGCACGCGCGGCAAATATGCGAGATACCCCGCACGGATCATGGCGCGCTTTTCCTTGCGCGTCGGCTTATCCTCTTCCTTGACCTCCTTCCCGCTGTCGGGGTGATACCAGGGCATCCCCTCGACGTTCATGTTGGCGACCGTTCTGCCGTCATCCCATGCGGGAAGCTGCTTTTTGCGTTTCATGTCACGGCTCCTGTGAATAGAGATGGCAGGCGCACATATGGCCGTTTCCGTAATCGATGAACTTGGGCGCGACTTCCTTGCAGATATCCATGCAGCGCGAGCAGCGCGTATGGAACTTGCAGCCGTGAGGCGGATTGGCAGGGCTGGGAATATCGCCCTGCAGGATGATGCGCTTGACCTGATAGTGCGGATCGGGCACGGGAACTGCCGAGAACAGCGCCTGCGTGTACGGGTGCATGGGGTTGGAGAAGATGTCCTTCTTGTCCCCCATCTCCACGAAGTTTCCGAGGTACATGACGCCCACCCTGTCCGAGATGTGCTGCACGACAGACAAGTCGTGCGAGATGAACAGATAGGTCAGGTTCATGTGATCCTGCAGCTCTTTGAGAAGGTTGACGATCTGCGCCTGAATGGAGACGTCG
Organism: uncultured Clostridia bacterium; assembly: GCA_944367415.1. Classification (GTDB taxonomy): domain Bacteria; phylum Bacillota; class Clostridia; order Christensenellales; family Borkfalkiaceae; genus Gallimonas. The sequence continues at coordinate 6,362 of CALVWN010000062.1, read as the reverse complement.
AGCGCGGAGACCGGCTCGTCGCAGACGACGAACTTGGGGTGCAGGGCGAGCGCACGCGCGATACAGATACGCTGGCGCTGTCCGCCCGAGAACTCATGCGGGTAGCGGTCGAAGTAGAAGTCCTGCAGACCGCACTTGTGCATGATGGAGATGACGTAGTCGCGATACTCCGACCGCGGCACGATGTTATGCACCTTGACCGCCTCGCCGATGATCTCGCCGACGGGCATTCTGGGCGGAAGGCTGGAATAGGGATCCTGGAAGACGATCTGCATCTGCGGACGCAGCGCGCGCATCGCCTTGCCCTTGAGGGCGGTGATGTCCTCGCCCTCGAAGTACACCTTGCCCGCCGTGATCTCGTGCAGGCGCAGGATGCTCCTGCCCATCGTGGACTTTCCGCAGCCCGACTCGCCGACGATGCCGAGCGTCTGACCGTAGGGAACGTCGAAGGAGACGCCGTCCACCGCCTTCGTGTACGTCTTGCGGTACTGGAGGCTGAGCTTGCGCTCTATGACGGCTTCGCCGTTTTCATCGAGCATATCCTCCCCGGTCTCCTTGTTCTTGACGGGAACGGCCTCTCTGACGAGTTTCCATTCCTTGCGGATGAGGAAGTGCTTTTTCAGATCTCTGACCTCGAGGATATTCGCGGGGTTGTGTACGAACTCCGTCTCCTCGGCGGTTGCGGGTTTCTTGCTCATGCCTTCCCCTCCTTGTTCATTCCTGCGCGGTAGCACGCAACGAAGTGCGTGGGCGAGACCTGCACGAGCGGCGGGTATTCCCCGTCACACTGCTTCATGCAGACGTCGCAGCGATCTTTGAAATAGCAATAATTGGGCATATCGATGGGATTGGGAACCTGCCCGTGGATGCTGAACAGCGTGTCGACATCCTTGTTGATGACGGGCTTGCTCTTCTGCAGTCCCACCGTGTACGGGTGCATCGGACGGTCGAAGATGTCCTCCACCGTGCCCTTTTCGATGATGCGCCCCGCATACATGACGACGACGTAGTCCGCCATGCCCGCAATGACGCCCAGATCGTGCGTGATGAGCATGATGGAGCCGTTGATCTTCTCCTTGATCTCCTTGAGAAGATCGAGCACCTGCGCCTGAATGGTGACGTCGAGCGCCGTGGTCGGTTCATCCGCAATGATGAGCTTGGGGTTGCAGGCGAGCGCCATTGCGATCATGACGCGCTGGCGCATCCCGCCCGAAAGCTCATGGGGATAGCACTTGTACACATTCTCCGGCATGGCGATGCCGACGAGTTTGAGCATCTCGATGGAGCGGTTTTTCGCAAGCTCCTTGTCCGCGCCCGGGGTGTGCAGGAGGACGACTTCGTCGAGCTGATTGCCGATCGTGAAGAGCGGGTTGAGGCTGGTCATCGGCTCCTGGAAGATCATGGAGATCTCCTTGCCGCGGATGCGCTGCATGGCGCTCGTCGGCATCTTGGCGATGTCGTACACCTTTTCCACCGTCTCAAAGGCGGGGAAGCCGTTGCCGTCCTTCGCCTGCACGAGGCGCAGAAGCGGCGTGCCGTTTTCGTCGAGCAAAGGCTCGCCCTTCTTGCTGACGGCGGGTTCGGTACGGATGGCGGGAGCTTCCGCCGTCACTTCCCGCTCGCCGCCCGTGGCGCGCATGAGGGGCGTTCCCGTCTTTTTATCGAGCACGGGCTTGCCGTTGCGGTCGAGGAGCGGTTCGGTCACGGGCACCTTTGCCCCCGCCTCCACGCGCTCCCAAATGGGAATGGGCGCGCCGTCCTCGAGCTGCAGCCAGTCGGGCTGCCCCGCGGGCTTCGCCCGCACGAGGCGCAGAAGCTGCGTGCCGTTTTCGTCGAGCACGAAGTTCCCCGCCTTATCGACGGCGGGTTCGGTGCGGACGACGGGGTCATCCCCCACCACGACCGTCCTCCCCGTCGGGCGGACGAGCGGCGTGCCGGTCAGTTTGTCGAGTACGGGCTTTCCGGCGCGATCCAAAAGCGCCTCGGTCGCGGGAACGTTCGTTCCCTTTTCGGCGTACTCCCAGTCCTGCCCGCAGCGCTTGTAATCCTGCGACGCGAAGCGGATGGAGCCTTCGACGATCTGTCCCTGCGGCGCCTGCACGAGCTGCATGACGGAGAGCGACGTGACCGACTTGCCGCAGCCCGATTCGCCGACGACGCCGACGACCGATTTTTTGGGCACCTCGAAGGAGACGCCGTCCACCGACTTGGCAACGCCGGCGTCGGTGAAGAAATAGGTGTGCAGATTTTCGATCTCGAGGATGTTGTTGTCATCCTTCATCTCGGAGAGGTAATCCTTCTCCTCGACGTGGCGGCGCTTTTTCTTTTCGTATTCACGCGTGATCTTGAAGTTCTCGCGGGCGATGCGGCGCGCCTCCTTGCCGGAGATGTAGTGCGGATCGTCCTTGTGCGTCACTCTGTCGTACCACTTTTTCACGCGCGCGATCAATTTATTCTCTCTTTCTTCCGCCATGATCTCACCTCTTCATCTTGGGATCGAGCGCATCCCGCAGGCCGTCGCCGATAAAGTTGAACGACAGCACGGCGAGCACGATGAGGATACCTGCCGGCAGCCACTCCATCGTGTAATAGCTGAGGATCTCGGTGTTCTGCGTCGCGCGCTGCACCATCTGTCCCCACGAAGCCATCGAGATGGGAACGCCCAACCCCAAAAAGCTCAGGGTCGCCTCGTAGAGGATGATGGATCCGAGGCCCAATGTCATGGAGACGATGAGCTGCGGCATGACGTTGGGCACAAGGTGATGGAAGATCTTGCGCATGGGGCTCATGCCGAGTGCCTCGGCGGCGACGATGTACTCCTGCTCGCGCAGGAACAGGATCTGTCCGCGCACGAGGCGGGCGACGCCCGTCCAGCTCAACAGCGCCAGGAAGCCGAGCATATAGTAAATTCGTACCGCCTGATCGATGCCGACGCCGTCCAGAATGGCGCCGACGATCAGCAGGATGGGCAGACTCGGAATACAGTTGAGGATATCCACGATTCGCATGATGATCATATCCACCCACTTGCCGAAATACCCGGCAAGGCCGCCCAGAATGACGCCGATGACGGTATAGATGATGACGACGAGGAAGCTGAGCATGAGCGACATTCTGCCGCCGTACATGAGGCGCACGAAGGTGTCGCGCCCGTTCTCGTCCGTACCGAAGAGGTGCAGACGGGAATTTTCGCCCTCATTGCTGTAGGTGAACGCGCTCGCATGGTTGTTGATGCTGCCCGTGAACTCCTCCACCATGTAGACGGTATAGACCTCGCCGTCCGCCTCCGTCTCGACGGAGACGATGGTGGTCGTCGTCTTGCCGGAGTAGTCCACTTCCGTCTCCGTCCACGGCACGAAGAGCGGGCCGATGAAGGAGAACAGCAGCAGGAAGAGGAACATACACAGTCCGACGATGGAGAGCTTGGAACGGAAGAACCGCTTGAGGACAAGGCGCGTCGGGGAAATGATGCGCACCTTGTCGGCGATGGATTCCTGTTCCTCGGGCGTCTCGGGCTGCGGTTCGGGCGCAAGCTCGGGTTGATCGGGAGCCCGCTCGGGGATGATTTCTTCGGTAAATTCTTCCACGGTGGGTTCCTCCTTACTTGGTGATCTTGATACGAGGGTCGACGATCATGTAGGTAATGTCCGAGAGCAGCGTACCGATGACGGTAAGGATGGCAATGAACATATTATAGCCCATGATGAAGGGGATGTCGCCCTGGCTGAGCGCGCGGTATGCGATCTGACCGATGCCGGGGAGCGCAAAGACCTGCTCCAGGATCATCATGCCGCCGAACAGGCTGGGAATGACGCCCGCCATCATCGTGACGATGGGCACCATCGTGTTGCGGAAAACGTGCTTGTAGATGACGGTGCGCTCGGAAAGCCCCTTTGCGCGCGCCGTACGGATATAGTCCTGATTGAGGACTTCGAGCGTATTGGTGCGCGTATGGCGCATGAGTCCGCCGATGGACACGATGGTGATCGCGAGCATGGGCAGAATGATGTGCCAGAGCTGATTGCCGAACAGCTCGAGCGGCGTACCCGTGAAATCGGCGTCCTGAATGCCCTGCAGCGGGAACCATCCGAGGTCGATGGAGAATACCTTGATGAGCAGGATGGCAATGAAGAAGGACGGGAAGGAAATGCCGATCATCGCAAGGACGGTGGTCGTATAGTCCACTGCGCCGTACTGATGGGTCGCCGCCTTGATCCCGAGCGGGATGGCGATGGCGTATTGCAGGATAAATGCCGCAAGCGCGATGCCGAAGGAGATCCACATATGATCGGAAATGACTTCCGTCACGGGCTGGTTGTACAGGAACGACGTCCCCAGGTCGCCCTGAAAGACCGCGACGAGCCACTTCCAGTATCCGCGGCAGATGCCCGCAAAGGAACTGTCCTCCAGGCCGTAGAGCGCCTTGATGCGGTACAGCTCCTCCTCGTTGATCGTTCCCTGCTGTGCCTGCGAGAGGAACTTCTGCTCGACGTAGTCCATCGGCAGAAGCCGGATGAGCAGATAGAGCAGCATGGACACGATGAGCAGGATGAGCGCAGAATACAGCACGCGCTTGACGATGTATTTAACCATGATCTTCTCCCAAAGGGTTTGTTACGGTCACTGTGCGTAGCTGACCAGCCAGATCTTGGAGATCGGGCTTTGGAACGCCGTCGATTCGGCGAACAGGTCGAGCGTCTCCTCATCGAACATGCCTTCCTGGTAGACGAAGAGCGCCTTGCGCTGATAGAGCGGGAACTCGACTGCAAGCTCCATGACGAGGTCGAGCGCGCTCAGCTGCTCCATCGAGCCGCCCTCTGCAAGGCTGACGCCGGTCATTCCGCCGTAGATATTGGCACGCTCCGTACGATCGGTCGTCTCTCTGCCCTCCTCGATGCGGATGGCAAGCTCGTCGAGGAGATCTTTCTCCAGCGTCGTGCCCTCGCGCTCGATGGTCGGGAAGCCCCAGTTGAGGATGGAGGTCGCCGTGGAATCCTTGTGGTAGACCTGATACATATCGGGGTCGGAGGAGGAGCTCCATGCAGCCGCCCACACCTCGAGCAGACCGCTCGAGAGCTTGGAGAGCGCCGTGGAGTCCGTCGTCACGCTGATGTCAAAGCCGATGCCGTTGAGGATGTCCGCCGCACGCTCCATCGTCGCATAGGCGGGGTGGTCGGACGTGTCGCCCGCGATGGTGAAGGTGAAGGAGAGCGTCTCGCCGTTCTTTTCGAGAAGGCCTTCGCTGTTCGGCTCGTATCCCGCCTTCTGCGCGAGCTGCAGCGAAGTCTGCCCCGTCGCATCGAAGGGATAGTACGCCGTCGCATCCTTGGGATAGCACCACTCGATGGTGGAGGACATGGGACGGTACAGGATGGACGCCAGCGTGCCGCCGCCGTAGTAGGCGAGCGCCAGCGTGGGATCGAGCGCGTACATGATCGCCTGACGGATCTCACGATCCTTGACGTACGCGGCGTTGATGCCGATGTAGCCGTAGCCGAGGTTGTCGGTGATGGTGTAGTCGAGGGTGTTTCTGTCCTCATTCTCGAGGCGGCCGATCATCTCGTTGGTCGCCGTGGGAGAACCGTAGTTGACGGTGCCCGACTTGATGGAATCGTAGAGCAGCGACTGCGAAATGACCTGATAACGCACATACTTGATCTTGGGTGCGCCCAGAAGGAAGGAGTCGTTGCGCTCCAGGTAGACCATGTTGTTGCTGTAGAAGTCGCCCTTGTCGGGGATGGTCGAAGCGTCGCAGCCGCCCAGGACGGAGGCGCGGTAAGGGCCTGCGCCGAGCGGCACCTGGATGACGCGGATCTCGTTCATGAAGTCGGGATCCGACCACGACACGCCGAAGTTCTCCTTGCCCTCTTCGAGCGTGAACTGATCGGCGATGGGCGAATAGTAGTGCAGGGGCGCGACCGTGAAGGAGAAGTTCTGGATCGCCTTGGGGTCTTCGCCGTTGATACGGATGTGCAGGATGTCAAGCTCCTCGCCGAGTTCGATGTCGCCGTCCTCGGAGGGAATGCTCGTGCCGCGCATCGTCGTGATGCCGCTGACCGTGCGCACTCTGAGCTCGACTTCGCCCGCCTCGTTCGTCAGTTCCTTTCTCGTCTCGTCCGCGACGAGGTAGGAGCGGAAGGAGCTTGCCGACGCATAGTAGAGCATGACGTTGACAAGGTTGGTCTTGTACGACTTGGAAGCGCTCTCGCGGCCGCCGAGCATGATGCTGTAGACGTAGTTGACGAGCGTCGCCTGATCCTTCGCCATGCCGGTGTCGAAGTCCGCCGTGACCTTATAGCCGGTGACCTTGTGGGTCGCGGGGTCGCGGATCGGCTCGATGGTGTACTGGTTGTAGTTGTACA
>CALVWN010000061.1 GCA_944367415.1 uncultured Clostridia bacterium | reverse complement strand
GGGCTCTTTCTGAGCGCCTTGGCAAACCTGAAACAGGGGAGCGCGTAGTCCCCCATGGCGGGATCGGGCGGCACATTCAGAAGGGAGGCGACCTCGTCCGCACTCACCCCGTCCACGTTGATCTTTTCTGCAATATAGCGTCTGTAATCCATAGCAAACCTGCTCTCGTTTTTGCGACAATTTTACCACAAAATTTTGCAAATGGCAAACGAATGATTTGCGCGAACACAAGAAATGCGGTATAATAATACGGAAAACAAACTACGGAGCGATTGCAATATGAAACTCGGCGTCGTCGGACTGCCAAATGTCGGAAAATCCACCCTCTTCACCGCCATAACCCATGCAGGAGCGGATGCCGCGAATTACCCCTTCTGCACCATCGAACCCAATGTCGGCGTGGTCGCCGTTCCGGACGAGCGGCTGGACAAGCTCGCCAAACTCTACAACAGCAAAAAGGTCACCCCCGCCGTCATCGAATTTGTGGACATCGCGGGCCTCGTCAAGGGCGCCAGCCACGGCGAAGGGCTGGGGAACAAGTTCCTCTCGCACATCCGCGAGGTGGACGCCATCGTACACGTCGTCCGCTGCTTTGAGGACGAGAACGTCACCCATGTGGAAAACTCCGTCGACCCCGTCCGCGATATCGAGACCATCAATCTGGAGCTCATCCTCGCCGACATCGAGGCGGTGCAGAAGCGCATCGACCGCATCAAAAATGCCGCACGCGGCGGCGCGGACAAGGCTGCTGCGGAGGAATTTGCCTTCCTGCAGAAGCTGATGGCGCACCTCGAGGCGGAACGGCCCGCCAATTCCCTCGAGGTGACGGACGAGGAGAAGGAGATGCTGGACAATCTGTTCCTGCTCTCGGCAAAGCCCGTCATCTACTGCGCGAACATCTCGGAAAAGGACATGGGCGCGGGTGAGGAGGACATCCCCCTCGTCAAACAGGTCAAAGAATATGCCGCAAAGCACGGCGCGGAGACCATCGTCGTGTGCGCCAAGACGGAGGAGGAACTCTCGCAGATGTCCCCCGAGGATCAGGCCGTGTTCCTGGAGGACTTCGGGCTGAAGGAGAGCGGCCTTTCCAAACTTATCAAGGCATCCTACTCGCTGCTGGGGCTCATCTCCTACCTGACCGCGGGCGAAAAGGAGACGCGCGCATGGACGATCGTCAAGGGAACCAGGGCGCCGCAGGCGGCGGGCAAGATCCACACCGACTTTGAAAAGGGCTTCATCCGCGCCGAGGTGGTGGACTGGCAGACCCTGCTGGAGTGCGGCGGCCTTGCGGGCGCACGCGAGAAGGGAAAGGTGCGCTCGGAGGGAAAGGACTACGTCATGAAGGACGGCGACGTGGTACTCTTCCGCTTCAACGTATGACATGATCGAAAAAAGGCGCCCCTCGCGGGCGCCTTTTGCTGTCTTCTGTCTCGGATGTCACGGTTCGGACGTACCGTCGCGCTGTTTTTTGCGCTCGGCGGAGTAATCCGCCGCGCAGAACAGGGCGCCCGCAAGGAGAAACGTCAGCACGAATCCGGCAACGGCGGCGGCAAACGGGCTTCTGCCGTTCTCCGTCTCCGAGACGGTATTCTGCCGATAGAGCACGCGCGCGCCCGAAACGTATGTCTCCGCGCCGCAGATGCGCACCATGCCCGGCAGCCGGAAGATGGCGAACAGCCCATCGCCGCGCGCCCTCTGCCCGGCGAGCGAGACGGCGCGCTCGACCACGGCGCGCAAAAACGCCGTCGCCTGCGCCCTGTCCGCAAAATACTTGCCGGAGACCGTGACCGTGTAGGAGGGCAGCGCATCCTCTTCGCCCGCGCGGGCGATGCGGATGTCCTCGTCTGCCGCCATGCGCTCGGTGTCGATGGCGGCGAACGCCTCGTCCGACGCCTTGGCGCCCTCCAGGTTGTCCGCATAGACGAGCGTCTCGTAGCGGAAGGGCGTGTCCTCCTGCGGAAATTCCACGATGAAGGTGAGAAAATACTCCCTGCGCGCGCGGTTGTAGACGAGCGACGTGAACAGCGCCGCCGCGACGGCGGCAAACGCGGCGACAGCGAGGATCCAGACGATCCGCCGGCGCAAAAGACGGGCGATCTCGCCCGCGGTGATCCCTCTTTCATTCTCCATATGTACCCATGCGCACGCATCCGGGCGCGCCCCCGCCGACAGGCGGGGGCGCGCCCTTCAGCTGTTGCCCGTGGAGACGATGTCCTCGTCCTCCTCCGAAGCATCCGGCCGGATCATGCAATAGTCCGGATTGTGCGCATACGTCACTTTTCGCTTCATCCCGCTCCCCCCTTGCACACAGCTTGTGCAGCGGAGCGGGCTTTATTCCTCTTTCTTCCCGTCGCGTGCGGCGGGCGTCTTTTCCTCCTCGGCGTACTCGCCCGACATCTCGCGGATGACCTCGCGCTCGCGCGCCATGCGTTCCTTTTCCCGCTTGAATGCGTCGCGGTCGACGCGTTCCGATCCTTCCTTTTTCATCCGGATCACCCCCTTATACCACAGTTATACCACACATTCCGCGATCTGTCAAGATTGGTCAGGCAAGTTGCTTTTTGACTTTGGAGAACATCTCCGTCTTTTCGTCGATCATCATTTTCTCGGCGGGCTGCACCTCGTAATAGCCGCGGCGGAGCATCTGCTCGAACACGGCGAACTGTGTGTCCGCGTGCTCGCCGTACAGCTTTAAGATCTGCCTGCGCAGGGGGCGGCAGCTCCCCTCGGTGAGCGCCGTCGCATAGTAATTCATGAGCAGCTTTTCCGCGTCCAGAACATCCTGCAGTGCGTCTTTTTCGCACAGCGTCGTCTCCATTTTCGAACCTTTCATGCCTTACCTCCCAGCAGCGCGTACAGCGCCGCGAAGCGCTGTGCATGCGCGTGCGCCACATTTTCCATTTCCTGCGCGAGCGAAGGATCGGTGAGCGTATTCGCATACAGCCTCGCCTTCTTGCACGCCATCTCCTCGCCCGTCAGAAGATGGGAGAGCACGTCGAGGTCTTTTGCCGTCAGATTGTTCATAAAAAAATCCTCCTTAACACGCAGTCTGCGCAAAGGAGGAAGATTTCATTCGCCCGTCTCGCCGTGAAAATAGTCGCAGAGCGGCGCCAGCGCGCAGTGCCCGCAGTCGGGACGCTGCGAATGGCACACCCGCCGCCCGTGGAAGATGAGCAGGTGATGGGCGCGCGACCAACGCGCCTTGGGAATGACGGTGCACAGCCCCCGCTCCACCTGCTCGGGTGTCTTGCCGCGCGCAAGCCCCAGGCGGTTGGCGACGCGGAAGACGTGCGTATCCACCGCGATGGCGTCGCCGCCGAAGGCGACCGCGTAGACGACGTTCGCCGTCTTTCTGCCCACGCCCGCGAGCATGCGCAGCTCCTCGAGCGTGGAGGGAACCTGCCCGCCGTACTTTTCGAGGATGTCGCGCGAGGCGGAGAGGATATGCGCCGCCTTGTTGTGATAGAACCCGCAGGAGTAGATATAGCGCTCCAGCTGCTCGGGCAGAAGGGTGACCATCTTTTCGGGCGTATCGTATGCGGCAAACAGTTCCGCCGTCACCTTGTTGACGCGCTCGTCCGTGCATTGCGCGGAGAGGATGACCGCCACGAGCAGCTCGTAGGGCGAACGGAAGCGGAGCGCGGGCGCGGCGTCGGGATAGAGTTTTTCGAGAATGTCAAGTATTTCTTCGGGATCGGACATGGTTCTATTATAGCACACGGCGGGCGGAAAATCAACTCATATCCGCTCATACCTTCCGCCCGCGGCGCGGTAATACCCCGCAAAGGAGGAATAGCCGCGCGCACGCACGAGCGTTTCGACGCGCGCAAGGCTGCGCGCGTCGAAGCGGACGGAAAGCCCGCAGCCGCAGCCCGCCTCCTTCGGCGTTGCGACCGTCTGCGCGCCGATCCCCATGCCGCCGATGCGATTGAGCGCGTCGAGCGCCTGCGTCCGCGAACGGAAAACCGCAAAAATTGTCATGTTTGCTTCCTCATCAACGTATCATTAGAGATGTGATCTATCTCGATAATGCCGCGACGGGCGGCGAAAAGCCCGCCTGTGTCCAGAACGCCGTGCTCGCCTCCATGAAGGCGTGCGCCAACCCGGGAAGGAGCGGCCACGCGCGCTCCGTCGCCTGCGCGCAGCGCGTGCTCGCCTGCCGCGAGCTGCTCAGCGAACTGTTCGACGGCTGGGGCGCGGAGCGCGTCGTCTTTACCCAAACCTGCACCGAGGCGCTCAACTTTGCGCTGCTCGGCGCGCTGGAGGCGGGCGACCACGTCGTGACGACCTGCCTCGAGCACAACGCGGTGCTGCGTCCCCTCGCCGCCCTTCGGGCGCGGGGCGTGCGCTATGACGTCGCACCACTCAAGGAGGGCGCTCTGCTGCCCGAGACCATCGCCGCGCTCGTGCGGCCCGAGACGCGGATGTGCTGCGTGACGGCGGCGTCCAACGTGACGGGGCAGTCCGTCGACCTTGCCGCGCTGCGCGCGCTTCTGCCCGACCGCGTTCTGCTCGTCGTGGACGGCGCGCAGGGCGCGGGGCATCTCCCCCTCGCGATGAAACAGACGGGCATCGACGCGCTCGCCCTCGCGGGGCACAAGGGACTGTTCGCCATCCAGGGTGCGGGCGCGCTGCTGCTCTCCGAACGCTTCACGCCGCGGCCCGTCCTCTATGGCGGAACGGGCAGCGACAGCCATTCGCTCGAGATGCCGCCCTTTCTTCCCGACCGTCTGGAGTGCGGAACGCTCTCCTATCCCGCGATCTGCTCGCTTGCCGAGGGGGCGCTGTTCGTCAAAAGCCGCCGCGCGGCGTTCGCCCGCCGCCTGCTTGCGGCGACCGCGCACCTCGCGCGCCTTTTCGGGAAGCTGCGCGCCTACCGCGTCTGTTTTTCCCCCAACGCCTGCGGGATCGCGGCGTTCGCGCACGAGAGCATCCCCTCCGAGACGATCGCGCAGCGTCTCTCCGATGAATTTTCCATCGCCGTGCGCGGCGGCCTGCACTGCGCGCCCCTCGCGCACAGAGCGCTCGGGAGCTTCCCGGACGGGTTGGTGCGCGCCTCCTTCTCCCCCTTTCAGGGCGCGGAGGAGGCGGAGGCGCTCGCAGACGCCCTCGCGCACATCGCGGCTACAGCTTCTTGAGTTCGGCGGCGAGTTTGTAGAGCCGCTTGCGCTTGCCCGCGTCCAGCATGGGCGCAAACTGCGCGCAGAACGCGTCGATCTGCGCGTCGGTGAGCGTGCCGGCGCGTCTGCCCTCGGCGGCGCGCGCATAGATGGCGCGGATGAGTTCGTTCTCGTTCTTGCCGTCAAACTGCGCCGCGGCAGCCTGCACCTCGCCGAGCAGGTCGTCGGGGATGCCGCCCGAATAGCTTGCAAAATCTTTCATAGTCACCTCCACTCCCATTGTATGAGCGGAACGCACGGAATGTCCCCCCGCATAGGATGGTGTTATGGAATGGCTTCTCCTGCTCCTTCTCTCCTCCATGCAGCAGGGCGGCGATCCGAACGCCGCCCTGCGCTCTTTTCTCGCCTTCTACCGCGAGAACCGCGATCTTCTGCGCCTGCTCGCCCGACAGCCGTCCGCCCCGCCGGAGGGCGAACGTCCGGACGACGAAAAAAAGCCGGGCGAACATTCGCCCGGCTTGCCCGATCTTACCATTCTGGAGGAATACCTGCGCCGCAGCGCTTCGCACGCTCAGCCGCAGACGGACGCAAGCACCTGCTCGAGGAACACGTCCCGCTCCCCCTGAAGCAGGGGCGCCGTGATGCCGACGGCGCCGTCCTCGTCGGTGACGCCGCGGTCGTGGATGCAGTTGCCCTTCGGCCAATAGATGCGCGCGACGGTGAGGCGGAACGCGCCCCCCGAGGGCGACGTAAAGGTGGACTGCATGACCCCCTTTCCGTAGGTGGAACAGTGCTCCGCCCCCTCCGCGCGCCGCAGATAGAGGTCGGAATAATCGATGGTGCCGTAGTCGATGAGCGCCCCGATGAGGCACTCGGACGCCGACGCCGAATTTTCGTCCGCAAGCACGGTGATGCGCGCATCCTGCGCAAAGTAAAAGGAAAAGTCGTTGGCGGGCGCGACGTAATCGACGCGCGTGCCGTCGCGGAACTGCGCGTAGGCGACGAGCGGCTCCTCTCCCTGCGCGTCGCGCAGCAGATGGGATGCGATGGACTGCAGATCGCTCAGATACCCGCCGCCGTTGCCGCGCAGATCGAGGATGAGATCGCCCCTGCCCCGCTCCTTCATGATGCCGAGGCAGACGGCAAACTCGATGGCGCAGTTGCCGTCAAAGCCGTCGAGACGGATGTAGGCGGTGCCGTCGTCCAAGCCCTCGAGCGGTTCGCCCGTCTCGGTGAGCGCGGCGTTCTCTCCGCGGAAGGCATAGGACGTCTCGCTGTCGCGGTAGACGACGTACGCCGCGGAGTACGCGGCGAGCGAGAGCGTGTACGCCGTCTGCGCGTCCGCCGCGGCGGACGCGTCGTAACTTGCATAGAGGACAAACTCCCCCTCCTGCGCACGGATGAAGGAGGTGACGTCCGTCGCGCTCCCCGTCTGCACCTCGCCGCCCGGCGTGCCGTAGCCGAGCACATACATCCCCTTCTTCAGCCCCGCGAGCTGCGCGGGGGAATTTTCCACGACCGACCAGACGCGCACGCTGTCCGTCTCCGAAAGGAGCGTGATGCCGGCGCCCTCGTTGTGCCCCTGGCTCTCGGCGATGACGCGCGCGTACTCTTCGGGCGTATAGTAGGTGGAGAAGATGTCGGGCATGGCGGCGTCATAGAGATCCTCGTAGACGGCATCCATGTCCACATCGCGGTAGTGCTCCGCTTCCAGCGTGTCGAGCAGCCACCCCAGCTCGCGCAGGCGCGGGTCGGCAGAGAAGGTGCTGCCCAGCCATCCGCCCGCGAACCCCGCGGCGGCGATGACGACCGCCAGCACGACGGCGAGGATGACGCGCAGCTTCTTTTTGCGCGTCGTCCCTTTTGCGGAAGGAGCCGCGTCGGCAGACGCGGCGTCCTCCTGTTTGCATTTGTCCTCTTGTTCGTTCATACGTCCCTCCTCTCCTGCCGCAGCAGGCGGTACAATACGCTGAGAATGCGGAAGGTGACCGCATCGGAAAATTTCCGGATGTTCAGACCCGTGACGCGCTCGATCTTGTCGAGGCGGTACATGAGCGTGTTGCGGTGCATGAACAGCTTGCGGCTCGCCTCCGACACGTTGAGGCTGCTGTCAAGAAACGCCTCCGCCGTCTCGGCGATCTCCTCGTCGCCGAACACCTCGTCCATGTTGCCGACGCGGAACTGCGCCACATACGCCTCGAGGCGGCTGCGCGGCACGTCCTCGAGCATCTTGACGAGCAGGTATTCCCGATAGGAATGTACCTCGCCCGCATCGTGGAACATGGCGCTCATGCGCACCGCCGTGACCGCCTGCGAATAGGACTGCGCGATCTCCGTGAAGGCGGCGACGTCGCAGCCGATGCCGATGCTCGCGCGCACGCCCAGCTCTTCGTAGAGCGACTGCCAGAGGAACTGTCCGAACTCGTAGGCGCTCTGTTCGTCATCCGAAAAGCGCACGACGGCGATGCGCGTGCGATCCATCCGAACCGCGAGGTCGCGCCCCTCTGCAAGACAGGTGCGGACAAGCTCGCACGCCTCCGCGAGGCGCTTGTCGGGCACGATGTCGAGGGCAAAGCAGCTCCCCTCGCCCGGCGCGTACTTGGCGGAGAAGCGGAAGGCATACCATGCCCCGCCCTCGCCCAGGAGCACCGCCTTGAGATGCTCCTCCTTGTCGGGCAGGAGCATATGCGCGTCGGCGTTTTCGACGAGATATTCGACCAGCCGCGCCGTGCGCTCCGCCTCGGCGCCCGTGCCGTCGAGATACCCTTCGAGCGTCTCGCCGCCGCAGTTGAACAAAACGCGCGTCTCCTCGCCCCCGCCCGGCGCGAGGCGGACATGGATGCCCGTCTTTTCGCGCACGTCGCGCAGGATGCGCTTGATCTGTGTCTGTAAATTCCCCATACAACGCCCCTTATCCAAATGTTGATTTTGTTTATTATACCATTTCGCCCGCAAAATATCAAGGGGTTTTTGAATTCCGACGGCACCCATGTCCGATTTTCGGCAAAATTTCATCCGTCTTGCAAAAAAGAGGGGCAACCATGTCCGCATCCGCCCCTGTTTCCGACACAATTTTCCGTTTTTTTGGGCAAGGGCATTGACACTTCCCCCCGCGCGTGTTATAATTGGGATAATCGCAGGGGCATGTCCGCCCCGCGTAACATACAACGGAGTGTTTTACAAGATGAGTCAATTTCCGCAATTGATCATAGATGAACAGGCGAACGCGGGCATGGGTACCCCCGACACCGCGCAGAAGGCGCCCTCCGCAGGCGGGTACCGTCTGCTCGCCGTCATCGCCTTCCTCCTCGCCGCGGGCGGTCTGTTCCTCGGACTGCTCGGCGCGTTCACGGGCATCTTCCAGCCCAACTTCACGGGCAGCGACATCTTGGCGGACTCCCTCTTCGGCTTTGTCTACACCTACATCAAGGGCATCGCCGCGGATGCGGGCGCCTTCTTCGGCGATCTCTTCCGCGGAGGCGTGCTCGAGGACGTCATCACCCTCGCGCTCGTCGCGCTCCTGTGCGTCGCCGTCGCGGTCTCGCTCGTGCTCATGCTCGTTTCCTTCTTCTCGGCGAAGGCGGCGCGGCCGTGCGCCCTCACCTCCTCGGTGCTCGTGTTCCTCGCGTATGCCGGATTTTTCCTGCTCTCCTATTATACGCTCGCGCGCGACAGAGGCGACTTCAACGCCTCCATGATCGACCTCTCCACGGGTGCGATCGCGGGCGGGATGCTCATCGCGCTCGTCATCTGCGCCCTCGTGCGGCGCAAGGGAACGGGGCTGCTCAACCTCATTTCCTTCCTGCTGCTGTGCGCCGCCGTCTTCGGCCTGACCTATCCGGGTTCCGCCATGCTGGCTGCGGACGTCAACTACACCCACATCGGGGAGAACGTCTTCGTCAATCTGACCGCCCTGCTCACGGCGGCACTCGCGGCGTTCAACGTCATCGTCTCCGCTGTGCGCCTGAACGCCAGACGCGCATACGCCTTCGACGCGGTGCGCTTCGGCCTGCTCTTCCTCGCCGTGCTGCTCGCCGTCATCGCGCAGATCGTCGACCTGTCGGCAGACGTCATGTTCAACAGCGACAATCTGCTGCCCGTCATCCTCGCCCTCGCGGCATCGCTCGCGGCGTTCCTGCTCGCCGTCGTCCTGACCGTCTCCAAGACGGCGGGAAAGCAGGCAAAACAGGACGAAGCGGCAAGCGCCGAGGCGGGCGAACGGTACGCCCTCGCGCAGCCCACCGACGCGCGTCAGCCGGAGGGAGCGCAGCAGCAGCCCGCACCGCAGCCCGCACCGCAGCCGACGGCACAGCAGACCATCGCGGCGCCCGGCACGACGGTCATCGTACAGTCGCCCGCGCCCCAGCAGCCCGCGACGCCCATCTACGCCGTTCCCTTCTTTGCGGCGCCCATGACGCCCCCGCAGCAGCCCGCCACGGCGGCGGCGCCCGCGCCGGCGCCCGAGCCTGCTCCCGCGGAGGAAAAGCCCACGCCGGCGGACGACGCCGCAATGAGCGAATTTGAGCGCAGCATGGCGGCGCTCGCGCGCGGCATCGCGCCCGAGCAGACGCCCGCACAGCCCATGCCCGGCGTGTCCTACCAGTACGCGCCTCCCGCGCCCCAGCAGCCCGCGCCTCCCGCGCCCGCCTACGTTGCGGCGCCGGCGGCGGCATATCAGCCCCCCTATGCGCAGCCTGCGGCAAAGATGGTGTACGACCCCACGCCCTACACCTACGATCCCTTCATCAATATGCTGACCCCGCAGGAGAAGAACGAGTTCGGCGATCTGTTCATCGCCAACCGTTACGGCGACCTCGCCTATCTCCCCGCCTACGTCATCGGCGGCGACAACCGCGAATTTTTCCGCCGCGTCTTTATCTACCTCGGAAAATTCCGCAGTCACATCTCCCCCGAACTGCTCGGCAAACTCTATCAATACGTCAGCAAGCTCTGATCTTCCTGCGCGGCGCCCCCTCGGGCGCCGCGCTTTTTTATGTTGTCATGATTGACATTCCTGCCGTGACGTGCTATAATCCGGGTATGCAGATCACATCGCGCTTTACGGTGGCAGTGCATACGCTGCTCGCCATCCATATGTTTTCCAGGACACAGAAGACGACTTCCGACTTTCTCGCCGCGAGCGTCAACGCCAACCCCGTCGTCATCCGCCGCATCCTCTCCTCGCTGAAAGCGGCGGGCATCGTCGACGTCAGGGCGGGCAGCGGCGGCGCCTCCCTCGCGCGCCCTCTCTCCGACATCACCCTCTATGACGTCTACCGCGCCGTCGACAGCGTGGAGGGCGACCTCTTTCACTTTCACGAGCGCCCCAACCCCGACTGCCCCGTCGGACACAACATCCGCGCCGTGCTCGCCCCCCATCTCGACGCCGCGCAGCGCGCAATGGAAGAGCAGCTCCGGCAAGTCACCCTGTCAGACCTTGCGCACGAACTCGACGCTCTCCTGTGACCCCCTCTTTGCGGGGTCGCAAATTTTTTTTGAAAAAGTTCGTTGTAACGCTTGACATTACAACAAAGATGTGCTATCCTATGGATGTAATCGAAAAGATTACAACAAGGAGGAATCATTATGAAAAAAGTAGCGATCGTATGTGCGGCAGGCAAACAGGGCACCTGCCTGGTCAACGAGGCAGTGGCGCGCGGGTATGACGTGACGGGATTTGTGCGCGGAAACGCGACCGTCGCGAACCCCAAGGCAAAGACGGTCAGAAAAGATCTGTTCGACCTGACGCGGGAAGACCTCGCGGGATTTGACGTCGTCATCGACGCGTTCGGCGCATGGACGCCCGAGACGCTTCCCCTGCACAGAACATCCCTCAAGCACCTGTGCGACATCCTGAGCGGCACCAAGGTGCGCCTGCTCGTCGTGGGCGGCGCGGGCAGCCTGTACGTCGACAAGACGCACACGACGCAGGTCAAGGATCTCGACAGCTTCCCCGACGCCTACAAGCCGCTCGCCGAGATGCAGGGCGCGGCACTCGCCGACCTGAGAAAGCGCGACGACGTCCTCTGGACGTTCCTCTCCCCCGCAGGCGACTTTGTCGCAGACGGCGCACGCACGGGCAACATCCTTCTGGGCGGCGAAGAATACTTCGTCAACAAGGACGGCGTGAGCCGCATCAGCTATGCCGACTATGCGATCGCCATGATCGACGAGATCGAGAACGCGAACAATATCCGGAAGCGCTTCTCCGTCATCGGCGCGTAAAGGAGCGCGGCATGGAGTTCGAGGCGCGCATCGGGCAGGCAAAGGCGCTGCTCGAAAACGCGGAGTGCGTCGTCATCGGCGGCGGCGCGGGGCTTTCGTCGGCAGCGGGGCTGCAATACGGAGGCGCACGCTTCTTCGCGCATTTTTCCGACTGGAATGCGGCATACGGCATGACGGATATGTACACGGCAGGGTTTTATCCCTTCCGCACGCAGGAGGAAAAGTGGGCGTACTGGTCGCGGCACATCCTCGTCAACCGCTTCGATCCCCCCGCGCTTCCCCTCTACCGCACCCTTCTCGGGCTGGTCGCGCACAAGGACTACTTCGTCATCACGACCAACGTGGACGCGCAGTTCGAGAAGGCGGGATTTGCCGGGGAACGCATCTTTGCGGTGCAGGGAGATTACGGATTTTTGCAGTGTGCCAAGGGATGCCACGACCGACTGTACCCCGACGAGGCGCTCATGCGCAGGATGCAGGCAGCCGAGCAGGGGCTGCGCATCCCGAAAGAGCTGGTTCCCAAATGTCCCGTCTGCGGCAAGGAGATGGAAGTGCATATCCGCAAAGACGCCTATTTCGTCCAGGACGCGGCATGGGATGCGGCAAACAGGCGCTATGAGGCATTTCTCGAACACGCCCGCGACAAAAAGACGGTGCTGCTCGAACTCGGCGTCGGCTTCAACACCCCCGGCATCATCCGTTTCCCCTTTGAACGGCTGACCAACCGGCGTCGGGAGACGCATCTCATCCGCATCAACGCGGACTTCCCCGCGCCCATCGAAGAAAACGCGAAAAAGACCGTCTCTTTTTCCGAAGATCTCGCAGACGTCCTCGCCAAATTGTGACAAAACAAAAAAACGCGTCCCCGCGGCTCTTGCCGCGGGGACGCTTTTATCCTGCTTATGAGAGGATACGGACAATGACGCAGACGCCGTCCTTTTCGCTGTATGTGCGCGAAACGGTGAGTGCGTCAACGAGATAAAGCCCCCTGCCCCCCTCCTCCTCGGCGGCAGAGCAGACGGTGTGCTCGGGCGGCCGGAAGGCGTTGGCGCTGCGCACGCGGATGACGACTTCATTCTCCCGCTTCTCCGCTCCGAACATGGCGGCGCCGCCCCCGTAACGGAGCGCGTTGCTCAACAGTTCGCACGCCACCACCTTGCAGTCAAAGACCGCATTGTCCGGCACGGCGTCCCGTTTGAGCGCCGCGCACATTTTCTCGAGCGCCTCTTTGAGCGTCCGAAAATCGTCCACTTGGCAATTCATCCTTCCACCATCGCCTTTTTCATCGTCTCCCGCAGTTTCTGCAGAACCCTGCGTTCCATGCGCGACACGTTCATCTGCGAAACGCCCATGCGCTTTGCCGTCTCCATCTGGGAAAGCTCCCGCCCGAAGCGGTATCTGACCAGCTCCCGTTCCTGGTCGGTGAGGGTGCGCAGCGCCGATTCGAGCGCGTCGCGATCCTCCACCTTTTCAAACACGTCGTTGTCGGCGGGCAGCACCTCGTGCAGGCTCATGCCGTCCTCGCCCTCGTGGTCGACGGGAACGTCGAGCGAGACGACGCCGCCCGCATCGGAGGCGCGCAGCACTTCTTCCTCGCTCACCCCGAGCCGCGCGGCAAGTTCCTTTGCCGTCGGCTTTCTGCCCGTCTCGGCGAAAAATTCCTCCGACGCGCGCTTGATGCTCACCCTGAGTTCGCTGACCTTGCGCGGCAGATGCACGAGACGGGAACGGTCGCGGAAGTAATTTTTGATCTCGCCCGTGATGGTGGGCGTGATGAAGGTGGAAAACTTCAGCCCCTTACGCTCGTCGAAGCGGTCGACCCCCTTGATGAGCGCGAGCGAGGCGACCTGATAGAGGTCGTCGTAGTCCACGCCTCTGCCGACGAATTTCTTGGCGAGCACGGCGGCGATGTAGAGATATTTCTCCACGATCTCGTTGCGCAGCGCAACGTCATGCGTCTCGCGGTACTTGCGGAACAGTTCTTCCTCGTTCATGCCTGTTGACCAAACACGAAGGCGACCGCGCGAAGCCCGCCCTCGTCCTTATCCATCGTGACCGACTGCGCCAGCGCGTTGAGCAGCGCGAGCGCGATCTCATCCTCATCGGAGGCGCTCTGCGGCGCGCCGCCCTCCTCGCCCGTCACGCTGACCTGCACGCCCCCTTCCTCCGCAGCGGAGAAACAGACGTGCGCGGCGGCAAACCCGCGGCGCATGAGGAGCAGCAAACTCTCCGTCACGCACACCTTGCAGTCCTCGCCGCCGTCATAGCTCATGCCCGCGGCGGAACAGACCCCGCCCGTCGCAAGGCGGGCAGTCGTCATCATTTCGCGCCTCAACGGAAGGCGCAGACAAAGATATTCCTTCATCCCTCTATCTCCATAATGGTATCCAGCGCGCAGATCACGAACAGCTTTTTCAGGCGCGGCGAAAGCCCCTTGAGCTTCATATTGCGCCCGTCCGTGCGAACGAGCTTGAGGATCTTGACGAACGTGCCGAGCGTCGTCGAATCGATGAACGAGAGCGCCTCGCATTCAAAGACGATGTCGGCGGGCGCGCGCTCATAGAGCGCCTTGATCTCTGCGTAAAATTCATCGGCATTTTCCGCAGCGATGTCGCCGGAGAGCGCCACAACGAGCGCGGGGGAAGTTTCGAGCACTTTGATTTCCTGCATGATATCCTCCGCCGCACGGACAGCGTGCGGCCCAATTTCATTCTTTATGTACCACAGACGGGTGCGGTTTCAAACATTTTTTTACAGCTCTGCGACGCTGTCCAATACGAGATCGGGCACGTCGGGGAAGCGCGCCATGCTCTCCCGCGTCGTCTCGCCCGAGAGAACGAGCAGCGTGCGCATCCCGTTGGCGTTGCCGAAGCGGATGTCGGTGTGCATCCGGTCGCCCGCCATACAGGTGCGGGCTGCAGGCACGCCGAAGGCGCGCGCGACGCACTCCCCCATCACGGTGAAGGGTTTCCCGCAGATGACGTCCGGACGACGCCCGCAGGAACGCTCGAAGAGCGCGAGAAAGCTCCCGACGTCCGGCATGGGCACGCCGGCGGTCGGGCAGACGTCGTCGGGGTGGGTGGCGACGTACAGCGCGCCCGCGGCGAGAAATTCGTTGAAGCGCTTCATCTTGGCAAAGGTGAGCGTCGTGTCATATGCGAGCACGCACACATCGGGCGTCTGCCGCGTCAGATGCACGCCGGCGGCACGAAACACCTCGCGCACGGCAGGGGTCGCGAGCAAATAAACGCGCTTGTCCGCGTGAAAGGCGCGCAGATACTCCGCCGTCGCGTCCGCCGAGGTGTAGACGGCGTCGCCCTCCCCCCACAGTCCGAGCGCGCGCAGCTTTTTTTCGTACTCCGCACGCGTCTTTGACGAATTATTGGTGAGGTAGACGACGCGCTTGCCCGCCGCGCGCAGCCGTCCGAGCGCCGCAGCGGCGCCCGCGATCGGCGCGTCGCCGAGGTAGACGGTTCCGTCGAGATCAAACAAAAACAGATCGCAGGATGAGAGCAGTTCTTCTCGTGTCATATCTTCTCCAAAAGCCCGAAATCCCGCAGGATGGCGCACAGCCCGTCGGGAGCGAGTTCGGGCAGGCGGCACAGCGGATGCAGATCGGGAGTAAAGGGTGCGACCGGCATCCGCGCGCGCAGCGCCCCGAGCTGCGCCGCATGGCGGCCGCGCAGACGGACGATCTCCGTCAGCAGTTCCGCGCGCGATCGTTCGAGCGCGATCGCCCGCGCGGCATACTCCTTCGGCGCGGGAATGTGCATCGCCGCATAGCCCCCGCCCGCCGCACGCGCGCGGTAATCGGCGACGGCATATCTGCGCGGCACGCCGCGCAAAAAGAAGGCATAGTAGAGCGCCGAGAGCGCCCGGTGCGCGTACAGCGCGGGCAGCGGCGTACCGCCGTATGCCCCGCACAGCGCGACACCCTCGCCGACGGGCGCGCCTTCCGTCTCCAAAACCCGCACCCGCGCGTTGATTTTGACGATCTCCTCATCGGAAAGGCGCAGCGCGCCATCCGTGAGGGAGAACGCCTCCTCGTACGCCGCCCCGCCGAAGGGCCGACGCGTCAGGCGACCGACCGCCTTCGCCTCGAAGAGCGCCAGGCGGGAGAGCAGGATGCGCGCATACCCCTCCGCGCAGGAGGGCCGCATCCGGCCGACGTCGCACACGACGTGCGCGGGCGCAAGCGTCTGCCGCAGCCGCTCGCCGCCGAGGTCGATCTCCGCCGTCCGCTCAAAGGCACCGTCACAGGCGGCATGCGTCGGAAAGAGGGCGCACGGGATGCCGCGCACGGCGGCAAAGAAGCGCGCCGCCCGCAGGACGTCCGCTCCGCCCGAGGCGAGCACGCAGCCCACGTCGGGCAGGGCGAAGGGCGCGAGCGCGTCGCCGTCGAAGATGAGCGTGACGGCGCGCGCCGCACGGGAAGCGGGCAGCAGCGCGGAAAACGCCGCACTGTCCGCAAGGAGCAGCGCCTTGCCCGCCGTGCGGGCAAGAAAGGCGTCCGCGCCCTCCGAAACGGAGGAAAAGACAGGCCCGCCCCCTCCGTCCGCGCCCGCTTCGGCGTTTGTCTTCGGTACGGAAAGGTCGAGCCACATAAGCCCCTCCTATGAGAGTCGATGCAGTTGTTCGAGCAGCACGTCGTTTTGCGCGGGCGTCCCCACGGTGATGCGCACAAAGTCGGAAAGGACGGGCTTGTCCCAGAAGCGCACGAGCACGCCCCCCTCTTTGAGGGCGCGGTAGATCTCGCCGCCTCCCCGCCTACCCCTCCCCGCAAACAGGAAGTTGGAACGGCTCTCGGGCACGGTGAATCCCATCCCGCGCAGCGCCGCCTGCAGGCGGACGCGCTCGGAGACGACCTTCGCGGTCGCATCCGCATAGTATGCCGTATCGCCCACCGCCGCCGTGCAGACTGCCTGCGCCACGGCGTCGACGGGATAGGAATTGAAACAGTCCTTCATGCGGCGAAGTCCCGCGATGAGCGCCTCGCACCCCACCGCGTACCCGCAGCGGATGCCCGCGAGCGAATAGCTCTTGGAAAACGTCTTGACGACGAGCACGTTGGGATGGCGCAGCGCAAGCAGCGCGCAGCTCTCGCCGAAGAAATCCATGTACGCCTCGTCGAAAATGACGATTTTGTCGGGAACGCTCTCGACAAAACGCTCCATTTCCGCCCGCCCGATGCCGACGCCCGTCGGGGCGTTGGGGTTGGCGATATAGTATCCGCGGCAGGGCACGGCGCGCATTTTTTCGAGGTCGAAGGTAAAATCGGCGCGCAGCGGCACCATCTTCACGGGGATGCCGAAGAACGCCGCGAACACTTCATAAAAGGAATAGGTGAGGTCGGCAAAGCACGCGCCCGCCCCGTCCGGATCGAAAAAGGCGGGAAAGGAGAGCGCAAGCACTTCGTCCGAGCCGTTGCCACAAAAGATATTTTCGGGCGAAACGCCCTCTTTTTCGGCGATCGCCTGCCGCAGAAGGTCGGCGTCGGGGCGCGGATACAGCCGCAGCTCGCCCGCGTCAAAGGCGGCAAGCGCCTCCCGTACCCGCGGCGAGGGCGGATAGGGATTTTCGTTGGTGTTGAGTTTGATGTACTTCCGGTCGCGCAGCTGTTCCCCCGCCGTATAAGGGCGGATGCCACGCGCCTTTTTACTCAAGAGATCCATGTCTGTCCTCCGCCTCGATTATATCACACCGCCCGCCCCTTTGTCAATGTTCAGAGCGAAAGGGGCGGCAGCGCGAGCGCCACGGCGTTCACCGCATACCCGACGCCGATGCCGAGCGCGATGAGAAAGAGACTGACGGCGAGATTGCGCTTCCATGCGCCGAAGTTCCGGAACAGCACGAGATACCCCAGCCCCGCATTGACGACAAGCCCCGCAAGGCAGCTGCCGAAGGCGATGCCCCCCATCGCATACACCTCCGCCAAAATGACGGAGGAGGCGCAGTTGGGCACAAACCCCAGGAGCGCGCAGATGAGCGGCTGATACCAATAGCCGCTCCCCTGCAGGAACGCGATGACCCGATCTTCGCCGATAAAATAAAACAAAAAGCCGAATATGAGATTGACGATGAGCACGAACGCCGAGACCTGCAGCGCGTGCCGGAGCGGCGTAAAGAGGTAGACGGAGAGCGTCCCCCACTTGCCGTGCTTGTGTTCACACGCCATAAATTCGTCGTCATGGTCGTGATCATGGTCATGCTCGTGATCGTGATCATGGTCATGGTCGTGCTCGTGTTCATGTTCGTGCTCGTGATCGTGATCATGTTCATGTTCCTCGAAGTCGAGCACGGGCATGGGTTGGAGGGAAGGACGGAACAAGAGGTCGGCGGCATAGCCGATCAGCGCGCCCAGGACGAGCTTGATGCCGCACATGGAGAGAATGGAGACGAGCTTGTTCATCCAGCTCATCTCCGAGACGAGCATGACGAGGAACGCCTCGTCACTGGTGGCGATGAACACCGCGAGCAGCGTGCCGAGGGTGAGATACTTCTTCTCGTACAGCTTTGCCGCCATGACGGAGAAGCCGCACATGGGGATCAGCCCGGTGGCGCTCCCCAGAAGGGGTGCCCACTTCCCCGCAAGCGCACGGTTTGCCCGCCCCACGCGGGTGTTGTGCTCCATGAGTTCGATGAGGATATACAGAAGCAGCAGGAAAGGAAAGAGCTTGAGCGTGTCAAGCAGCGCATCCAAAACGACGTCCCACATGGTTTCCTGCCTCCTGAAAGAATTCGCTCTATCTTACTACATTTCCGCGCGTTTTGTCAACGATTTACGCACCGCATCGCGCAAAAGACGCCCGTCGCAGCGACGGGCGTCTTCCTTTGCGTCAAATGTTACTCGTCCTTGGGTTCCTCGGACGCTTCCTGCTCTGCCTTGGCAGCTTCCTCCTTGGCAGCGGCAGCCTGGCGGTGCGCTTCCATCTTGGCGTCGCGCTTTGCCTGCTTCTTCATTTCCTTCGTGACGACGCGGGCAGCATCGATCTGCGCCTGCATCTCCTGCGGTGTGGGCGGCACGAACGCTGCGCCTTCCGCATTCTCGGGAATGACTTCATAGTGCTCATCGCGCTCGAGCATCGTGGACTCCGTATAGCCGTCGAAGAGATGGATGTGCTTCGCATCGAATGCAAGCTCGACGATCTCGCCCAGCTCGACGGACGCACGCGAGGAGATCTTTGCGATCATCTGCGCCGCGTTGTCGACGATGATGTTTCTGTCGTTCTCGTAGTCGACGTCGCAGTAGATCTGCGTCTCGGCACCGAGCTTTTCGATGACGTCGACGCGCGCCTTGACAACGGTGTCGGGCGACGTGGAGATGAACGCCTGATCCTCGTGGATATCTTCGGGACGGACACCGAGCGTGACTTCCTTGCCCGTGTTCTTGTAGTCATCGAGGTTCTTGATCTTGACGACCATCGACTTGGGCAGGAGGATCTTGTTGCCGCCGATGAAGTTGACGTAGACCTTGCCGTTCTCCTCGGTGATGGTGGACTTCTTGAAGAAGTTCATCTGAGGGGTGCCGATGAAGCCTGCGACGAACAGGTTGATGGGATAGTCGTAGAGGTTCTGAGGGGTATCGACCTGCTGCATGAAGCCGTCCTTCATGACGACGATACGGGTACCCATCGTCATTGCCTCGATCTGGTCGTGCGTGACGTAGATGAACGTCGTCGCAAGACGGACGTGCAGCTTGGAGATCTCCGTTCTCATCTGCGCACGGAGCTTTGCATCGAGGTTGGACAGAGGCTCGTCCAGAAGGAAGACCTTCGGCTCACGGACGATGGTTCTGCCGAGCGCGACACGCTGACGCTGACCGCCGGAGAGCGCCTTGGGCTTACGGGAGAGGTAATCGGTGATGCCGAGGATCTCCGCCGCTGCCTTGACCTTCTCGTCGATGACGTCCTTGGGGACTTTTCTGAGTTTGAGGCCGAATGCCATGTTGTCGTACACGGACATATGAGGATAGAGTGCGTAGTTCTGGAAGACCATCGCGATATCTCTGTCCTTGGGGACGACGTCGTTGACGAGCTTGCCGTCAATGTACAGTTCGCCCGAAGAGATCTCCTCAAGCCCTGCGATCATACGCAGCGTGGTCGACTTACCGCAGCCGGAGGGGCCGACGAAGACGATGAATTCTTTGTCACGGATATCAAGGGTGAAGTTGAACACCGCCTGGTTTCCGCCTGGATAGATCTTGTTGATGCCTTTGAGCAACAGACCGGACATAATTTCCTCCCTACCGATTTCAATGGATTTTCTCTATTATACCCGATGGGCGCAAAAATTGCAATAGTCAATTGATACAAAGTTGCCCCCCGATCTTGTAAATTTTGCCCAAATTTTTCCACGCGTTCCTTGACCGTTCCCCTCGCGCGTGTTACAATAGAACGGAAAGGAGACAATATGACCGATTTTCGTTCCATGCTCAAAGCGCGCGACGTGCGCCGCCTCGCCCCCGCGGGCGAGCTGTGCGCCCTGTTTGCCGCCCTCTGCGCCGCGATCTTCACCTTCCTGATCGGGTTCGACGGCACCGGGCGCGTCACGCTGCTCGGGCTGTTCGCTCCGCAGGGCGAAGGCGGCGCGTTCGGCGTCTGTGCCGCCGCCCTTTCGCTTGCGGCGGAGTGCGCGCTGCTCGTCCTCACCCTCCTGCGCTATGTGCGCTTCCTGCGCGGCAAGAGCCGCAGGGACTCCCTCTATTTCAGTTACGCCGTGTGCGCCGGCTACCTCGCCGCACTCATGCTCTTTTCCGCCTGTGCAGCAAAGGGCACGCTGCGCCTGAACGGAGCGACCGTCGCGGGGCTGTGCCTCGTCGGAGCGGGCGTCCTCGCCTCCGTCATCCTCTTTCTTCTCGCAAAGGGACGGGAGCCGGCGGGCGAAGCGGTGCCGCGCGTCATCGCCGCCGTGACGGCGCTCCTTCTGCTGCTCGCGATGAGCGCGCTCTTTTCGACGGGCGCCGTCGCGTCGGAGGACAGGGCAGGGCTGTGCGTCCTCTATGCCGAAACGGCTCCCGGAGGCGCGGCGGTATGTTTCTTTCTCTTTCTCATCGGCTATGCCGTATGCGGCGTGCTTCTCGCAGAACGCCTGCTCGGGAACATTGCCCAGCAGCGCAAACCGATCCTGCTGCGGGCGTCGCTCACCGCGCTGTTCGCCCTCCTCGCGGCGATCTGCGAGGCGTCTCTCGCGACCGGAACGGACGAGATACTCATCCTGTTCGTCTGGGGCGTTCCCGCCTTTACGATGCTCGCCGCGCTGCTCCTCGTCCTCGCCGTGCTCGCCGATACCCTGCACGCCCGCGCCCGCAAAAATACCGCCGACCGGGCGGCATGAAACATAAAACGAACGTGCCTCGCGGCGACCGCCGCGAGGCATGAATTATACTATGAAACGCAACGGCCGGAAATGAAAAAAGAGTTCATACAAATCTGCGGAATTATACTTTTTTCAGGGATATTCCCTCAAAAACCTGCGCAGGAAGAGAAAGACGCGCAAGCGTATGGGAAACGGCGGGAGATTCACGACGGGGGAAAGTATCCGCAAGAGAGATAAAAGCGTATATAGCCGCAAAGAATTCGGGCATTGGGAAGCAGATACGGTTGTATCGGGGCAAGGAAAGAGCAAAGTCTGCTTTGCGACGCTTGCGGAGAGGAAAACGAGATACTATATTGCGGTCAAGATCAAGGACAATTGAAGTATAAACGTAGTAGAAAGCCACCATTAGCTTCGATATATTATGCTCACTTCCAAAAAAACAAGCCCATACTTTTTTCTTCTCTTTTTATATATTGCGTTAAATTCCCTGTAGCACCCTGAAAATAATTATCCACCCGCGTATGATATGCCCCCAAAAGTCTGTCCAACTTTTGAGGGCATATCATATCTAATGGTTTTAACAAAAATCAGGCAAAGGAAATCCTTTGCCTGATTTTTTTGTAATTTTCATTAATTTATTCTACCCAGCTTAATCGATAATTTCACAACTGAAAATAATTTTAGACCTTGGAAAGTATTTTATGCGCAATGTTTTCGCTTCAAATAATTTATTCTCGTCCAATTCCCCGTAACTTTCATTCCAATAAAATCTGTATTTATTTTTATTTTCATCATAGAGCAATAATTCCAAGTTCTTTTTCCGAGAAAAAGTATCGCACATAAACCTTTTACTTTCTCGTATCGTTTGTAATTCATAGTTCGGCAGTACATTTTGTAAAGCTATGTTCCGCTCCTCCTCTCCTCCCTTCAAGCAATCCGCGATTAGCTTAAAAAATGAAAGTACCGACAAAATATTTGCAAGACCACAAAACAAACTCAATGCGTATCCAAAAAAATAAGCAGGAAATTCAATAAAATAACTTTGTATCGCTTCCTCCCATCCTAAACGAATCCACTCCTCAAGGAAAACAACAATAGAGCATATCGTTCCTAATACAAAATGGATCAATATTAGTTGAAAAGTGTATTTCAATACAATTATTTTTTTGATTTTTTGTTTTGATATATTTGCAAACATAAAGCCCCCTAAGGCAACAGCGCAGATGTTATATCTATAATCAGTCCATATTTAAATCCAGCTGATTTTGCCATTAAATTTGAAAATTTACCAAGGCTTCCTCTGTCTTCCCCTCGTCGGGGGCGCCATTTGCTCCCATCCCCGCAAGGACGCGGGCGGCAAGCGCGCGCTTTGCGGCGCTTCTGTCCTTCAGCATAGGGAAAACGTCCCGCTCCCACGCGGGATGCGCGATACAGACCTCCGCAAGCACACGCTGCACGCGGCCGGAGGCATCCCCGAAGCAGCGAAGGAGCGTCTTGCGGACGAGCCCGTCTGCACGCTCCGCCATACCGCCCAGTCCCTTCACCGCCATGCAGCGCTCCGACGCGCTGCCGTGAAGGGCGCAATCCGCGAGGGCATCCATCCCCTCCGCAGAGCAAAAGAATGCCTGTACCTGCCCGTCGATCTGTTCCGTCCATGCGTCCCGGAATGTGTTCTCGTACATGGCGCCGAGCACGGAGAGGATGTCGCGCACGGGCAACCGAAGGGAGAACAGCGCTTTCAGGAATGGCTGGAGCCACATCACCCGGTCGCGCACGAAAAATACATACATGACGCCTGCGCCCTGTCCCCTGAGCGCGAGCAAAACGAGGCAGCGGCAGAGAAACTCGTCACATCCCGCTTCGTCCCGATAGCCCTCCAGGATGCATTGATGATCGGGAATACAGCGCACCGTCTTACCGACCGAACGGATCTGCGCAAGGCTCTCCGAGAAAGCCCCCGCACCCCCGAGATAGCTGCGGACGGCGGGCTGCTCCGCCGCCGTATAGCACATTGCGAAGTGATCGACGATCCGCGCCCGCCACGTTTTCATGCGCTCTTCCCGTTCTTCATCGCTCTTGACAGGCAGAAAGCGGAACAGCCCCGCAAATTCGCTTGCGCCGCAGACATCGAAGGCGGCATCCGCATAAGACAAACACTGCCTGCGGATCGCCATGCCCGCGGGATCCTTCCTCATATACTTTGCCGCATAGCGAAGGAGCGTCGCCCCGCCGCCCGGAATGTGGGGCAGAAGATCGCACAGCCCCTCTGCAGAGGAGGAACACAGCGCGCCCTCCAGCGCAAAGAGAGGCGACAGCCCCATCATCACGCGCAGCGCACAGGCGAAACGGCTGTCCTGCCCGAGGATGGGGACAAGACAAGCGGAAAGACAGCGCACGGCGGCGGCCGTTCCGCGATAACAGTCCCCCGAGAGGAGCTCCTCCGACGGCTCCTGCCATGCCGTCGGACGGGAGGCGGACGACGCCTGCGGAAACGCGCGAAGATCCCCCGCCCGGATGTATGCCTTCATGGTTTCGCGGTCGGCGGCGGTGAACCAATAGGACGGCTCCGCATCCAAGAGCGCCTCCGTCGCGCAAAGAAGCCGCTCGGTCTGCCGCTTCCGCAGGGCCGCCCCGTCGGCAGACGGGGCGGCGCAATGAGCAAGGATCGCCCCTGCGAGCACCGCGCCCGCCGGGGAGGTGCACCCCTCCGAGAGCAGCGTCTGCGCCTCCTCCAGCCGCTCCGGACGAAGCGCGGCAAGGTGAAACAGACAGGCAAGCCTTTCGCGCCCGACACGATACCGGGCGGCACATTCCGCGTCCATTGCGGCGGCAGCCGCCTCGCCCAATGCCGCTGCATGAAAGAGAAAGTCGCTGCCGCGACCGGAGCGGTCGAAGCGCGCGGCAAACACCGAGGAGCTGCGCCCGATCGCCCACAAAAAGCGCAGCACCTTGCCCTCCCCGCCGCCTGCAAACGCACGAAGGAGCGCCGCGATCTCCCGCCCGCTCTCGTCGTCGGAGGGAGAGAAGGTCTGCGGCGTTACGCGCGCAAGCACGCCTTCCGCCGCACCATCCCCCGAAAAGTATTTCCAAGCGAGCGTCTTGTTGCGTCTCGTCAGTCCCCAAAGGCGAAAGAGCTGCTCGAATGCATCCTGTTCCATCTGTTCCCCCTCCTGCATTTCGCCGCATATGTCCTTATTTGATGACCATTATACCATAAGTCCCCGTGCGTTGCAAGATACCCCGCCTTGTCTGTATGTGTTTTTATAACTTGCGTCACCCCTTTCATCCGCCCGTTCAATGTCCAAACGCTTTTCGCCATATGATCCGACCGACAAATCTCATATTTCATCGGTTCATGAAAACAGCTTCCTGATTTTCGGGAAGCTGCTTTTTGATGCTTAAATTTTCAGGCGGCGTTTTCGATAAGCCCGCCTCTCTTTTCCAAATAAGACACATGACCGATGACTTTTTTATCGCTCGTCTCGTGCGGCGGAAAGGAAAAAAGCGCATAGACGGCCTGCTTGCAGAAGTTGCTGCACAGATCGAGGGCTCCGTTACAAAACAATGACGAAATATTTACAAAACAGAAACATTACACTGACATTTCAGCATTATTGGACGGGTATAATTTCGCCATAAAATGAAATTCGGATAAAAGGAGTTTGCGGTATGGCAAATATGTTTTCAGAGTTATTTGACCGCATGGAGCGGAGCAAGAAACAGCAGCTTATCGCAAGTTCAGGCTCGGAAAGTTCGGGCGGAAACGAAAAGGTGCGTGCGGGGCAGAGTTATCTGTACCGCAAGAGCGGCATGGAGAGCGAAGTGTTTGAGATGCGCTTTTATGCAAACATCTGCGGCGGGGAACTCAACAGGGCGCTTTTAGAGTCAGTGAAAAGATACCCTTACTTCAACACCCGCCTTGTAGAGATGGATGGCAACTTTTATATCGTGCAGAACCCCGTCTCAATTACGGCGCGAAGGACAGACAAACTGCCCTCCCTCGGCGGCATTTCGGACGGGTATCACCTCATCGACGTCACATATTTTGGCAGGAGCATATACATTTCCTTTCATCACGCTCTGTGCGACGGGCGGGGCGTCAAGCCCTTTCTTGAAACACTGCTCTTTTACTACTGCGCATACCGCTACAACAGTGCGGATCCCGGAGAGGGCATAAGAAAGAGCGATCAGCCGCTTATGGAGGGCGAAACGGCAGAGCCGTTTGCAGGCGCATATTCTTACGACGAGAGTAAAAAGTTTCCCGAATTTGCGCGCGAAGCGTTTTCGCTGCCCGATAAAGACGAGGGCGACACACGCTTTGAACTTGTTATGCCCCGCGATCAATTTCTTTCGGCGTGCAAATCTATCCACGCCTCGCCCGCAATTTTTATTGCACTGTGCATGAACAAGAGCATCGCCGGACTGTTTCCCGATTTCGATAGACCCATTCATGCCAATATCGCCGCCGATATGCGCGCTGCGCTCGACGTGCCCAACACCTATAAAAACTGCGTCAGAACGCTCATCCTGCCCTATGACAGGCAATTTGCGGCAAAACCCGCCCGCGATCAGGCGGAGGAATACCGCGCTCTTTTGAACGCCCAGCGTGATCGCGACTGCTGCCGCAAAGCGGCAAACGATATGTTGCTGCTGTTTGATAAACTTGATTCTTTACCCTCCTACGAGCAAAAGCAGGCTATCATGTCTTTTTTCGACGGCATGAAGCTGAATACATATATCATCAGCTATATCGGCGATGTGACGCTCGGTCAGAACGCGAAATATATCGAAAGCATCCACCTTTACAATTCGGGAGCGCTCGGGCTGGGGCTCAATGTCGTCTGTTGCGGCGATCAGTTCATCATCGACTTTAAGCAGAGTTTCTCGTCGGCGGCATACGCAAAGGCGTTTGCGGGGCAAATGGGATCGTATGGAATTCCTTACACCTTAAGCGGCGCGATCAATTTCAAGACGCCGACAGATTCTCTGATGAAGCGCAATAAAATGAAAGGAGCAGACAAATGAACGCGATAGAAATTCACGATCTGAAAAAGAGTTTTCGCGGGCTGTATGCCTTGGACGGCCTCAACATGACCGTACCGCAGGGCGCGATCTACGGCTTTATCGGCGAGAACGGTTCGGGCAAGTCGACGACAGAAAAACTCATCTGCGGGCACCTCGTGCCCGACGGCGGCAGCATCAAGCTGTTCGGGCGGGATTATACAGACCCCGGCGTGCGGGTGCGCGTGGGTGCGCTCATCGAAAACGCGGGGTGCTTCCCCGAGTCCTCCGTGCGCGTCAACCTCATGATGCAGTGCATCAATTTAGGCATTTCCGACCGCGCGGAGGAAATTATGCGCGTTCTCAGGATCGTGCGGATGGAGGATTCGGCGCACATCAAATTCAAGAGCTGTTCGCTGGGCATGAAGCAGAGGATCGGCATTGCCATGGCACTACTCGGCGACCCCGCCCTGCTCATTCTGGACGAACCCATCAACGGCCTCGACGCCGACGGTATGCGCATCATGCGCGAGATCCTCGTCGACATCACCAAGACGTACGGCTGCACGGTGCTCATTTCCTCGCATATCCTCGGTGAGCTGGAAAAGATCGCCACCCATTACGGCATCATCCGTCAGGGCAGGATGATCCGGGAGCTGACCGCCGCAGACCTTGAGGGACGCGCCCGCGTCTTTACTTCCGTCAAGACGCGCGACGACAGCACCGCGCTCAACCTCCTCCGCCGCAGGTATGCGGACGTCCGGTATGAGGACGGCTGTATCCATGTCTATGGAGAAGATGATACGGCAGCCATCGCCGCCTGTCTTGTCGAAAACGGGCAGCGCGTTTGGGAACTGAAAAAGAACAAGATCGGGCTGGAAGAGTATTACGTTCAGCTCATGAGCAAAAAGGAGGCATAACGATGGAGCAGACACAGCAGTTGACATTCACCTCGCCGTCGCTCTTCAAGCGGCTCAAGGGGATGCTGGGCGTAGACTTTTACAGACTCTTCCACACGCCCATGTTCTATCTCTTTTTGGTGATCGCCGCCATCATTCCTGCGCTCGTGTCGATGGGCAGCTTTTCGGGGACGGGGCAGGAGGCGGGCAACGCCTGGAATATCATCGCGGCAAACACGCCCCTCTATGTGGTCAACGACATCGGCGAATACGCCAACATGAACATGGTCTTTATCTTCGGCGGCATCATGGTGTCCATCTTTATCGGCCACGACTACCGCAGCGGGTACGTAAAGCAGCTGTTCACCACCCACCCCAAAAAGCAGGACTACATGATCTCCAAGACGCTCTCCTGCACGTTCGCCATGGCGTGCATGTGCATCACATACCTCATCGGCGGCGTGGCGGCGGGGTTATTTACGGGCGCTTCGTTTGAAGTCAATGCGGGCTCTCTCGTCTGCGCAATTTTGGGCAAGATGATCATGTCGCTCGGTTGGGCAAGCCTCTACACCTTTTTGAACGTACTCTTCCGCAGGTATTTCGGCATCTCCATCGCCCTCTCCTTCGTGCTGGGCACGGGCATCATCATTATCGGCGCGGCGGCGATCTTCGGCAATTCGCCCGCACTCAATATCTTCTTGTACGGCTCGTCCGTCTATGCCTGCCTCTCCTCCAACTTCACCGCCGTGCTCGTCTGCCTCGCCTGCTCGCTTGTGTGGGCGGTCATCTACAACGTGCTCGGCTGGCTGGTTCTGCGCAGGAGCGACGTCTATTGAGGTGAATTTATGAACGCGATAGAAATTACAAATTTAACAAAAAATTTCGGCGCAAAACAGGCGCTGGCAGGGCTTTCTATGACGGTGCCGCAGGGCGCCATCTACGGCTTTATCGGCGAGAACGGCAGCGGCAAATCGACGACCGAAAAAATCATCTGCGGGCTGCTCCTTCCGAGCGGCGGCAGCATAAAGCTGTTCGGCAAGGACTACACGGACGGCGACGTGCGCGCAAAAATCGGCGTTTTGATAGAGCAGCCGGGGTGCTTTCCCAACTACTCCGTCTGGAATAATATGCTGTTGCAGGCGGAAAACCTCGGGATCAAGAACGCCGAGGAGGAAGTGCGCAAGGTACTTAAAATCGTCCGCATGGAGGGCTCGGCGTCCAACAAATTCAAGAACTGTTCGCTGGGCATGAGGCAGCGCATCGGCATCGCCATGGCGCTCCTGGGCGACCCCGCGCTTCTCATTCTGGACGAGCCGATCAACGGGTTGGACGCCGACGGTATGCGCATCATGCGCGAAGTGCTCGTCGACATCACAAAAAATCAGGGGCGCACGGTACTCATCTCTTCGCATATTTTGGGAGAACTGGAAAAGATCGCCACCCACTACGGCATCATCCGCGGCGGCAAGATGATCCGTGAGATGACCGCCGAACAGCTCGACGCCGACTGCCCCGTCTTTATCGCCCTGCGCGCCGAACAGATGCAGTTTGCCGAGGCACTCTTGGAGCGCAAATATATGCGAGTGAAAGCCGACGACGAACGCGGGATGCTCCGCGTCTATGACAAAGTTTCGCCCGAGGAGATAGTAAATTATCTCTATAAAAACAGCGTGACAGTGACGGAAATATTCACGCAGAAGATAAGTTTGGAAGAATATTATACCGGCCTGATGCACGGGGAGGTGCGCGCATGACAACCGCAATAACTTTTGAACACATTACCTTTTGGGATAGGCTCAAGACGATGCTCAAAGTCGATTTCCGCCGCATGTTCACCCAGCCGCTCGTCTATATCATGTTGGGCATCAGCCTTGTGATGCCTGCGCTCATCCTCATCATGACCACCATGACGGGCGGCGCGGAGGGAGCGGGCGAAAGTGCCGAGATGTTCACCAATGTGTGGCAGTCGATCAGCTCTCTGAGCGGTGCGGGCGGCGGCATGAGCTTAACTTCCATGTGCAACATGAACCTCATCTACTTCCTCGCGGCGGTGCTTGTATGTGTGTTCGTGGCGGACGACTTTCGCAGCGGGTACGCAAAGAACCTGTTTACCGTGCGCGCAGACAGAAAGGACTACGCCATATCCAAAAGCCTTGTCGGCTTTGTCTGCGGCGTGGGCATGCTTATTTGCTACTTTGTCGGAGCGATGATCGGCGGCGCGATCGCGGGGCTGCCCTTTACGATGGAGGGCTTCGGCGCCGGCAACCTCATCGCCTGCCTGCTTTCAAAACTCTTTTTGATGGCGGTGTTCACGTCCATCTTTCTCGTGATGAGCGTCATTGCAAAACAGCGGCTGTGGCTCTCCATCGTCCTGTCGCTCGCGGCGGGTATGCTGCTGTTCATGATGATCCCCATGATGACGCCGCTCGACGCGACGATTCTTCACCCCGTATTATGTCTTGCGGGCGGTGCGATCTTCGGCGCAGCTCTCGCCGTTGTGACGACCGTCGTTCTGCGCAAGACAAGTATCGTGTGACGGCACATTCTTTTGCTCATATTGAAAGAAGGCAGCATTTCAATGCTGCCTTCTGTGCTG
Organism: uncultured Clostridia bacterium; assembly: GCA_944367415.1. Classification (GTDB taxonomy): domain Bacteria; phylum Bacillota; class Clostridia; order Christensenellales; family Borkfalkiaceae; genus Gallimonas. The sequence goes on along the minus strand of CALVWN010000061.1, from coordinate 3,934 downwards.
CATGGGAGTTCGGCTCTCCGAAGCCCTCGCTCGAAAAAGGTTTTCCGGCAGTTTTTCCCGGATGGCGAACCGAAGAGAGGGCGCATCGCTTGCCCGACAAGGCAAACCAGGGGGAAATCGCCCTGCCGAACAGAAAAAACTCACTCTTTGACGGCGCCTGCGGAACCGCCTTGGATGAGGTACTTGGAGAGTGCCACATACAGCGCGATAATGGGCACGGCGACGAACATGGAGCCTGCCGCGAAGATGGAGAACTCGCTGTCGTCGAGTGAATTGAGCCCGACAGCGACCGTCCACGAGGACTTATCGACGAGCAACATACTCGGCAGCATGAAGTCCGCCCACGGCCACACAAAGGAAGTGAGCGCCGTATAGACGATCATCGGCTTGGAAAGAGGCAGCGTGATGGAGAGAAACACGCGGAAATCGCTCGCGCCGTCCAGCGTGGCGGCATCGTAAATGGTGCCCGGAATGGTGTCGAAAAACCCCTTCTGCACCAAAAATCCCATCGTAGCGCCGCTGCTGTACAGGAGGATGAGCCCCCAGAGATTGTTGATGAGGTGGAGCTGCGTCATGATGACGAAGAGCGCCGTCATGTTCATGAAGTTGGGGAAGATCCCCAGAATGAGCGTCGCCTTCATCATCGCCTTTCTGCTCTTAAAACGGTAACGGGAAATGGTATAGGCGACCGCAATGACCAGAAAGGTGGAGATAACGCAGCTCACCGCCGCAACGAAGAAGGTATTTCCGAACCAGCGCCAATAGGTGTACTTATTTGTCTCGGTAAACAGCCGGCGGAAGGTATCGAAGCTGTATTCCTGCGGGAAGAACCCTTCCAGTGTCAGAAGATCCCCCTCTGCGTTGAACGCCGAAAGCACCAGCCAGATGCACGGGAACGCGAAGAGAAAGCTCACGATCAGCACCAAAAGATAGACGAGCGCCGTTTTTACCGCTCTTTCGGGACGGATGTGCAGTTTCTTCGTCATCGGTAGGTATCCTCCTTTTTATAAGCGGGCGAGGTGACGTACGCGACGAGCGAGAAGAGCGCCATGAACGCAAACAGGATGAGGCTTAAAGCAGAGCCAAGCGAATACAGCCTGTTCTCCACCGTGAGATTGTACATCCAGTTGATGAGAAGGTCGGAGCTGTTCGCGTTGAAATAGCCGGGCGCATACACTGTTTCGGGGCGCAGGAAATAGAAAATGGAGAAGTTGTTGAACTGATTGATGAAGGTGCTGATGATGACGGGCGTCGTTGCGAACAGCACGAACGGGAGCGTGAGATACCAGAACTGCTGGAAGGCATTGGCGCCGTCCAGCCGCGCCGCCTCGTACATATCCCTGCTTGCGTTGGAGAGGATGCCCGTCGCAAGGAACATGACGGACGGAACCCCCACCCATGCGCAGCAAAAGAACCCCAAAAGCCGCAGCGACCACTTGGAATCGTACGAGATGATGGTGAAATTTTCCTTGACCCAGCCCCAATCCTTCAGAAGTCCGACGATGGGGCCGCTGTCGCAGAACATGAAGTAAAAGCCCGTCAGCGTGATAAAGCTGGGAATGGCATAGGCGAACATGGGAAAGACGCGCCAGAACCGTTTCCACTTCAAACATTTTGCATTGTACAGGAGCGCAAGCCCCAGCCCGCCAAAGTAGACCAAAAACGTCGAGCCGACCGCCCACAGCACGTTCCACGCGAGGATCTTGCCCATCGTGCCGATATATTCGCTCATCGTGAAGATGACGCGAAAACTCTGAAAACCCGTCCAGCTCACGAGTTTGGGCGGAACGATCTCGCCGCCGTAATCGGTGAACGCCACCAGCGCCGTAAAGACGATGGGCATCACATTGAAGATGCAGACGAACACGAGAGGCAGCGTGAGGGTGAGGAAATAAAATTTTTTGTTGAGCAGCGTCTGACAGCTCTCAAAAAAATTTCTGACGCGGTTGCCCTTTTCAATCTCGCCCACGGTATAGACGACGTCCTTGATGTTTGCATAATAGGCAAGCGCGAACAAAAGGACGAGAACGACCGTCGTGATGCCCCATGCCAGCATGGAAACGGAGTTATCCCCTTCGATGCCCATGATGGGAACGCCTTCCGTCGTGCCGAGCGTAAAGAGCCCGATGATGTTTTCGACGCCTTGAAAGACGAGGAAGAGGATAAAGCCGATCTCCAACAGCATGAGAAGCGTACCTTTTATGAACTGGCGGCAAAAGAGCTGTCCCAGCCCCATAAAGATACAGCTTAACCTGACACGCCGGTCGGAAAAGACGCTCTTTTTCGAGGCATTTTGTGCCGCTTCCATCGCGCCCCTCCTTTACGAAATGTCGCCGACCGCCATTGCCGAACGGATGTCGCTCACCAGCTTATCGAGTGCGCCCTTCAGGGACTCCGCCGTCGTATATACGGGCGTTTCGCGCGTCGTGTTGTCGGTCGCGACGTCGTTGAAGAGCGAGGATAAGGGATCCCAGATATACTGCGTGTCGCGCGTCGAGGGCATCATGTAGACGAGCCCCGAGGCGACGCGCTCGCTCAACATCTCCGAGACGCCGCCAAGCTCCTCTGCCAGATCAAGACGGGCGGGAACCGCGCCCAGCGCTTCGCACCGCCACTTGAGATTCTCATATTCCGAGACGAACTTGACGAATGCAAGGCTCGCCTTGGGGTATTTGGTGTAGGCGCTGATGCCGAAGGCGTTGACCCCGCCCATCGTCGTCGGGGCGAAGGTCTCCCCTTCGATGTCGGACAACTCCTTCGTGATGTCGCCGTCCTTGGGAAGACGGGGCGGTGCCACGACGACGAGGTTCTCCTCCGCCGCCGCAGTCGCTTCCGCTTCGCTCATGCCGCCGCGGACGTAGGTCGCCGCGAGGTTTTCGCGGAAGGTCGTCAGCCAGTCGGGCGTGCCGATGGTGCAAAACGCCGTGCCCGCGCTGTTGGTGAGGTAGGTCGCCACCTGCGTCGTCGCGTTCTGCGAGATGCAGGTGGAGCCGAGCACGCCCGCAAGGTCGCGGAACAGGTTGAGCCCCACTTCTGCGCCGTCGGCGGCAAGGCCGATGTCGTCGTGCGTCTCGCCGAACACATACGCGCCGTAGGAGAGAAGATACCCCGTGTTGAAGTATTGGTCGACGAGCGACATATAGAGTCCGTACTTGTCGCCCGAGGAGCTCTCCTTCACCTGCTTGCTGTAGGCGTAGAGACCGTTCATCGTCTCCACCATGTCGGGGATACCGTTTTGGTTGTCGTCCCACTCCGTCTCCCAGTTCTCGGGGAGCAGATCCTTGCGGTAGGTGAGCACGGTGCTCTGCTGCGCGACGGGCATGGCGTAGCAGAGATCGAGCCCGTACGTCTCGAGTTTGTAGGCATCCATGACGGAGGACGGGATCTCGGCGATGTCCAGCTCCTCGGCAGGCAGGGGCAGGATATGCCCGCCCTCCGCATAGCGCATGAGCATATCGTTGGCCTGATACAAAACGTCCGGCCCGTACCCGTCGGGGCCGTTCTGTTCGAGGTCGACGTACTGATCCATGTTGGCGTCCACCGCCTGCACGTTATACTCCGCATAGCATTCGTTGAAGGCGTCGAGCACTTCCTGCAAATGCCCCGTCTCCACCGCCATCTGATTGTCGAGGACGCGAATGACGGCATTCTCCTCGATGTCGCCCTCGAATTTTGCCATGAGTTCCTCATAGGTGAAGGTGCCGCCGCCCGTCCGCTCCCCGCAGGCGGAAAACGTCAGCGCGGCAAGCGCCGCCATGAGGCAGAGTCCAAAGGTTTTTGCTTTCATACCCCTTCCTCCCGTTCGATGATAGTATCAGTATGGTTAGAACAACAATAAAATATGAATTTCTGCCGCAATAACCCTCCGAAAACCGCGCCGATAGTTTTTATAAGGAAAAGGAACGCCCGCAAAGCGTTCCTTTTGAATTTATTC
>CALVWN010000060.1 GCA_944367415.1 uncultured Clostridia bacterium | reverse complement strand
CTATCTGCGCAGCTTTGCCGTCGGGCGCGAAATGCTCGCCCGCGCTCTCCGCATCAAACGCGTGCGCGGCGAGCATCTCCCCGTCGCCGCCGCCCGCTTTGAGGGCGGCGCGGAGGAAGAGAGTGCCCGGATCTGCGAATTTATCGAAATGTTTGCCGAATGAGCACTCGGAAGCCTTTACAAATTGCAAAAAATGTTGTATAATTGCAAAAAAAGCAGGAGAAAGGTATGAGAACGCACGAATCACAGGAAATGTATCGTGAGACCATCTTATTGCTGCGGATGCGCAAGTCCAACGTGCGGTCGGTGGATATCGTCGATGAGCTCGGCTATGCCAAGTCGAGCGTGTCGCGCGCCGTCAACCTGCTGCAGGACGCGGGGTATATCCACATCGATGAGAACGGCGACATCACGCTGACCGCCGCAGGGCAGCACAAGGCGGAGGATGTCTACGAAAAGCACCGCGTGATCACGAGCGCCTTCGTCAAGATGGGCGCGCCCGCGGCGATTGCCGAGGAGGACGCCTGTCGCATCGAACACGTCATCTCCGATGAAATGTTCGAGATCATCAAGCGGTATTTTGCGGAAAAATAACGAAAGGGAGCGCTGCGGCGCTCCCTTCTGTTATCGGGTGAGTTTGTCTATAATTTCAAAGAAATCGTCAAAAGTCTTGCGGCAGCACTGCGGATCTTCGATCGCGACCTTGCCCGTCGCAAGTCCGATGAGTGAGAACGCCATCGCGACGCGGTGATCGGAGAAGGTGCGTATGACGCCTTCGCGGACGGGGGCGGGCACAATGGTGACGCCGTCCGCCTCTTCCGTGACGGGAACGCCGAGCGCGCGCAGATTTTCCGTAATGGCGCGGATGCGGTCGCACTCCTGTCTGCGGATATGTCCGATGCCCGTGATGTGCGTTGGGGTCTGCGCGAAGGGCGCGAGCGCCGCGACGGTGAGCGCCTGGTCGGAATAATCGCGCATATTTTCGCAAAACCCGTTGTAGGTGCGGGTTTTGCTGCCGTCGGCACGCAGTCCCGACGGAGTCTGCGTCAGACGTACGCCGCGCGCGGCGAGCAGCGAGAGGAATTTTTTATCGCCCTGCAGCGTCTGCTCGCGGATGCGTCCGACGCGCACGGTCGTGGAAAAGAGCAGCGCCATCGCGTAGAAGTAACACGCCCCCGACAGATCTCCCTCGATCTCAACGGCGTCGGGGGAACGGGGGGAGGGCAGGATATCGATGCGGTCGCCCTCGCGCTTCCACGTCGCGCCGAATTGTTCGAGCAGGGAGAGCGTCATGCCGATGTAGCTGCCCTGCGTCCGGCTGCCCGTGAGCAGCAGCGAGACAGGGCGGCTGACGGCTGCGGCGAGCAGGATGCCGCTCGCGTACTGCGTGCTCAGGTCGGTATCCGCGGTCAGCTGCCGCGCGCGGATGCCATCCGAACGCAGGCGGAAGGGAAAGTGCCCCGGTTCGCCGAGAGGCACGATCTCTGCACCCGCCTGTCCGAGGATCTCTAAGATCTCCATCGGACGCTGCTCCATCTGCGCGGAGGAGCGCATCGTGTAGTCGCCTCCGAGGAAGGCGAGCACGGCGGTCAGAAAGCGCGCCGCCGTTCCCGCAGAGCAGACGTCAAGCGTCGCGCTGCGGTTGGGGATGCTGCCGCCGCAGCCAAAGACGCGCAGTCCGCCGCTTTCCCGTCTCCATGCGATGCCGAGCGCGCTCAGGCAGCCGAGCAGGGCGCGCGTGTCGTCCGCATAGGCGCCGCAGGAGAGGAAGACTTCTCCCTTGCCGAATGCGGCGAGGATGAGCGCACGGTTCAGGATGCTCTTGGAGGCGGGAACTTGCACTTCGATGTCAGCCCCGGGATGAAATTGTCGGACGTGATACAGCTCCATGGGGAAATTATACCGTCCGCAGCAAAAAAAGTCAAGAAAAACAGATTGCGTGCGTTCCGCTTGTTGAAAAGCGGCGCCAAACATGGTATAATGTCGCCGTGGATACGTTAAAAAAGGAGTATGTGATCATCCGCAGCGCGCGTCGGTCGCTCTCGCTCTCGGTGAACGGGGCGGGAGAAGTCGTCGTCCGCGCGCCCAAGGCGGCGTCGCGCGCGCAGATCGAACGCTTTGTCGCGGGGCATGCCGACTGGATCGCGCGCCGCCGCGCCGAGATCGCGGCGGCGCGCCCCGACCTCTCGGACGGCGCATATCTTACGGTGTGCGGCAGGCGCTGCCGCATTGCTCCGGGTGCGCGCGCATCGCTCCGGAAAGATGTGCTCATCCTTCCCGAAGAGGGCCGTGAGCAGGCGCTCATTGCGCTCTTGAAGCGCGAGGCGCGCAGGCGGATGGGCGAGCTGGTCGCATGGTATGCGTCGGAATACGGCTTCCGTTACCGGAAGCTCCGCATCACCTCCGCGCGCGGACGGTGGGGGTCGTGCAGCACGCAGGGCGATCTCTCCTTCTCCTTTCGCGCGGCGCTTCTTGACGATGCGCAGATGCGCTATCTCGCCGTGCATGAACTGTGCCATACGCGGCACATGGATCACGGGAAGGCGTTCTGGGATGAGGTGCGATCCATCCTCCCCGATTGCATGAGAACGCGCGCGCAGCTGCGCGAAAAGGGCGCTCTCATGCTGTTTTTATAAGTTTACAAGGTACTATGTCAGGCATAATACATCGAAAGAAGGGTAAAATGAAGGTTATTGTTTTCGGACTTGGCATCATCGGCGCCTCTGTCGCCGCAGCGCTCCGGCGCGCGGGGCACACCGTGCTCGGGAAAAACAGGAGCGCGGAGCCGCTCGAATATGCGCTCGCGCACGGCATGATCGACGGCGTCGCGGCGCCCGGGGAGCGGGCGGACGTCGTCGTGATCGCCCTTCCGCCCCGCGTCACCATGCGCGTGCTGGATGAGGGCGACTTCCCGGACGGGGCGGTCGTCACCGACATCTGCGGCGTCAAGGCGCCCCTTGAGGAGGTCGTCTTCTCCCGCCCGCGCCGCTGGCGCTACGTCGGCACGCACCCGATGGCGGGCAAGGAGACGTCGGGCATTCGCTCCGCGAGCGCCGATCTGTTTTGCGGCGCCAACTTCGTCGTGACGCGCTGCGACAGGACGGAGGAGGGCGCGCTCGACGTCATCCGTTCGCTCGCGCACGATCTCGGCGTGGGGCGGCTGATCGAGTGCGGTGCGGCGCAGCACGACAGAATGATCGCACTCACTTCGCAGCTTGCGCACGTCGTCGCCAACGCCTATGTGACCAGCCCGCTCGCGGCGGACTGCAAGGGGTTCACGGGCGGGAGCTTTCAGGATATGTCGCGCGTTGCGCCCGTCGACGAGGCGATGTGGGCGGAACTGTTCTCCTGCAATTCCGTGTGCCTGACGGCGGAGATCGACCGCCTCACGGCGCGCCTTACCGCCTTCCGCGACGCCGTCGCGCGGCGGGACGAGGAGGCGATCCGCGCACTCATGCGCGAGGGCAAGGCGTGCTATGCGGAATTTTTTCACGGGAATTGAAGGATTTCGTTCAAAAAAGCCTTCAATTCATTTACAAAAGAGGATTTTTGTATTATAATAGACTGGAATTGCGGGGAAGCCAATGAAGACGTGCAAGATCGAGATCGTCACATTCACCGAAGGGGAGCGTTCGCGCTTTACGGCAGTCGGAAGACTCGAGGAGCGTACCGACGGCTTTGCCGCCGTTTACCCCGCAGAGCGTGACGAGGCGCGGCTGGAGCTTGGCGGCGATTCGCTCGTCATGCACCGCAGGGGCGGCAGCGAGTTGCACGCGCGCTTTTGCGCGGGCGAGACGGGAGAGTTTCGCGTGGGGCTTGACGACCGCTTCGGCGTCATCCCGCTTCACACGCAGACCTGCGCGGCGCGCAGAGTTTCGGACGGCTGGCGGATCGCCCTTGCGTACCGGCTGCAGTTCGAGGGAGAAGTTCGGATTTTCCGCTTGCATATTGCGGTAAATATCATATCGGAGGAACAATGAAAATACGATATTTGGGGCACTCTTGTTTTGTCCTGACGGAGAGCACGGGCACGACCATCGTGACCGACCCTTATGGCAACATCGGCTATAAGATGCCGTCCGTCGAAGCGGATGCAGTGACCGTGAGTCACGGGCATTACGACCATAACAACGTCGAAGCGGTCAAGGGCAAGAACGGCAAGCCCGTCGTGTTCGACGAAGAGGGCACCTACGAGATCGGCGGCGTGGACATCACCGCGATCAGAAGCTATCACGACAACGAAAACGGCGAACAGCGCGGCGAGAACCTCATCTTCAAGTTCCGCATGGACGGCCTCGAGATCTGCCATCTCGGAGATCTGGGCGAGGAATGTACCTCTGCGCTCATCGAGACGCTGCTGCCCGTTCACGTTCTGCTCATTCCCGTCGGCGGGAATTACACCATCGACGCCGAACAGGCAAAGGAATATGTCGATCGCATCATGCCCGCGATCGTCATTCCCATGCATTACAAGACGAAGGGGCTGAATATCGACGTTGACAAGGTCGACGAGTTTGCGGATAAATTTGATACGGAAGAAGTAGAGGAGCTGGAGGACAGCGAGATCGAGCTGTTCCGTGACGATATTTCGGAAGAGAGTACGAAGGTCATCATCATGGAACGGGAGAAGTGAGATACATGGAATTGAAGACGACGGAACAGCGGTATCGGGAATTTCTCGATACCCTTCCTTTATCGACGCTGCGCATCCTCGGCAGGAACACGGGCGTCGCACACGCCTCCTCGAGCAACAAAAACGTGCTCATCGGGGAGATCATCGATATCCTGACGGGCGTCAAGCCGCCCGCGCCGCCCAGCAACCGCGGCGCTCCCGTCAAGCAGACCTATCTCGATCCCTCCGTTCCGGAGCGGCTCGAGGAGATCCGCCGCAGCGCCTCGCAGCCCGAGGAAGTGCTGGAGGTCGCCTCGGGCGAACGCACCGACGCGCCCGCCTTCGACGAACCCGTCTATACGGGCATCCTCGAACTCATGCAGGGCGGGTACGGTTTTGCGCGCGCCCGCAACTGCCAGCCGTCCGCGACGGGGGAGGACGTCTTTGTGCCCGCACCCGTCATCCACGCCAACGCGCTGCGGGAGGGCGATCTCATCGCCTGCACCGCAACGCCCCGCCAGCGCGGGGAATCCGCGGCGATCGGAACGCTGCTCGGCGTCAACGGCCGTCCTGCGGCGGCGTGTGCGGCGCGTCCCCGTTTCGACGCGCTGACGGCACTCTATCCCGATGAAAAGATCGCGCTCTCGGCGGACAACAGCGCGCCCGCGCTGCGTCTGCTCGATCTGTTCGCGCCCATCGGGAAGGGGCAGCGCGCGCTCATCGTCGCGCCCCCCAAGGCGGGCAAGACGACGCTGCTCAAAGAGATCGCCCGCGCCGTCGCCGAACTGCACCCGACGCTCATGCTCATCGTGCTGCTCATCGACGAGCGACCGGAGGAGGTGACCGACTTCCGCGAGACGGTCAAGGGTGCGGAAGTCATCAGTTCCACCTTCGACGAGGGGGCGGAACATCATGTGCGCGCGGCGCGCCTCACGCTCGAGTACGCAAAGCGCAATGCCGAGCTGGGCAGAGATGTCGTCATTCTGCTCGATTCGCTCACAAAACTCACGCGGGCGTGCAATTATCTCGCCGATAACACGGGAAAGACGCTCTCGGGCGGCCTCGACGCGAGCGCGCTCGCCATGCCCAAGCGCTTCTTCGGCACGGCGCGCAAGACCAAGGAGGCGGGCAGCGTCACCATCCTTGCGACCGTTCTCACCGAGACGGGCAGCCGCATGGATGACGTCATCTACGAGGAATTCAAGGGCACGGGCAATGCGGATATCTTTCTCTCGCGCGAACTTGCCGAGCGCAGGATCTTCCCCGCGCTCGATCTGCGCCGTTCCGGCACGCGGCGGGAAGAGCTGCTGCTCTCCGACGAGGAGCGCACCGCCGTCCGACGTCTGCGCGAAGCGGGCATGACGGATACGCCCGATCTTCTCGAGAAGCTCCGGCGCACCAAAAACAATGAGGAGTGGATCGCGCGCCTTTCCGAATGGCTGCGCGTCTATAATAACGAAAGCAGGTGAAAAAATATGGTGATCGGAATTGATCTCGGCGGAATGTCCGCCAAAGCGGCGCTGCTTGCGGGCAGCAAACTGGAGGGAAAATCGCGCGTCGTGACTTCGGCGGAGGCATCTGCCGAACAGACGGCGCTCGCGCTCGCGGGGCTTGCCGTGCAGACGGCGGAGAAGGCGGGCAAGAGCATGAACGACGTACAGGCGATCGGCATCGGCTCGCCCGGCGTCATCGACAGCGCCAACGGAACGGTGGTCTCCTGGACGAACTTCGGCTGGCGCAACGTGCCGCTCGGCCCCCTCGTGGAGAAGTATACGGGGAAAAAGACGTTCGTTCTGAACGACGCCAATGCCGCCGCGCTCGGCGAAGCGAAGTACGGCGCGGGCAAGGCGTATTCGGACAGCGTGCTCATCACGCTCGGCACGGGCGTGGGGAGCGGCATCATCCTGGGCGGCAAGCTCTTTGAAGGCTTCCGCAGCGCGGGCGGCGAGTTGGGACACACCGTCATCCGCATGGGCGGCGAACAGTGTACCTGCGGCAGAAAGGGGTGCTTCGAGCGGTATGCCTCCGCTTCCGCGCTCATCCGCCTGACGGCGGAGGGGATGCGCGCCCACCGCGAGAGCGCGATGTGGAAGTATGCCGCGACGCCCGACGAGGCGGACGGCAGAACGGTGTTCCTCGCGCTCAAGGAGGGGGATGCCGCCGCGCAGGGCGTGCTCGACGAGTACATCGCCGCGCTCGGCGAGGGGGTGCTCAACATCGTAAACGCCTTCCGCCCGCAGGCGATCATTCTGGGCGGCGGGATCTCTGCGGAGGGCGAGACGCTGCTCGAGCCGCTGCGCCGCTTCGTGCGGCCGCGGCTGTATGTTTCGGAGGACTATGCGCCGCTCTCGCTCGTGTGCGCCTCCCTCGGAAACGATGCGGGACTGTTCGGCGCCGCGCAATACGCATTTGAAAGAGTGTAAAAATAAAAGAGGTGTAAAAAAATCCGTCGGGGTTCCCGACGGATTTTTTTAGTCTTTTTTGGGTCGCACCTGCAGGTAATACACCACACCGAAGAGGGTGACGCCGAGGAAGGCGACGACGGGGATGGTGACCCATGCGGTGAGCTGGACGGGATCGGTGAAATCCATGCGCGCGGAGAGCGCCACGATGAGCGTCACGATGACGAGCAGGATGTAGGTGACGACGACGTTGAGAACAACGGGGCCTGTCCGCCGCAGCGAGCGCGCGCCATAGCGGTTGGCGTAGGCAAGTCCGGTCACGAGCAGAACGGCAAGCCCGATCCCCCAGAGCAGATAGGGATAGAACGCGGGAATGGAGGCGGATGCGCCGATGCCGAGCAGCACGCTCCCGAGCGCGACGCAGTAGAGGAAGGTGACGATGCCGCTCAAGAAGAGCGCCTTGCCCTTATGGACGAGATTTTCCGATTCGTTGACGGCCGTCTTGAGCTTTCCGCCCGCCGTCCGGATGTGGATGCCGTCCTGCGCTGCGCGCGTCTCGAGGTCGGTGAAGTCGATGCCGTCGAGGGAGGTCGCTTTTCCCTCGGCGGGTGCGGCGTCGCCCGAAACGGCGTTGGCATACAGCCTGTGCACGACGGTCTTGTAGTCCTCGGCGGGCGCCTGTTCGCCCTGCGGAGCCGTATAATAGTTGTAGTCGTGCGGTGCCTCCTCTGCGGGAGGGGTGTTGACGAGTTCAAGGTAGTTGCGATGCAGAAGCTCCTGCTCGCGGTTGCGGAACTGCTGTTCCTGTTCGGCGAGGATGCGCGCTTCCTGTGCCTTGAGGTCTTCCTCGTGGCGGGCGCGCTCTTCGCTCAGCGCCTGCTCGAGCTTCTCAAGATAGGCGCGGTGTTCGTTGTCGCGTTCCGCTTCCACTGCCCGGAGTTTTTCCTCGTATGCGGCGCGTTCGTTCTCGCGCAGCTCCTCGGCGCGGACGCGATCCTGCTCATTCTGCGACTCGTTCTGGCGGCGCGCCGTCTCCAGCGCAGCCTCGCTCTCGCGCAGCTCGTATTCGAGGGAGGAGATGCGCTCCTGCATCTCACGCACCGTTTCGCTCTCTTCCTGCGCCGAAGCATCCGCCTGGCGGTCATTTTCCGAACGGAGCTTCTCCGCTTCCTCCGCCATGCGCGCGGCCTCCGCTGCCTGTTGGGCGCGCAGCGTCTCGAGTTCCGCTCGCTTGCCGGCAAGTGCCTGTTCACGCGCGGCGATCTCGTTCTCCCGCCAGTCGCGCTCGCGGAGCATCGCTTCGTTGCGCGAACGCATCTCTTCCTCGAAGGACTGCTCGCGGCGGTCGAGGTCGGAACGCTTGTCCTCCAGCTCCTTGAGCTGTTCGCGGTAGCGTGTCTCGAGTTTTCCAAGCTCCTCGGCGTCGTCAAAGGCGGGCTGATAATCCAAATCGTCGTCCTCGCCTTCGCCGCGCGGCACGCGGGAGGTCGTTTCCTTGAGCACGCGCATATTCACCGCGGTGGGGGCGGGGTTGGAGAAGTCGAACTGCTTGTCCGAAATGAGGCTGTCGATGACCGTGCGGGAATACTCCCACTCCGCCTGATTTTGTTCGGAGATCGCCTTTCCCGTCTCGGTGAGGGAGAAGTATTTCCGTCTGCCTCCTCCGACCGAGCCGCCCCAATAGGAGGTGACGTAGCCGTCCTTTTCAAGGCGCTTTAAGGCGCTGTAGAGGGAGGGCTGTTTGAGCGAATATTGTCCGTGGCTCTTTTGTTCGATCTCTGCGATGATCTCATAGCCGTACTTGTCACCGTCATAGAGCGCGCGCAGGATGATCGTATTGATATGCCCGCGGATGAGGTCGGAGCTTACCGTCTTTTCGGGACGCTCCGCCAAAGCGACATTTTCTTCCATGCCATGCTCCTTTTTTTCTTTCATTATACACGAATCGACAGAATTTGTCAATAGGCAAAGTATTATGTCAGACATAAATCTATGCAATTTTCGAAAAAATGCCCGATATTCGACATAATTTCTTCGCAGAAGAATAGATATAACGGGTATGGGCATTTTGCGGACGGCGTTTTTTCTGGTGGGAACGACCATCGGCGCGGGCTTTCTGACGGGGGCGGAGCTTGTGCGCTTTTTCGGCGGCGGGGGCGGCATGGCATATCTCGTCTCCTGCGCCGCGTGGTGCGCGCAGACGGCTTTTTTTCTTTATCTCGGGAAAAAGTACGGCGGCTTTGCGGGAGCGATGCGCGCGCTGTTCGGGCGGGCGGCGGACGTCCTGTCGTGCGCGCTGCTCGCCGCCCTGTTCGTGCCGTGCGCGGGAATGCTCGCAGGGCTGGATGCACTCTTCCCCGCGCTTTCGCCCGCCGCCTCCGTCGGAGGGCTTTTGCTCGTCCTGCTCGTGACGCGCGGCGGTATGAAGAGGATGAGTCTTTTCAATGCGATCCTCGTGCCCCTGCTCCTCGGCTACGTCGTCTGCACGGGCGGGGGCGGGGAGTTTGCGCTGCATGCTGCGGGAACGGGCAAGGGGCTGCTGTACGCCTGCATGAACGTCGCCTTCAGCGCGCCCGCCGTCATGGAGGCGGGGCGGAATGCGCGCGCGCCCGTGCGTGCCGCGCTGCTCGCGGCGGGGTGCATCTTCGTGTGCGGCATCTTCATCCTCGGCGCCGTGTCTGCGGCGGGAACGTCCGCCTCTCCCATGCCCTATCTTGCCGCCGTCGGCGCGCACCCGCTCTTTTTCGTCGCGCTCGCGTGCGCCGTCCTGACCTCGCTCGCCTCGTCGCTCCTTCCGTTGCTGTCTGCTTGCGAGCGCTATGCGGGCGGACAGAAAAACGCCGCAAAGGCACTCGTTGCCCTTGCGGCGTTCCTGCTCTCCCGGTTGGGACTTTCGGGGGTCGTCGGCGCGCTCTATCCCGTCGCCGGCGTGTTCGGCGCGCTCTTTTCAGCGGTCTGCGTTTTTGACGAGTATCTTTTCAAGAAGCACGACGAGCGCGTACATTCCCGCCGCCAGCAGACATAGGAGAAAGGTCGCGCTCATCACGAGATCGAGCTTGAACACCTGCCCGCCGTACACGATGAGATAGCCCAGCCCCGCACGCGAGACGATGTATTCGCCCATGATGGAGCCGATCCACGCCATTCCCACGCTGACTTTGAGCATGGAGATGAGGGAGGGGTAGGAGGAGGGAAGCACGAGCTTCCACAAGATCTGCAGTTTGCCCGCGCCCATCGACTTCATGAGAAGCATCTTGCCCGGATCGGTCGCGATGAAGGCGGAGAGCATATGCAGGATGGCGACGATGATGCCGACGAGGATGGTCATAAAGACGATCGCCTCGCTCCCTGTGCCGAACCAGATGATGATGAGCGGCCCGAGGGCGATCTTGGGAAGGGCGTTGAGGACGACGATGTACGGTTCGAGTACCTTGCGCACCGTCTCGCTCCACCACAGGAGCAGGGCGATGAGAAAGCCCAGCACGACGGCGGCGGCAAAGCCCGCCAGCGTCTCCCACAGCGTCACGCCGATGTGATAGAAGAGGCTCCCGTCTGCATAGAGGGAGGCGATGGTCTTTGCGATGCGGGAGGGGGAGCTCATGATGAAGGGATCCACCCATCCGCAGGCGGTGACAAGCTCCCACATCCCCAGAAGCAGGGCGAGTACGCCGATGCGCAGCGCCCAGACGAGGGCGAGGTGCTGCCTGCGCTTTCTTAAAAAGCGCGCGTTTTCGTTGGAACAGGTCGGGTGTTTCATGCGTTCAGCTCCTTCCAGAGTGTTTCGAACCACCCCGAGAACGCCGCGTTCTCCCGCCGCTTGAGGGGCGGAACGCCGCCGAGATCGAGGGTGTGCGCGTGTGCGACGCGCGCGGGGCGCGCCGTGAGGACGAGCACGCGGTCGGCGAGCGAGATCGCCTCGGAGATGTCGTGCGTGATGAGCAGCGCCGTCTTTTTCTCGCTGCGGATGATGTTCGCCACGTCCTCGCAGACGTTGAGGCGCGTCTGGTAGTCGAGGGCGGAGAACGGCTCGTCGAGCAGCAGGATGTCGGGATCGGCAGCCAGCGTGCGGATGAGCGCCGCCCGCTGCCGCATTCCCCCGGAAAGCTGCGCGGGATAGCTTTTCAGGAAGTCTCCAAGCCCGTATTTTTCGGCAAGCCCGAGCGCGCGCGCCTTCTGCGCGGCAGTGCATTTGTGCATGACTTCGAGGGGAAGAAAGAGATTTTTCTCGATCGTCCTCCACGCGAACAGCTCATCCTTTTGCAGCATATAGCCGAAGGAGCCGCGGCTCTCGATGCGTCCCGACGACGGCCGCAAAAGCCCCGCCGCGAGCGACAAGAGGGTGGTCTTTCCGCAGCCGGAGGGGCCGATGATGGCGACGAACTCGCCCTCGCCGACCGAGAAGGTCAGATCCTTCGCGGCGACCAGCTCTCCGCGCGCGGTGTGGTAGATATAGGTCACGTCTTCAAATTGCAGGATGTTCTTCATAGGCGGCACCTGCGCGGGCGGTCAGCCGAGCGCGGCGAAAACTTCTTTTACATAGGAATTGTCGACGAGATCGGAAAATTCCGCGCGGCGGTCGAGCTCGCCCGCGCGTTCGATGATGTCCTGCAGCCGCTCGAAACTTGCCTCCGTCATCGCCATGTCGCTCACCCAGGCGTCGATGGAGCGGTAGCTCGTGACGCTCGTTGCCAGCGACTGCACCGAGGTGGAAGGGAAGTAGGAGACGAGATGCTCCGCGACCGTTGCCGCGTCCTCCGTCTGCGCGTATTGCACGCCGCGCAGCACGGCGCGCAGAAATCCCTTTGCCGTCTCCTCGTTCTCATCCAGCCAGGAACGCTTTGCAATGTAACTCGTGTAGGGGACTTCTCCGCCCGCTTCGCCGACGGATGCGACGATGTAACCCTTACCCGCCGCCTGATATTCCGACGCGGTCGGCTCGAACATCGTGCAGTAGTCGGCGGTGCCCGCCTCGAACGCGCCCGTCATGAGATTGAACGCGACGTCGAAGTTGAGGTTGATGTCGGCGTCCGAAAAGCCGTGTTCGCGCAGGATGTATTCAAAGGTCATGGCGGGCACGCCGCCCTTTCTGCCCGCGAGGATCTCCTTCCCCTTGAGGCTCTCCCAGGTGAAATCCGGTTCCGGAACGCGGGAGACGAGGAAGGAGCCGTCGCGCTTGGTGAGCTGCCCGAATACGGTCGGCACGTCCTGCGAACCGCCCAGCAGCACGTAGATCGCCGCCTCGGGGCCGCAGAAGCCGATGTCCGCGTCGCCCGACAGCACCGCCGCCATCACGGCATCCGCGCCGCCGCCGTTGGTGAGTTCGATCTCGATGCCCTCTTCGGCGAAATATCCGAGCGCGTCGGCGAGGTACATCGGGGCGTAAAAGACGGAGTGCGTCACTTCGTTGACGCGAAGCGTCGCAGTGCCGTCGGAGGTTCCGCCGCAGGCGGAGAGGGGAAGGAGGGCGAAGATCGCCGCTCCCAGAGTTGCCAGAAATCGTTTCATATTCCGCTCCGTGAAAAATAAAGGAATAATATATTGTATGTCCGCGGCGGAACATTTGACAACGCGCGAAAAATGTTTTATAATGATACCCAAACTAAAATGCGCCAGTATGCCGATTTCGGCGTAAGACGCAAAAAAACAGCAAAGAAAAGTGCAGGAAAGTGACCGACATGGAAGAAATGCAGACGACGTACAATCCCAAGGATTTTGAGGACAGGATCTACCGCGAATGGCTGGAAACGGGCAGTTTTTGCGCAAAGATCGACAAAAACAAGGTTCCGTTCACCGTCATGATGCCGCCCCCCAACGTGACGGGGCAGCTCCACATGGGCCATGCGATGGATGAGACCATGCAGGATATCCTCGTCCGCTTCAAGCGGATGCAGGGGTATTGCGCGCTCTGGCTTCCCGGCACCGACCACGCCTCCATCGCGACGGAGGTCAAGATCGTCGAACAGCTCAAAAAAGAGGGACTGACCAAGGAACAGCTCGGCAGAGAGGAATTTCTGCGCCGCGCATGGGCCTGGAAGGAGAAATACGGCGGCAGGATCGTCGAACAGCTCAAAAAGCTCGGCTCCTCCTGCGACTGGTCGCGCCTCGCGTTCACGATGGACGAAAAATGCTCGAAAGCGGTGCGGGAGGCTTTTTTCCGCCTCTATCAGAAGGGACTCATCTACCGCGGCAGCCGCATCATCAACTGGTGTCCGAGCTGTAAGACGGCGCTCTCCGACGCCGAAGTCGAGTACGCCGAGGAGCAGGGGCATTTCTGGTACTTCGCCTATCCCGTCGAGGGGAGCGACGAGAAGATCGTCATTGCGACCACCCGCCCCGAGACCATGCTGGGCGATACGGCGGTCGCCGTTCACCCGGGGGACAAGCGCTACGCGCACCTCGTCGGAAAGACGCTGCTCCTTCCGCTCACCGACCGCAAGATCCCGCTCGTCGCCGACGAGTATGTCGATCCCGAATTCGGAACGGGCGCCGTCAAGATCACGCCCGCGCACGATCCCAACGACTTCGAAGTGGGGCTGCGGCACGATCTGCCCGTCATCCGCGTCATGAACGACGACGGCACGATGAACGACCTTGCGGGCGAGTATGCGGGGCTTGACCGCTACGAGGCGCGCCGCCGCATCGTCAAAAAGATGGAGGAGCTGGGGCTGCTCGTCAAAATCGAGGCGCACGCGCACAACGTCGGGCACTGCTACCGCTGCCATTCGACGGTGGAGCCCATCGTCTCCAAGCAGTGGTTCGTCAAGATGAAGCCGCTCGCCAAGCCCGCCATCGACGCGGTCGTCAAGAAAAAGACCAAGTTCACCCCCGACCGTTTTTCCAAGATCTATTATAATTGGTTGGAAAACATCCGCGACTGGTGCATCTCCCGTCAGCTCTGGTGGGGGCACCGCATCCCCGTCTGGTACTGCGACGACTGCGGCGAAGTCATCTGTGCGCGCGAGACGCCCTCCGTCTGCCCCAAGTGCGGCAGCGCGCATCTCACGCAGGACGAGGACGTGCTGGATACCTGGTTCTCCTCGGCGCTCTGGCCCTTCTCCACGCTGGGCTGGCCGGACGAGACGGAGGACTTCAATTACTTCTATCCGACCGACGTGCTCGTGACGGGATACGACATTATTCCCTTCTGGGTCATGCGCATGATGTTCTCTGGCATCGAACACACCGAGAAAGTTCCCTTCCGCGACGTGCTCATCCACGGGCTTGTGCGCGACGAACAGGGCAGAAAGATGTCCAAATCGCTCGGGAACGGCATCGACCCGCTCGAGATCATCGACAAATACGGCGCGGACTCCCTGCGCCTCTCCCTCGTGACGGGCGTCGCGCCCGGCAACGACACCCGTTTCACCGACGCGAAGGTGGAGTGGGCGCGCAACTTCATCAATAAGCTCTGGAACGCCTCCCGCTTCGTGCTGATGAACGCGAAGGGCGTCTCCGTTCCCGCGCTCGGCGAGATCCGTCTGCAGCCCGCCGACCGGTGGATCATCTCCCGGCTGCAGGCGTGCATCCGCGAGGTGACGGCGTCGCTCGGCAAGTTCGATCTCGGCATCGCCGCCGACAAGCTCGTCGACTTCGTCTGGAACGACTTCTGCGACTGGTACATCGAACTTTCCAAGCCGGCGCTCTACGGCGAGGACGCCGACAAGAAGCGCGGCGCGCTGGGCGTTCTCATGATGGTGCTCGAGAACACGCTCAAGCTTTTGCATCCCTTCATTCCCTATGTGACGGAGGAGATCTATTCCTACCTGCCCACGACGAAGGGGCTGATCATCACGGCGGAATATCCGCGCTACAACTCCCGCCTCGCCTACAAGAAGGAGGCGAAGGCGTTCGAGGGGATCATCGACCTCATCAAGACGGTGCGCGCCATGAAAGTGGAGGTGAACTGCCCGCCCTCGAGAAAGGTGCATCTCTATCTCATGACCGAGTCCCGCCGTCTCGTCACCGTCAACAAGAGCGCCATCCTGCGCCTTGCGGGGGCGAGCGAGGTGAGCTTCACCGAGAACGGGCCGGAGTCGGGCGCGAAGGTCGTCTCCCGCGTCTGCGAAGCGGGGCAGCTCTTTATCCCGCTCGGCGACCTCGTCGATCTTGAAAAGGAGAAGGCGCGCCTTGAAAAGGAGCTGGAGCGCGTGACGGGCGAGATCGCCCGCGCGAGCGGCAAGCTCGCCAATCAGAACTTTATCGCCAAGGCGCCCAAAAAGCTCGTCGAAGACGAGCGCGCCAAGCTGGAAAAGCTGCTCGACGCCCGCGCAAAGGTGGAAGAGCGCCTCAAAGATTTCCAATAAATTGTGTCGATCGGACGCGCCGCGCCCCCGCATCTTCCGGATGCGGGGGCGCGGCGCAATTTTTTTTCGCGCGGGCGGCGGAGAAAGTTTCTTCAAACAGTTGACTTCCGTGAACATTTCTGTTACAATGATAATTGATAAAAATTTATCGAATGTTTGTCTGATGCGGAGTGAGCCGATATGGGAAGCGCTGAAAATGCAGTATCTAAGGCGACCGTTTCCCGTATGCCGTCCTACTTGAGATATCTGAAAGGGGAGGCGGGAAAGGGCGTTCGCTATGTCTCCTCCGCCGCGATCGCCAAGGATATGGGCGTCTCGGCGGTGGGGGTGAGAAAGGATCTCGCCCTTGTCTCCTCGCAGCCCGGCAAGCCGCGCTTCGGCTTCGAAGTGCGCCGCCTCATCGAAGACATCGAGAAATTTTTGGGGTATCACCGCTGGACGAACGCCGTCATCGTGGGCGCGGGCGGACTGGGCCGCGCCATCCTCTCCTACGAGGGGTTTGAGAATTACGGCATCCACGTCATTGCCGCGTTCGATGCCTCTCCCGCAAAGGTGGGGGCGGCGGGCGGCAAGCCCATCTATCCGATGGAGCGGCTGCCCGACATCGTCGCCCGGCACGGCGTCCGCGTCGCCATCCTGACCGTGCCGCGCGCCGCCGCGCAGTCCGCGTGCGACGATCTCGTCGCGGCGGGTGTCACGGCGATCCTCAACTTCGCGCCCGTCTATCTGCACGTTCCGGACGGGGTGACGGTAAAATATGAAGATTTGGCGGTCTCGCTCGCAGCACTCTGCGGCGCGGGTGCCGGAGATCGATAAAAACTGAAATTCATTTTAGGGAAACGGAGGTAGCACATGAAGGATTTCATCGTCAACGATGAGGAATCTCTCGAGAAAATGCTCGCGCGCGTGAGAGCGGCGCAGGCGAAGTTTGCGACGTACACGCAGGAACAGGTCGACGAGATCTTCTTCCGCGCGGCGCTCGCTGCGAACCAGATGAGAATCCCCCTCGCAAAGATGGCGGTCGAAGAGACCGGAATGGGCGTTGTCGAAGACAAGGTCATCAAGAACCACTACGCGGCAGAGTACATCTATAACGCCTACAAGAACACCAAGACCTGCGGCGTCATCGAGCGCGACGAAGGGTTCGGGTACACGCGCATCGCGGAGCCGATCGGCGTCCTCGCGGCGATCATTCCCACGACCAACCCCACGTCGACGGCGATCTTCAAGTCGCTCATCTGCTTAAAGACGAGAAACGGCCTCATCATCTCGCCTCACCCCCGTGCAAAGGCATCGACGATCGCTGCCGCAAAGGTCGTGCTTGACGCGGCAGTCGCCGCGGGTGCGCCCGAGGACATCATCGGCTGGATCGACCAGCCCACCGTGCCGCTCTCCGGCATGATCATGCGCGAGGCGGACATGATCCTCGCGACGGGCGGCCCCGGCATGGTCAAGGCGGCGTATTCCTCCGGCAAGCCCGTACTCGGCGTCGGCGCCGGCAACACGCCCGCGGTCATCGATTCCTCTGCGGATATCCAGCTCGCCGCATCTTCCATCCTGCACTCCAAGACCTTCGATAACGGCATGATCTGCGCGTCCGAGCAGTCCGTCATCGTCCTCTCCGACGTCTATGACGCCTTCAAGAAGGAGATGAAGCTGCGCGGCGCCTACTTCCTCACGCCCGAAGAGACCGACCTCGTGAGAAAGACCATCATCATCAACGGCGCGCTCAACTCCAAGATCGTCGGTCAGACCGCCTGCAAGATCGCGGAGCTTTCCGGGTTCAAGGCGCCCGAGGGCACCAAGGTGCTCGTCGGCGAAGTGGAATCCGTCGAGCTTTCCGAGGAGTTTGCGCACGAGAAACTCTCTCCCGTGCTCGCCATGTACAAGGCGGATACCTTCGAAGAAGCTGTCGCAAAGGCGGACAGACTCATCAAGGACGGCGGCCTCGGCCACACCTCCTCGCTGTACGTCAACGTGGAGACGGGCGCAGACAAGATCGAATACTTCCGCGGCATCATGAAGACCTGCCGTATCGTCATCAACACGCCTTCCTCGCAGGGCGGCATCGGCGATCTGTACAACTTCAAGATGCCTCCGTCACTCACGCTGGGCTGCGGTTCGTGGGGCGGCAACTCCGTCTCCGAGAACGTCGGCGTCAAGCACCTCATCAATATCAAAACCGGTGCGGAAAGGAAGGAAAATATGCTTTGGTTCAGAGCTCCCGAGAAGGTTTATTTCAAGCGCGGATGCCTGGGCGTCGCTCTTAAGGAGCTTGGGCCGCAGGTCTACAATAAGAAGAAGGCGTTCGTCGTCACCGATAAGTTCCTCTTCCAGAGCGGCTTCACCAAGAAGATCACCGACGTGCTCGACGAGATGAACATCTCGCACGCGACCTTCCTCAACGTCACGCCCGATCCCACGCTCGCCTGCGCGAACGAGGGTGTCAAGCAGATGCGCGACTTCGCACCCGACGTCATCATCGCCATCGGCGGCGGCTCGCCCATGGACGCTGCAAAGATCATGTGGGTCATGTACGAGCATCCCGAAGTGGATTTCCAGGATATGGCAATGCGCTTCATGGATATCCGCAAGCGCGTCTATACCTTCCCGCACATGGGCGACAAGGCGCTCTTCGTCGCCATCCCCACGACGGCAGGTACCGGCTCCGAGGTCACGCCCTTCGCCGTCATCACGGATGAAAAAACGGGCACAAAGTACCCGCTTGCCGACTACGAGCTGATGCCCGACGTCGCGATCATCGACTCCGACCTCATGATGAACATCCCGAAGGGACTCACCTCCTGCTCGGGCATCGATGCCATGAGCCACGCGCTCGAGGCGATCGCGTCCGTCATGGCGACCGACTTCACCAACGGCATCGCGAAGGAAGCCGCAAAGCTCATCTTCGAGTACCTGCCCGACGCATATGCGAAGGGTGCGCACGACGCGCTCGCCCGTGAGAAGATGGCAAACGCTTCCACGATGGCAGGTATGGCGTTCGCGAACGCCTTCCTCGGCGTCTGCCACTCGATGGCGCACAAGCTCGGTTCCTACTGGCACATCCCTCACGGCATGGCGAACTCGCTCATGCTCGAGGAGGTCATCCGCTTCAACAGCTCCGACTGCCCGACCAAGATGGGCACCTTCCCGCAGTACGCATATCCTCAGTGCAAGGCGCGCTATGCGGACGTCGCCCGCTATGTCGGACTCAAGGGCAGGGATGACGACGAACTCGTCGAAGCGCTCATCAAGAAGCTCAAGGAGCTGCAGGAGGCGATCGGTCAGCCCAAGACCATCAAGGAGGCGCTGGGCGACAAGGTCACGGAGGAACAGTTCCTCGCCCGTCTCGATCAGATGACGGAGGACGCGTTCGACGACCAGTGCACGGGCGCGAACCCTCGTTACCCGCTCATGAGCGAGATCAAGGAGATGTACCTCAACGCCTACTACGGCCGCAAGAACCGCAACAAGAAGAAGTAAGCAATATCCGAAAGAGCGAGGGCGGGGGATTTCCCTTGCCCTCGTTTGCAGGATTTGAAATTTATTTTCGGAGAGGAAAGAAGAGATATGAGAGGCCTGGAAACTTCGGTCAGAAAACTGAGGCGGCAGGTATTCGTCGAGGTCGCCAAGATCGCGTTCCATTCGGACAACGTCGCCAGCGATATCGAGGAAATTCCCTACAAGATCACCCCGACGGAGACGCCGCAGTACCGCGAGAGCGTCTTCCGGGAACGCGCCATTGCGGCGGAACGCGTCCGCCTCGCGATGGGAATGTCGCTCAACCCGCAGGATCGTCCCGCGCACATCACCAACGGCCTGAGCGCGAGCAACATTTCGGACAGTTACTATGAACCGCCGCTCATGCAGGTCATCCCGTCTGCGTGTGACAGGTGCGAGGAGAACGTCTACGAGGTCAGCGATCAGTGCCGCGGCTGCGTGTCGCGTTACTGCATGACGGTCTGCCCGAAGGGGGCGATCTCCGTCGATCCCAAGACGCTCAAGGCGGTCATCGACCGCTCCAAATGCATCAAGTGCGGCAAGTGCAAGGCGGCATGCCCGTATGACGCGATCGCACACAAGATCCGCCCGTGCGCGCAGGCGTGCGGCGTCAAGGCGATCTCGAGCGACGGGCTGGGCCGTGCGCACATCGATCCCGACAAGTGCGTCGGCTGCGGTCAGTGCATGGTGAGCTGCCCGTTCGGCGCCATTGCGGACAAGTCGCAGATCTATCAGCTCATCCGCGCCATCCAGAAGGGGGATGAGGTCGTCGCAGAGGTCGCGCCCGCCATCATCGGGCAGTTCGGCCCCGGCGTCACGCTCTGGAAGGTCAAGGCGGCGCTCAAGGAGATCGGATTCAAGGAAGTCTATGAAGTCGCGCACGGCGCGGACGTGGGCGCTGCCACGGAGGCGCATCACTACGCGACGGAGGTCGTGACGGGAAAACTTCCCTTCCTGCTCACCTCCTGTTGCCCCGCGTGGAGCATGCTCGCCAAGACGCAGTTCCCCGATATGGTCGACAAGGTCTCGAGCGCGCTCACGCCCATGGTCGCGACATCGCGCTCCATCAAGCAGAAGCGCCCCAACGCGCGCGTGGTCTTTATCGGGCCGTGTGCCGCAAAGAAGCTGGAGGCGCGCCGCCGTACGGTGCGCAGTGACGTCGATTTCGTCATCACGTTCGAGGAACTTGCCGCCATCTTCGAGGCGAAGGGCATCGACTTTTCGACCTACGACAAGGAAGAACCTATTCACGACGCGACGGCGGCGGGGCGCGGCTACGGCGTCGCGGGCGGCGTTGCGGCTGCCGTCGAAGCGTGTGTCCATGCCTACTATCCCGAGGTCGAAGTCAAGATCGAGCACGCGGAGGGGCTGGAGGAGTGCAAGAAGATGCTACTCCTCGCCAAACTCGGCAAGAAGAACGGCTGCCTCATCGAGGGGATGGGGTGCCCGGGCGGCTGCGTTGCGGGTGCGGGCGTGAATATCCCCGTCGAAAAGGGCGCGAACGAGCTGAAGAAATTCGTGGACGGCTCGACCAAAAAGCTCCCCGAGAAGGATCTCTATGAGATCGAGCTTCCGTAAATGTACGGTTTGCAGAGTAGTACGTCAGACATAATACTTCAAAAGCAATCAAAAAAACGCACCTTTTGGTGCGTTTTTTTGTTGCAAATGCAGTTTAAGCGAGGGGAACGACGTTGACGATGATCTTAGCGGTCACGCCCTCCATCAGGCGGATCTCCGCCTCGAATGCGCCGAGCGTCTTGATGGCGTCCTTGAGGACGATCTTTTTCTTGTCCACCTCGTATCCGAGTTCGGCGAGCGCCGCGGCGATCTGCGCGGTCGTGACCGAGCCGAACACCTTGCCGTTCTCGCCCGCACGGATGGAGACGGTGACCTCCTTTTTGTTGACTTCCTTTGCAAGCTCTCTGAGCGCCTTTTCGTTCTCCGCCTTGTGGTAGGCGTCCGCCGTTTTGCGCTGGGAGATCTCGTTGATCCCGCTCGCCGTCGCCACGTCGGCGAGACCTTTTTTGAGAAGAAAGTTGCGGGCGTACCCGTCCGAAACTTCAATGATGTCGCCTTTTTTGCCGCTTCCTTTTACATCCGCTTTGAGGATTACCTTCATAGCCGGCCTCCTTCTTTTTCCTCTATTTTACAGGGGATTTCGCCGTTTGTCAATGGCGTTTTCGATAATTTCGCAAAAATTGCAAATACTTGCTTCAGAAAGGAGGTAACGGATATGAACGACATCAACAGCGGCGTCTCCTGCGGCGTGACCGACTGCAAGTACAACCGCGACGGGATGCACTGCGAGCTGACGACCATCCATGTGGGCAACACCTGCGACTGCGAGCACTGCACCTGCTGCGACAGCTTCTGCAAGCGCTGAACGAAAAGGGGGGAAGGAAACAGCTTCTCCCTTTTTCTTTGCGCATGATTTTTGCAAAACGGGCGACACTGAACATTGCAGCGCACCCGTTGCGCTTTCAGATAGAGGTTTCCTCGCGCGCCGTGCGCGCGGGGGAACCGCGGGAGAGGTCTTCCTCTCCCAAACCGGAAGGGTCGGGGAATTGCAGCGCATCCCGCCGCATAGGATACAGAGATGAGGTGCCTATTGCGGACGGTATGGCGGGCAGTTCCCTTTTTGCTGCTCGCGGCGATCGTGCTCGGCGCGCTGCTCTACCCCGTGCCGCTCTCTTCGGGCGAGGCGGATGCACGCATCGTGCGCATCTGGAATGTGGATACGTTTGAAGGCGGGAAGGGGTCGCGCACCGCCTTTTTGTCGCGCGTCGCGCAGCGCGCCGAACAGGGGCGCGAGGGCGTCTATTTCCGTGTGCTCTCCTATACGGCGGAGGGCGCGCGGGCGGCGATGGCGCAGGGGGAGCGGCCCGATCTGCTCTCCTTCGGCGTCGGTGCGGCGCCCGACGCGGCGCTCTGCCGCGCCCTTCCCTACGTCTTTGCGGGCGGCCGCCTCGCCGTCCCGTGGTGCCGCGGCGCCTACTATCTCTTTTCGCTGACGGAAGATCTCACGGCGGCGGGGGAGACCGTCATCTCCTCGGGCGGGAGCAACCTCGCCTGCGCGGCGGCGCGGTTCGCGTCCGTGCAGGGCGAAGAGAGCGAGTCGCTCGCCGCCTATCTCGACTTTCTCGGCGGGAAATTCCGCTATCTGCTCGGCACGCAGCGCGACGTCTGCCGCTTTGCGGCGCGCGGCGTCACCGTATATTCCCGCGCGCTGCCCGATTACTGCGATCTCTATCAGTATATCTGTCTGCTTTCGGACGGGGAGGACGGACTGTATTTTCTCGAGACGCTCTTTTCGGCGGACGTACAGGCGGCGCTCTCCGACATCGGCATGATGACGGCGGCGGGGGCGTCCGGGTGGACGGTGAATGCCTTTTCTACGCCCGAACAGCTCGCGGAGACGGCGCGGGCGGTGCGCGCGGGAGAGGCGCAAAAAAATCCCGAGAAATTTTTCGAAAGTGTTTGAAATATGCCGTTGAATATGGTAAAATAGAAGGTGAACATAAAATGGAGCTGTTTGCGCATTTGAAGGCACGCTTTCCGCACCTTCCCTGCACCCGCGGGTTTGACTTTTCCCGCCACACGACCATCGGCTGCGGCGGAAGCGCGGCGGCGGAAGCACAGCCGCGCACGGCGGAGGAGGGGGCGGCGCTGCTCGCCTGGCTGGAACGCGGGCGCATCCCGCACTGCATCCTCGGCGCGGGGGCGAACGTCCTCCCTTCGGACGGGATGTTCGAAGGGGTCGTCGTGCGCTTCTGCCGCCTGCGGACGCTCGATGCGGACGGGCCGCTCGTCTTTGCGGGCGCGGGGGTCACGGGCGGCGCGCTGCTCTCGTTTGCGCAGGCGCGCGGCATCGGCGGGTTCTCTCCCTTTTCGGGCATCCCCATGACGATGGGCGGGGGCACGGCAATGAACGCCGGCGTGCGCGAACTGCACTTCTCCGACATCACGGAGCGCGTGCTCTGCGCAAGCGGAGGGGAGCTTTGTACGCTTCCGGCGCGCGAATGTGCGTTCGGCGACAAGCAGAGCGTCTTCTTGTCGGGCATCGCCGTGCTGGGCGTGACGCTGCGCGGCAGACAGGCGCTGCCGGAGGATATCGCGCGCGAGAGCTGCTATTTCCGCACCCGCCGCCGCAAGCTCCCCAAGGGCAGGAGCATGGGCTGCGTCTTTGTCAATCCCGAGGGAATGTCGGCGGGCGCGCTCATCGAGCCGTGCGGCCTCAAGGGGGCGCGCGTGGGCGGTGCGGTCGTCTCCGACGCGCATGCCAACTTTATCCTCAACGAGGGCGCGACGGCATCGGAGATCGCCGCGCTTATCGACCTGATCGGGCGGACAGTCACGGCGCGCACGGGCATCGTGCTGCGCGAGGAGATCCGCCGCATTCCGTAGAATATCCGAATATTTTATTCCGCAAAAGAGGGATCATGAAACTTACGGCAGATTATCATACGCATACCGTCTATTCGGACGGGAAAAGCACTCTTTCGGAAAATTTACGGCGCGCAAAGGCGCTGGGGCTTGCCGAGATCGGCTGCACCGAACACGGCTTTTCTCACCTTTTCCGCGGGCTGAAGCGAAGAGAACTTCCGCAGTACATCCGCGAACTGCGCGCCGCCGAGCGCGAGACGGGCATCCGCGCCCTTCTGGGTCTGGAGAGCAACATCCTCACCGAGTCGGGAAGGTGCGATCTCACCGAGCGCGACTATGCGAACTTCGAGCTGTTCGTCGTCGGCATCCATGTGCTCGTCAACTTCCCGAAGATGCACGACAGCCGCCTGGGGCTGGGGAGCTGGCTGCGCACGCAGCTGCACGCCAGGCCTTCGCGCAGTCTCGTGCGCGAGACGACGCGCGCCTATATCAACGCCGTAAAGACGCACCCCGTCGACGTCATCTCTCACCTCAACTACTGCTGTTTTGCAGACGCCGTGGAGGTGGCGAAGTGCTGCCGCGACTACGGCACCTATCTCGAGATCAGTTCCAAAAAGGAGCATCTCTCGGACGAGGAGCTTGCCAAGGTGGCGGATACGGGCGTGCGGTTCGTCATCAATTCGGACGCACATTCGACAGACCGCATCGGCGACTGCGCGCTCGCCGAACAGCAGATCGCGCGCGTCGGCATTCCGCTCGGGCGCATCGACAATATCGACGGGAAGCTCCCTTCGTTCCGTCTCGCAAGATGGCGCGAGGAGCATCTGTAAGGAGCCGGCTTTGACCAATTTTACCAGTGAGATTAGGCGCGATCTGCTCGCGCATATCCCCAAGACCCGCGAGGGCGCCGCGGCGGCGCTCGCCGGGCTGCTCGCGACGGGCGCGTCGCTCACCGACGGCGGGTTTGAGATCGTCAGCGAAAACGAGCGCGTCGCCGAATATTTTCTGCGGCTCGCGGAACTGTTCGGCGCGCGCCCCGAAGTGCGCGAGGCGATGCGCGACCCCAAGCGCAAGCGGGACAAGCTCGTGATCTTTTGCGGGGGAGAGGATGCGGAGCGCATCCTCCATGTGACGCGCACCCTGCACGAGCGCCTCTTTGAGGACGGGGAGGCGGCGCTCGCCTATCTGCGCGCCGCGCTCATCGGCGGCGGAAGCTGCACGCTCCCGCACGACGGCGCCTCGACGGGGTATCACCTCGAGTGCGTGTTCTTCACCGAGGCGCGCGCGGAGGAGTTCTGCGAGCTGCTCTCGGGGTTTGAACTGTTCGGCAAGGTCGTGCGCCGCGGCGATACTTTCGTCGCTTACGTCAAGAGCCGGGAGGCGATCTCGGACGTACTGTCCGTGCTGGGTGCCGGGAGCGCCCTGCGCAAGCTCGACGCCGTCTCTGCCGCCCGCGAACAGAGCAACAACGAAAACCGCATCCAGAACTGCATGGCGGGCAATGCCGACAAGGCGGCGATCGCCTCCGCCGCGCAGACGCTCGCGCTGCAGAAACTGCGCGAGGCGGGCGTCCTTTCCACCCTTCCCGAGGGCCTGCGCGAGGCTGCGCGGGTGCGCCTGGAGCATCCGACGCTCTCCCTTTCCGAGCTTGCGCAGCTGCTCGGCGTGAGCAAGGGGGGACTCAATCACAGAATGCGAAAACTCATGCAAATTTACGGAGAAATATGCCAATGACGGACTTTGTACATCTGCATCTGCACACCGAATACAGTCTTCTGGACGGTGCGGTGAAAGTGGACGACCTCGTCCGTCACTGCAAGGAAAATCATATCGACGCCGTTGCCGTGACCGACCACGGCAATATGTATGCGTCGCTGAAATTTGCCGAAAAGTGCAAGAAAAACAAGATCAAAGCCATTGTCGGGTGCGAGTTTTACGTCGTGGACGACTACCGCGAGCACATCGACCAGCGCGCCGATCACCTCATCCTGCTCGCCAAGAACAAGGCGGGGTACGTCAATCTCGTGCAGCTCGACTCGCTCGCCTTCGTGGACGGCTATTATTACCGCCCGCGCATCGATTACACCGTTCTGAAGGAACACACGAACGGCGTCATCTGTCTCTCCGCCTGCCTTGCGGGGCGCATCCCGCGCCTGCTGCTCGCGGGGGAGTACGACAAGGCGAAGGCGTTCGCGCTCGAGATGAAGGCGGCGTTCGGCGAGGACTTTTACATAGAGATCCAGGATCACGGCATCCCCGAGCAGAAGCAGATCCTGCCCCTTCTCGTGCGCCTCGCGCGCGAGACGGAGATCGGACTGGTCGCCACCAACGACGTGCACTATCTGCACAAAGAGGACTGGGAGATGCAGGATGTGCTCATGTGCATCCAGACCAAGCGCACGCTCGACGATCCCTCCCGCATGAAGATGCAGACGCACGAGTTCTACATGAAGTCGGGCGATGAGATGGCGGCGCTCTTTCCCAATCTGCCCGAGGCGATCTCCAACACCCGCGTCATTGCGGACAAGGTCTCGGACACCGACACGCCCTTCAACCTGAAGGAGGACGGCTCGCCCATCTACGACAAGTCGCTCATCCCGCTTTATACGGCGGACGACGGCACGCCATCGCCCGAATTTTTGCGGCGGCTGACGATGGAGGGGCTTCCCAAGCGCTACGATCCCGTCACCGACGACATCATGAAGCGCGCCGAATACGAACTCGGCATCATCATCAAGATGGGGTTTGCCGACTACTTCCTCATCGTCTGGGACTATATCAACTGGTCGCGGCTGCACGGCATCCCCGTCGGCCCGGGGCGCGGCTCGGGCGTCGGCAGCATCGTCGCCTATGCCATCGGCATCACCAACGTCGACCCGCTGCGCTACGATCTGCTCTTCGAGCGGTTTCTCAACCCCGACCGCGTCTCCATGCCCGACTTCGACGTCGACTTCTGCACGGAGCGCAGAGGGGAGACCATCGAATATGTGCGCAGGCGCTATCACCCCGAGAACGTTGCCCAGATCGTCACGTTCGGTACGCTCGCCTCGCGCGCCGTCATCAAAGACGTCGGGCGCGTCATGAGCGTTCCCTATTCGGACACCGACCGCGTGACCAAGCTCATGGACGGCAAATCCACCATCCGCGAGCTGCTCGGGCTGAACATCGAGAGCTGCCGCAAGAAGGTCGCCGAGACGGAGAACGACCCCGACAAGCACGACGAGGCACTCAAAAAGCTCGCCGACCAGGAGGGCAAGCGCAACCCCGAGTTCATCGAGATCTACGAGTCGGACGAGCAGCTCAAGCGCGTCATCGACATGGGGCTCAAGCTCGAGGGGATGCCGCGCAACACCTCCATGCACGCGGCGGGCGTCGTCATCTGCCGCAAAAAGATCGCGGACAACGTGCCGCTCTCGAGAAACGGCGAGGACATCACCACCCAGTTCGACATGAAGGAAGTGGAATCCATCGGAATGCTCAAGATGGACTTCCTCGCGCTCACCACGCTCACCGATATCAAGAAGACGCTCGACTATATCAAGGAGGACACGGGCAGGGAGATCACCTTCGACCAGGCGTGCGACGATCCGGGCGCCTATCAGCTCATCTCGGAGGCGGATACCGACGCCGTGTTCCAGCTCGAACAAGGCGGCATGAAACGCTTCATGAAGCAGCTCCAGCCCACCTGTCTCGAGGATCTCATCGCAGGCATCTCGCTCTACCGCCCGGGGCCGATGGATTTCATCCCGACCTACCTCAAAAACCGCGCCGAGCCGGAGAAGATCACCTATCTCACGCCGCTTTTGAAGCCCATCCTCGAAAAGACATACGGCGTCATCATCTACCAGGAACAGGTCATGCAGATCTTCCAGAACCTCGCGGGGTACTCTCTGGGGCAGGCAGATCTCGTGCGCCGCGCGATGGCGAAGAAGCATCGCTCCGAGCTGATGGCGCAGAAGGACAAGTTCATCTACGGCGACATCGAGCAGGGGGGCAACATCACGGGCTGTGCCTCGCACGGCATCCCGCCCGAGGTGAGCGCCGAGCTGTTCGCGCAGATGGAGAGCTTTGCGTCCTATGCCTTCAACAAGTCGCACGCGGCGGCGTACGCCGTCGTCACCTATCAGACGGCATACCTCAAAAAGTATTACCCGAAGGAGTTTCTGGCGGGCGTCCTCAACAACCGCATCGATAAGATCGACGAGATCGCGAAGTACGTCGTCTACATGAAGGAGAAGAACATCGCCGTCTATCCGCCCGACGTCAACAAGTCGCGCGCCTACTTTTCGGTGCAGGGAGACGGGCTTCGGTTCGGGCTTTGCGCTCTGCGCGGCGTGGGGATCGGCGCGATGGAGAAGGTCATCGAGGAGCGCGAGGCGCACGGCGCGTTCAAGGATTTCGCCGATTTCCTCATGCGCTGTATCGGGTTTGTCAATAAGAAGATGGTGGAGAGCCTCATCTTCGGCGGCGCGTTCGACTCGATGGGCAAACACCGCTCGCAGTATCACGCCGTCTACGAGGATCTCATGCGCCGTCTCGCCGCCATCGACAAGCAGAAGTCGAGCGCGCAGATGTCGCTCTTCGGCGATATCATCGAGGAGAAGGCGCCCGAGGTAACGTATCCCTCCATCCCCGAATGGAGCACGGCGGAGCTGCTCTCCAAGGAAAAATCGGTGCTGGGCGTCTATGTCAGCGGCCATCCTTTCGGCGCCTATTCCGCCTACTTCACCGACTGCAACTTCAACACGGGAATGCTCGCAGACTACGAGGAGGACGAGGAGACGGGCGACAGGACGTATCAGCAGTTCACCGCGGGCGAACAGGTCACGATGGGGGGCATCGTCTCGGCGGTGAGAAAGATCAACACGCGGGGCGGCGCCATCATGGCGTTCGTCACGGTGGAAGATCTCTACGGCAGCGTGGAGTGCGTCGCCTTCCCGCGCGTGTACGAGAAGATCAAGCCCTACATCCGCCACGACGGCGTCGTGCGCCTCTCGGGCAAGATCGACACTCCCGCCGAGAAGCAGCCCTGCATCATCCTCGACCATCTGACCGAATTCGTGCCGCCCGAACAGGGGCAGGAGGCGAGCGCCGAGCAGGCGCCCGCGCACGAACAGGTGCTCTGGCTGGATGCGCGCGCCCTCTCCGAGGAGGATTTTACGGAGCTTCTCGACACCATTTCCGCCTATGCGGGGGAGATCCGCACCAAGATCCTGCACGGCGGAAAGCGGTATGAATTTTCCGTGCATCTCTCCCGCGCGCTGCAGGCGGAGCTGCGCAGTTTTCTCCCCGCGGCGTGCGTCAAACTCATATGACGGGCAAACGGGGAACATTGTGCCCCGGGAAAAAAGTTTTCCCGAAAATTGCGTTCAAATAACTTTGCTTTTCGGAAATAATTTGATATAATGCGAAAGGAACGAAAAACGAGATCAGGAGGCTTAAGATGAAGCGAATCGGACTATTGACGAGCGGGGGCGACGCGCCCGGAATGAACGCGGCGATCCGTGCGGTCGTCAGAACGGCGATCTACTTCGGCATGGAGGTGTATGGCATTGAGCGCGGGTACGCGGGGCTGATCGAAGATAAGATGATGCCCATGGAGATGCGCTCGGTCTCCGACATCGTACAAAGGGGCGGCACCAAGCTGAGAACGGCGCGCTGCCTCGAGATGCTCACGGTGGACGGGCAGAAGCAGGCGGTCGCGACGCTGGAGCGCCGCGGCATCGAGGGGCTTGTCGTCATCGGCGGCGACGGATCCTTCCGCGGGGCGAAGTGTCTGACGGAGGACTACGGCATTCCCACGATCGGCATTCCCGGTACCATCGACAACGACCTCGAATATACCGACTACACGCTCGGGTTCGATACGGCGGTGAATACCTGCCTCGAGATCATCAACAAGCTCCGCGACACGATGAATTCGCACGAGCGCATTTCCGTCGTGGAGGTCATGGGCCGTCACTGCGGCGACATCGCCCTCTATGCGGGCATCGCGTCGGGTGCCGAGATCATCGTCGTGCCCGAGATCTCCTACAATCTTGACGACATCGTCATGCGCATCAACCGTTCGCGCGCGAACGGCAAACATTCCAACATCATCATCGTCGCCGAGGGTGTGACGAGCGCGGAGAAATTTGCGCGCGAACTGCAGGAGGTGACGACCTATTCGGTGCGCCCCACCTGCATCGGGCACGTCCAGAGGGGCGGTTCGCCCTCGATGGCGGACAGAATGCTCGCGGCGCAGTTCGGCAACAAAGCGGTGCGCCTTCTCAAGGACGGCATCGGCAACCGCGTCGTCGGCATCCACAAAAACGAGATCATCGACATGGACATCATCGAGGCGGTCTCCATGAAAAAGAAGTTCAACTACGAGCTTTACGAGACGCTGCAGATGATCTCCATGTGAGGTTACAACACTTTTGTCTGCAAAAAGAGCGTTTTTTCTGCAATTTTTTTCCCGCTTGCTCTTGAAATTTCCGAGAAAGCATAATATAATAACATTGCGCCATGATAAGCGCGGGAAAGACCCCATCCTTCGGGGAGGAAGCTACAGGAGGAGTTTGTAACATGATCCTTACAGTCTGCATGAGTCCGAGCGTGGACGTCACCATCGAACTCGACCAGCTCAACATCGGCAAGGTCAACATCGTCAAAAACAAGACGCTGTCCTTTACCGGGAAGGCGCTCAACGTCGCGATCGGCGTGGCGCGGCTGGGCGGTGAGGCGTACGCGACGGGCTTTATGTACAATGAGAACGGCGCAATGTTCGAGCGTGCGCTCGACAAAGAGGGCGTGCCATTTGCCTTTGTCTGGAACAGCGGCAGGGTGCGCGAGAACTACAAGTGCATCGACAAGAAATCCATGCTCACCGAGATCAACGATATCGGCGGGCAGGTCGCTCCCGAGAAACTTGCGGAACTCATGCATATCATCCGCAATTTCTCCTCCCGTTCGGACGTCACCGTCATCTCGGGGGGGCTTCCGAGAGGGGTGGATACGAGCTATTACCGCGAGATCTTCCGCACCGTCGATCCGCACTCGCTGCGCATCGCCGATACGGAGGGGGCAAAGCTGTTTGCCGCGCTCGAGGCGGGCATCGACCTCGTCAAGCCCAACCTCGAGGAACTGCAGGAGACGCTGGGGCGCGAATTCAAGGACAAAGACGATATGCTCTCCGGCTGCCGCGAACTGCTCGACCGCGGCGCGAAGATCGTGCTGCTCTCGCTCGGCAAGGACGGCGCGGTCATCACCAACGGCACCAAGAACTATTTCTGCAAGAGCATCAACGTCGCCGTCAATTCGACGGTGGGCGCGGGCGACGGCATGGTCGCCGCCGCGGCGACGATGCTGCAGAAGGGGGCGGATCTGCCCGACATCCTGCGCGCGGGCGTTGCGGCGGGAACGGCGACCGTCACCACCTTCGACACCATCTCCTTTACCAAGGCGAAATACGAGGAGATCCTGGCGAGCCTCAACGTAACGGAGTTCTGAGATGCTCGATCTTGCCACCATCCGCCGCGACAGTGAAGTCGAGGCGATCATGGAGATGTCCGAACGGCAGATCGAGGCGCTCGGCTTCACCGAACACTCCCGCCGCCATGCGGGCATCGTCAGCAAATGGTCGGGCGAGATTTTGCGCGCGCTCGGAAAAGGGGAGGATCGCATCCGCCTCGCCGAGATCGCGGGCTACCTTCACGACATCGGAAACTGCATCAATCGCAAGGATCATGCCCAGTCGGGCGCCATCCTCTCCTATAAGATCCTCACCCGCCTCGGCATGAGTGCGTTGGAGGCGGCGGAGATCATGATGGCGATCGGAAACCACGACGAACAGTACGGCCAGCCCGTCTCGGACGTCTCCTCCGCGCTCATCATCGCCGACAAGGCGGACGTCCACAAGAGCCGCGTCAAAAACGCCGTCAAAGACGTCTTTCAGGCGAATATCCACGACCGCGTCAATCTCGCGGCGGAGCGCTCCTTCGTCCGCGTGGAGGAGGAGGGGAAGGTCATCGCGCTGCACATCGAGATCGACACCGCCATCTGCTCGGTGATGGATTACTTCGAGATCTACTTCGGCAGGATGCAGCTCTCGAGAAAGGCGGCGGAATTTCTCGGCTGCCGGTTCTCCCTCGTCATCAACGGTGCCGTGCTTCTCTGAACCTTGCATTCAGACACAAGATATTGTGGTGTCAAAAAAATATTTTTACAAAATATTGGGCTATCCTCTTGACAAACGACAACATATGGTGTATGATAGAAGCGTTCCCTCGAAAGGGGGGACGCTTTTTTCCCGCAAGGGGGAACTATCATAAGGTTGGGAGCAGAAGTGCCATGAAGATCATCAAAAGAAACGGCGCAGAAGTCGCGTTCGATGCGAGCAAGATCGAGAACGCCATCCGCAAAGCGAACAATGAAGTCAGCGAAGAGAACCGTCTCTCGGAGGAGCAGATCGGCCTCATCACGAGGAAGGTCACCGCGCTTTCGAACGATCTCAACCGTGCCGTCAACGTCGAGGAGATCCAGGATTTCGTCGAGAATCAGATCATGGATCAGAAGGCGTTTGCCGTCGCGCGCAAGTACATCACCTATCGCTACACCCGTGCGCTCGTCCGCAGGGCGAACACGACGGATGCGCAGATCCTGACGCTCATCGAGTGCAACAACGAGGAAGTCAAGCAGGAAAATTCCAACAAGAATCCCACGGTCAACTCCGTGCAGCGCGACTACATGGCGGGCGAAGTCTCCAAAGACCTCACGCGCCGCATTCTCCTGCCGCAGGATATCGTCGAGGCGCACGACGAGGGACTCATCCACTTCCACGATGCCGACTATTTCGCGCAGAATATGCACAACTGCGACCTCGTCAACCTCGAGGACATGCTCCAGAACGGCACCGTCATTTCGGGGACGTTCATCGAAAAGCCGCATTCCTTCTCGACGGCGTGCAACATCGCGACGCAGATCATCGCGCAGGTCGCCTCCAACCAGTACGGCGGGCAGAGCATCTCGCTCACGCACCTCGCGCCCTTCGTCGACGTCAGCCGTCAGAAGATCCGCGCCGACGTTGCGGACGAGCTGAAGGATCTCGGCATCACCGATGAAAAGCAGATCGCCAAGATCGCCGAAAAGCGCCTGAAGGCGGAGATCGCAAAGGGGATCCAGACCATCCAGTATCAGGTCGTCACCCTTCTGACCACCAACGGGCAGGCGCCCTTCGTCACCGTGTTCATGTACCTCGGCGAGGCGCGCAACGAACAGGAGCGCGCAGACCTCGCACTCATCATCGAGGAGACGCTCAACCAGCGCATCCGCGGCGTCAAGAACGAGTCGGGCGTCTGGGTGACGCCTGCCTTCCCCAAGCTCATCTATGTGCTCGAGGAGGACAACGTCCGCGAGGGGAGCAAGTATTGGTATCTCACGCAGCTCGCGGCGAAATGCACCGCAAAGCGCATGGTGCCCGACTATATCTCCGAGAAGATGATGCTCAAATACAAGATCGACAAGAACGGAGAGGGGCACTGCTACACCTGCATGGGCTGCCGCAGCTTCCTCACGCCCTACGTCGACGAGAACGGAAAACCCAAGTATTACGGCAGATTCAACCAGGGCGTCGTCACGATCAACCTTGTGGACGTCGCGCTCTCTTCGGGCAGGAACGAGGAACGCTTCTGGAAGATCTTTGACGAGCGCCTCGAGCTGTGCTACCGCGCGCTCATGTATCGCCACAACCGTCTCAAGGGGACGCTCTCGGACGCCGCGCCCATCCTCTGGCAGTACGGCGCGCTGGCGCGCCTCAAAAAGGGCGAGACCATCGACAAGCTTCTCTACGGCGGCTATTCGACCATCTCGCTCGGCTATGCGGGGCTGTATGAATGTACCAAGTACATGACGGGCAAGAGCCACACCGATGAGGAGGCGAAGCCCTTCGCGCTCGCCGTCATGCAGCACATGAACGACAAGTGCAAGGAGTGGAAGGAGAAGGAGAACATCGACTTCTCGCTGTACGGTACGCCGCTCGAGAGCACGACGTACAAGTTCGCAAAGTGCCTGCAAAAGCGCTTCGGCATCATCCCGGGCGTCACCGACAAGAACTATATCACCAACAGCTATCACGTCCACGTCACCGAGCCGATCGACGCCTTCACCAAGCTCAAGTTCGAGAGCGAATTCCAGCAGCTCTCGCCGGGCGGCGCCATCTCCTATGTGGAAGTGCCCAATATGCAGAACAATATTCCCGCCGTGCTCGCCGTCATGCAGTATATCTACGACAATATCATGTATGCGGAGCTGAACACCAAGAGCGACTACTGCCAGGTGTGCGGCTATGACGGGGAGATCCAGATCGTCGAGGACGAGGACGGCAAACTCGTCTGGGAGTGCCCGCACTGCCACAACCGCGACCAGACCAAGATGAACGTTGCGCGCCGCACCTGCGGCTATATCGGAACGCAGTTTTGGAACCAGGGCAGAACGCAGGAGATCAAGGACAGAGTGCTCCACCTGTGATGCCATGAACTACGCGGAGATCAAAAAGACAGATATCGCAAACGGAGAGGGGGTTCGCGTCTCCCTCTTCGTTTCCGGTTGCAGGCGGCACTGCAAGAATTGCTTCAACAAGGTCACCTGGGACTTTGACTACGGCAAGCCCTTTACCGAGGCGGTGGAGGAGGAGATCTTGCAGGCGCTCTCGCCCGACTATATCGCCGGACTGACGCTTCTGGGCGGCGATCCGATGGAACCGGAGAACCAGCGCGCCCTGCTGCCCTTTGTAAAGCGGGTGCGTGAGCGGCTGCCGCAGAAGACCATCTGGTGCTATACGGGCTATACCTTCCTGGATGGGGGCATCGAGGAGGCGCAGGCGAACTGTGAGGTGACGCGTGAGCTGATCTCCTGTTTCGACGTCCTTGTGGACGGGCGCTTTATCGAGGAACTCAAAGACATCCGTCTCGTGTTCCGCGGCTCCTCCAACCAGCGGGTGATCGATGTCAAAAAGACATTATCGAGCGGGAACATAGTATTATATCTGACATAATACTCTCAATGCGGGGCAAAACCCGCATTTTTTTCGCATTGCGGGCAAAGAATTGACTATTTTCCGCAAATGCGGTATAATGAGGAAAAGTACCTTCGGAGGACAGATCATGAATAAATTGCAACTCAAACGGTATGCCAAGCTGCTCGCCAAGACGGGCATCAACGTCAAGCGCGGGCAATGGGTCATCGTCAACGCGGGGCTTGATCAGCCCGAGTTCGTCGAGTGGGTGGTCGAAGAACTTTACCGCGCCGGCGCGGGAAAAGTGACGGTCGAATGGTCGCATCAGCCCATGACGAAGCTCAAGTATAAATACGAAAAAGAGGACGTGCTTGCAAGCGTTCCCAAGTGGGAGCAGGAGCGCTGGTAGCTGTACACCAAGGAACTTCCCGCCATGCTGCACATCCTCTCCGAGGATCCCGACGGTCTTGCGGGCATCGACCAGGAGAAGATGCGCGCGGTCACCGTCGGCAGAATGAAGATCATCAAGCCGTACCGTGACAAGATGGAGAACAACTATCCCTGGTGCATCGCCGCCGTTCCCGGCAAGGCGTGGGCGAAGAAGGTGTTTCCCGATCTTCAGATCAACCGCGCCGTCGAGGCGCTCTGGGACGCTATCCTGAAGGCGTCGCGCGCGGACGGCCCCGATCCCGTGCGCGAGTGGGCGCGTCACAACGACGATCTTGCCAAGCGGTGCGACTACCTCAACCGCCTCGGACTTGCCGCGCTCGAGTACAAGTCCTCCAACGGAACCGATCTTCGCGTGGGACTTCTGCCCAACGTCGATTTCATGGGGGGCGGCGAGAGCGATCTCAAAGGGCATTACTATAACCCCAATATTCCCTCCGAGGAGATCTTCACCTCGCCGCGCGCGGGGGATGCGGACGGCATCGTCTATGCGACCAAGCCGCTCTCCTATCAGGGGCAGCTCATCGAGAACTTCTCGGTGCGCTTTGAAAAGGGCAAGGCGGTCGAGGTAAAGGCGGAGAAGAACCAGGCGCTCCTGGAAAAGATGGTGTCGATGGACGAGGGCGCCTGTATGCTCGGCGAGTGCGCGCTCATCGCGTACGATTCGCCCATCAACAACCTCGGTATCCTCTTTTATAACACGCTCTTCGACGAGAATGCGAGCTGCCATCTTGCGCTCGGACGCGGGTTCGGCAACTGCGTGCGCGGCTATGAGGATATGACCAACGAGCAGATCAAGGAATACGGCATCAATGACAGCATGATCCATGTCGACTTCATGATCGGCAGCAAGGATCTCTCCATTACGGGCGTGACGGCAAAGGGCGAGCGCGTCGCCATCTTCAAAGACGGAAATTGGGCGTTTTGAACCTCGCCCTTCGGGGTATATATTGTAAATGAGGTGAAAGTATGATCAAGATCGATATTTTTTCCGGCTTTTTGGGCGCCGGCAAGACGACGCTCATCCGTAAGCTCATTCAGGAAGTGTACAAGGGCGAGCAGGTCGTGCTCATCGAGAACGAATTCGGTGAGATCGGCGTGGACGGCGGATTCCTGCAGGATGCGGGGATCAAGATCACCGAGATGAACTCGGGCTGCATCTGCTGTACGCTTGTGGGCGACTTTGCCAAGGCGCTTCGCGAGGTTGCCGCCAAGTATGCGCCCGACCGCATCGTCATCGAGCCCTCGGGCGTCGGCAAGCTCTCCGATGTCATCCGTGCCGTGCAGGGCGCGGGCGTGGAGGGGGCGCAGCTCAATGCCTTCTGCACCGTCGTCGATGCGAACAAGTGCAAGATGTATCTCAAGAACTTCGGCGAATTTTTCCTCGATCAGGTGGAGAATGCGGGCTGCATCGTGCTTTCGCACACGGGCAACGCGCAGAAGGTCGCCGAGGCGGTCGCGCTTCTGAAAGAGCATACGAACGCGACCATCGTCACGACAGACTGGAAGGAGCTTTCGGGCAAGGAACTTCTCGCCGCGATCGAGCGCAAGGATACGCTCGAGGCGGAACTCGAAAAGCTCGCCCGCGAGACGGCGGACGATCACGAACACTGCCATCATCATCACCACGACGACGAGGACGACGAGTGCTGCCATCACGACCACGAGCACGGCGAACATTGTCATCACCACGACGAGGAACATGAGCATCACCACCACGACGACGAGGACGACGAGTGCTGCCATCACGACCACGAGCACGGCGAGCATTGTCATCATCACCACCACGCAGACGAGGTGTTCACGAGCTGGGGCGTGGAGACGGGCAAGACGTTCACGGCGCAGGAGCTGCACGACAAGCTCGCCGCGCTCGCATCGGGCGACTACGGTCAGGTGCTGCGCGCGAAGGGCATCGTCGCGGGGGACGGCAAGTGGTACTATTTCGACTATGTTCCCGGCGAACCGGACGTCCGCGAGGGGATGCCGGGCGTGACGGGCAGGCTGTGCGTCATCGGCTGCAAGCTGGATGAAGACAAGCTCAAGGCGCTCTTTTTGGGGTAAGCCATGCCGCAGGAAATTCCCGTCTATCTCTTTCTCGGCTTTCTCGAGTCGGGGAAGACCAAATTCATCCAGGAGACGCTCGAGGATGAGCGCTTCGATTCGGGCGAACACACCCTGCTCCTCGTCTTTGAGGAGGGGGAGGAGGAGTACGACTACGAAAAGTTCGCCAACCCCTCCTATGCGGTGGAGCATCTCGATGTCGCCGACATAACGGAGCAGAATCTCTCCGCGCTCGTCAAGAAGTATTCCGCCGAGCGCGTGCTCGTCGAGTACAACGGAATGTGCGAGCTGCAGAAGTTCTTCGACGCGATGCCGGACGGCTGGGCGATCGCCCAGGTGATGACCTTCTTCGATGCGACCACCTTCCTCTCGTACAACAAGAATATGCGCCAGCTCGTCTACGACAAGGTGCAGTATGCCGATATGGTCGTGTTCAACCGCTTCCGCGGGGAGTATTCCAAGGAAGAGTTCCACAAGATCATCCGAGCCATGACGCGCCGCCCCGGCATCGTCTACGAGTATTTGGGCGGAAAAGCGGAGTACGACGAGATCGTCGATCCGCTTCCCTATGATATCGATGCACCCGTCATCGAGATCGCAGACCGCGACTACGCCTTCTTCTACCGCGATCTCGTCGAGGAAACGGACAAATACCGCGGAAAGACGGTGCGGTTCAAGGGACTTGTCGCGGTGGATAAGAAGATGAAAAAGGGGACGATCGTCGTCGGTCGGCACATCATGACGTGCTGCGAGGCGGACATCGCCTACAGCGGTCTCGTGTGTCTGCACAATTCCGATCTTCCCTTCAAGACGCGCGACTGGGTGATGGTCACCGCGCGCATCGACATCATGTATCATTCCATCTACGGCCAGAAAGGCCCGGTGCTCAAGGCGTCGAGCGTGGAATACACCGCGCCGCCCGAACAGGAGCTTGCGACATTTTACTGAGAACAGAGAAAAAGGCACGGACAATGCGTCCGTGCCTTTTTGCGTGCCCGTTTATCTGCAATTTTCCTGTCTGACGCGCCGATAGCCTTTCTTGTGGGGTAGCCGGAAGAAATTGATCTTCCCGCCGAATTTTGCGGTCAGCACGGCGGCGACGACGAGCACGACGCCCACGCAGATGACGACGATCGCCCAGGTGTCGAGCGTCTCGCTCTTGACGCGCGACCAAAGCTCGTTGATCGCCTCGTTTGCCTCCTCGCCGTAATAGTCCATGACGGCGCAGCGCTTGGTGACTTCGAGCGTGGGATAGTGCGCGTGCAGCTGGCGCTCCTCCGCCTGTTCGCGGTCGGCGTAGAAGACGGCGCTCCCTTCTTCGACGGTGTCTCCGAAGAAATAGGAGAGGTCGTAGGCGACATAATCTTCCTCGCTCTCATAGTCGCCGGGGTCGACTTCGTAGCAGTCTTTGACATAGCTGAGCACTTCTTCGCCCGCAATGACGCCCGAGTAACCGATATAGTACATATTGCGGACGGCGTTTTCCGGCTTGGACATGAAGTTGACGAACGCCTGCGCCGCCTGTTTGTTGGCGCCCTTCGGCATCACCCAACCGTCGAACCAGAGGTTGGCGCATTCCTCGGGGATGAAGAAATTGAGAAGGGTGCTTTCCGTCTCGTTGCCTTCCTCGTCCTCGCCCGCCTCCGCAAGATCCATGGCATAGACGGCGTCGCCGCTCCAGGCAAAGTTGAGCCAGATCTTGCCGCTCACGATGTCCGCTTTGCCCGTATCCGTCTCATACCCGTAGATGTTCTCATCCATCTCCTGCATGACGGCTTCCACCTTGGCGATGGTCTCTTCGTCCGTGCGGTTGAGGATGGCGGCAAGCTTCTGCGTATAGTCGTCGGCGTCCGGGTCGAGCGCCTCGATCTCGTCGCGATAGCAGATGGCGAGGGCGACGAAGTAGGAGTCGCGCACGTTGTCTTTGGTCGTGACCTTGTTCTTGTACTGCGGCGCGCGCATGATGTCCCAGCCGAGCGAGGAAAGCTCCTCCGCTTCGACATAGGCGGGATTGTAGGTGAATCCCGTCACACCCCACATATAGCCCGCCGCATAGTCCGCCCAGGTGGACGTGTCGTCGGGATCCTCTTTATTGATGCGGTTGCTCTCGAACATCTCGCGGATGTAGGGGGAGACATTCTGCGCATAGTAGTTGCCTTCGATGGAGGGATCGAGAAAATCCTCGTCATAGGGCTGCAGATAGTCCTCCGCCGCGAGCTTCATGATCATGTATTCGGAGGGGCACAAAAGGTCGTACTCGTCGCCCAGCTGAAGCTGGTTATACATATCCTCGTTGGTGCCGAAGGTGGAGTATTCCACGCGGATGGGGGTGCCGT
Organism: uncultured Clostridia bacterium; assembly: GCA_944367415.1. Lineage (GTDB taxonomy): Bacteria > Bacillota > Clostridia > Christensenellales > Borkfalkiaceae > Gallimonas. The sequence goes on along the minus strand of CALVWN010000060.1, from coordinate 35,281 downwards.
ACGTCTCCTCATACCACACCTCGAAATCCTCGATGATGGGGGGCGCGGAGCCGTCCTCGTTGACTTCGTAATCGTACTGATAGGAGCCTTCGCCGCCCTCGTCGATGTATTCTTCCCAGTTGAACACGCGCAGAACGACGGTGTCTTCGCTTGCGCATCCGACGGAGAACAGCAGGGTGGGAAGGGCGGCGGCAGCCGCGAGCGCGAGTGCGCCGATGCGTCGTTTCTTCATTTGACTGCCTCCTTTTTTTTGCGGCCCGCAAGGTTTGCGGAGATCACGACGATGAGGATGATGAGGAAGATGATGGTCGTCAGCGCCCAGAAGGAGGAGAGCGTCTCGGCAGTATGCGCGTTGCCGCGGATGGTCGCGTTGAAGACATACGTCGAGATGGTGTCAAATCCCGCGGGGCGGGTATAGACGGTGACGATGTAGTCGTCGAGCGAGAGGGTGATGGCGAGCATGAACCCCGAGATGACGCCCGGAATGATCTGCGGCAGGATGACCTTGAAGAGCGCCTGCGCAGGCGAGGCGCCCAGATCGAGCGCCGCCTCGTAGAGGGAATTATCCATCTGCTTGAGCTTGGGCATGACGGAGAGCACGACGAAGGGCGTCGAGATGACCATGTGGCCCATGAGCAGCGTGAAGTAGGATTTGGGCAGTCCGAAGGTGACGAAGAGGATGGCGAGCGAGAGCGCCGTCACGATCTCCGCATTGATGATGGGGATGCGCGAGACGGCGCCGATCGCCGTCTTGACGCGCTTTTTGCTGTAGAACATTCCGATGGCGCCCAGCGTGCCGAGCAGGGTGGAGAGCGCCGCCGAGGCAAAGGCAAGCCCCAAGGTATTCCCGATCATCGTCATGACCTGCGAGTCGGTGAACAGATCCTTGTAATGATCGAAGGTGAAGGCGCCCGTCGTGCCGATGATGTCGGTGTCGATGAAGCTGTAGACGGCGAGCAAAAGGATGGGAGCGTACAGAAGGAGCAGTACAAGTCCGATAAACACCGCCTTGACGCAGCGGAGCGCGATGGCTTTCCTGTTCAAAGATTTGCCCCCCTTACCGTTTCATCTTCCTTGAATCCGCCCGTGAGCCAGGTGGAGAGGAACACGACAATGAGCAGGATGAGTGCGACCATCGAGCCCATGTGCCAGTTGGTGCCGAAGTATTCGTAGATAAATTTGCCGATGATGGTGACTTTGGAGTTGCCGAGCATATCGGAGACGACATAGTTGGTCATCGAGGGCAGGAACACCATCGTGATGCCGCTCGCGATGCCGGGCATGGAGAGCGGCAGCGTGACGCGGCGGAAGGTCGTCAGGGCGTTTGCGCCGAGGTCGGCGCTCGCCTCGTAGAAACTTTCGTCGATCTTGAGCATGGTCGTATAGAGCGGCAGGATCATGAAGGGAAGGAAGTCATACACCATGCCGAGGATGGTATTGAAGTAATTCGCTTCGCCGAGCAGCCCGATCCATCCCAGCAGTTCGCGGATAGCGTTGATGCGCAGCACGAAGTTGATCCACATGGGAGTGACGAACAGCAGGAGGATGACGAATTTTTTCTTCATCTTGCTGCGCGCCAGGATGTAGGCGACGGGATAGGCGATGAGCAGGCTGACCGCCGTCGTGATGAGCGCGATGACGAGCGAATAGACGATGGTGCTCAGCTTGGTCGGGTCGGAGAAAAACTGGATGAAGTTCCCGAAGGAGAGGTGCATCTCTTTGTCCGTAAAGGCGTAAAAGAGAATGATGAGCATGGGGATGATGACGAAAAAGACGAGAAAGACCGCGTAGGGGATGCCCAGCATCTTTCGGGAAAAGCGCAGTCTCATTTCTTCTTGTCCTCCGGGTGCTTGAGGGTGAGTTTGATCTTCTCTTTGGGAACGATGACCGAGACGCGGTCGTTTTCATTCCACAGATCGTCGGTGGCGAACACGAAGTCCTCCTCGTCCTCGCCGTCGGTGCGCACGATGAGGCGGTAGTGGTCGCCCTTGTAGATGATGGAGATGATGTGTCCCGTCGTGCCGCCCGCGTTTTCGTCGTCGCTGATCGTGACGTCCTGCAGCCCGATCTCGACCTTGACTTCCGTTCCCGTCAGATCGAGTTTTTCGCCCGCCGCCGTGACGAGGTACTCCTCCTCGTCGATGTGGCTTCCGGGATAGAGCTGGGTGACGTCACATTCGAATTCGCCGTCCGCAAACTCCACCGTGTTGTGTTTGGTGATGACGCCTTCAAAGACGTTGGAGGTGTACTTGGGCTTCATGAGGTGGATGCCGTCGGGCGCGATGTTGAGCCCGATGACCTCGCCCTCCTTTCTGCTCTCCGTGCTCTGCACGACCACTTCGAATTTCCCGACCTGCACGGTGATCTCATAGTGGATGCCCTTGAAGACGACGGAGATGACCGTTCCCTTGAGCGTGCCCTTCTCGGGTGCGGTCATGAGGACGTCCTCCGGCCGCACGACGACGTCGACCGGCTCGTTGCGTTCGAAATCGTCCACGCAGTCGAAGATCTTGCCGCAGAAGCGCACCTTTCTCTCGCCGACCACCGTTCCGTTGAAGATGTTGCTCTCGCCGATGAAGTCTGCGACGAAGGTGTTTGCAGGCTCGTTGTAGATGTCGATGGGGGTGCCGATCTGCTGCACGACACCGTCCGCCATGACGACGATGGTGTCCGACATGGTGAGCGCCTCCTCCTGGTCGTGCGTGACGTAGATGAAGGTGATTCCGAGCCGCTTGTGCATCTCTTTCAGCTCGATCTGCATCTCCTTGCGCATTTTCAGATCGAGCGCGCCGAGCGGCTCGTCCAGAAGGAGGATCTCCGGTTCGTTGACGATGGCGCGCGCGATGGCGACGCGCTGCTGCTGACCGCCCGAAAGCGTCGAGATGGAGCGCTTTTCAAAGCCCTCGAGGTCGACCAGCTCGAGCGCCTTTTCCACCTTCTCGGCGATCTCCTTTTTGGTCAGCTTTTCGCGCTTTGCGTATTCCTTTCCCTCGTCGTTGCGGTAGGTATTGAGCACCCGCTTGTTTTTGAGGCCGAAGGCAATGTTCTCGAACACGTTGAGATGGGGGAAGAGCGCGTAGCGCTGGAACACCGTATTGACGGGGCGCTTGTTGGGCGGAAGGGCGGAGATGTCCTTCCCGCTCAACAGGATCTTCCCGCTCGTCGGCAGGTCAAATCCCGCGATCATTCGGAGCGTCGTCGTCTTGCCGCAGCCCGACGGGCCGAGGAAGGTGATGAATTCTCCCTTGTTGACGTAAAAGCTCACGTTGTCGATGACGAGGGTGTCATCGAAGTATTTGGTGACGTTCTGAAGTTCGATGATGTGTTCGGCCATTGCTTTTTCCTTTTATATTATCGTTATTTTTTTCAGAAGTTGGGAGGGGTGGAGATCCACAAGAACTTTGCGCGGCCCTTGCCCTTGTTGACGATGCGGTGTTCGCGGTTCGCCGTGTAATAGAAGCTCTCGCCCTTTTTCGCGAGGTGTGCCTTGCCGCCGACGACGATGGCGATGCGTCCTTCCAGCACATAGCCGAACTCTTCGCCGTCATGAGGGAAGTCGACGGGCGCGGATGCCTCGGGCGCAAGCTCGACGAGCACCGGCTCCATCATGTTCTTCTGGGCATTGGGGATGACCCAGTTCCAGATCATGCCGTCCGCCTGCTTTTCGATGTACTCCTCCTGCGAAAAGACCACCTTTTCCTCGCTGTCCTCGCGGAAGAAATCGGAGAGGTTGCTGCCGAGCGCGTTGAGGATGTCGTTGAGCGTGGCGATGGAGGGGCTTGTGAGATCGTTTTCGAGCTGCGAGATGTATCCCTTCGTCAGTTCGCACCGGTCTGCAAGTTCCTCCTGCGTGAGATTGTACTGCTGTCGTAGGTCTCGGATCTTTCTGCCGAGCTGCATAAAACACTCCTTTCCGTTTTGTCATACTAAACTTTTCGTCAGGTTTTACGGAACTCTCGTAAAATTAAACGCAAAGTTTAATGATAATAAACCAACGGACGCTATCATAATATAAATGAGAGGGATTGTCAACTGTTTGAAACGACTTTTTTCATCTTTTTTCCAAAAACTTTTCACGGCGTGAAAAAAGTCCGCCGGCGGGGGCGGACGGAGGGAAGACGTGCGCGGCACGAAAAAAAGCCCGCCGTGCGGCGGGCGATCTTTCTGAAAAAGTTACGCGGAAAGAGAGGCGAGCTTCTTTGCGAGTCTTGCCTTCTTGTTTGCGGCGTTGTTCTTATGCAGAACGCCCTTGCTCGCTGCGGAATCGATCGCCGAGACCGTCTCGGGATACAGCGCGTTTGCCGTCTCTTTGTCGCCGGCTTCGACGGCGGCAAGGAACTTCTTGATACTCGTCTTGAGCGCGGACTTGATCATTTTGTTCTCTTTCGTCTTCTTCTCGGTCACCAGCACGCGCTTCTTCGCAGATTTGATATTGGGCACGATATTACTCCTTCAATGGCTTTTGTCTTGATAACTTCTGCTATTTTAGCATAAAATAAATCGCTTGTAAACTATTTTTCATGGGGGAAGCGAGAAATTTTGCAAAAACTTTCCGGGGATCTTCGCGGGGCGGGCACACTGCGCGTGGGGGTGTTCGACAGCGGCATCGGCGGACTGAGCGTGCTTGCCGCCTGCGTCCGCCGTCTGCCCGCGGTGCAGTTCCTGTATTTCGGCGACAACGGCCATGCGCCCTACGGCTCCCGTCCGCCCGAACAGGTCGCGCGTCTCTGCCGCCGCGCACTTCTGCGCTTCCGGCGGATGGGGGCGGATGCCGTCGTGCTCGCCTGCAACACCGCCACCGCCGTCTGCGCCGATGAGATGCGCGGCGCATTTTCCTTTCCCGTCATCGGCATGGAACCGGCCGTTGCGCCCGCCGCGCGCGTCTGCCGCCGCGCTCTCGTCCTCGCCACGCCCCTGACGGCGCACAGCGCAAGGCTGCGCGCCCTCATCGCCCGCTTTCCCGCCTGCCGCTTCGAGGTCGCGGCGCTGCCCCGCTTTGCCGCCGCCATCGAGGGGCATTTCTGCCGCGGGGAAAGGCTGACCCTCTCCGACCACCTGCCCCGCATTTCCTGCGACGGCGTGGTGCTCGGCTGCACGCATTACGCCCTTTTGCGCGATGAGATCGCCGCATTTTACGGTGTTCCCGTCTTCGACGGGGCGGAAGGGGCGGCGCGGCGGCTCGAAACGCTGCTTTCGGGCGCGGGGGAGGTGTCCGGAATTGGGACGGATGACCACCTTCGACCCGAACAAAATCCGAACAAATGTTTTACAAAAAGGTATAAAAAAGCGGGAAAAACGGGAGTAATTTTCCTTGGCACCCACCATAAAGTGAACGAAAAGGTGTATTTTTCGAACATTTGTTTTAGATTTAGGTAAAAATATTTTCCGATTTCGGGAAAAAAGTAGCCAAAGGTGGTTGACAGTGGTCAAAAGTGGTGCTATAATAATTCTCGTAGTATAGAAATTGGGGAAGTAAAGAGACACGCCATGAAGATGCTGACCGGAAAAGTCGCCCACCAGTTGGACGCCAAAAACAGAATCCGGATCCCGGCAAAGTACAAGAACGAGTTCCCGAGGGACGAGAAGCTGTACTTTGTCGAGTACGGCGCCGGCTGCATCTCCGTCATGCCCGAATCTGTACTGACGCAAAAGCTCGCTGCCTTCGACGAAGTCAATCCCGGAGATCCGGAACTGATGAACGCCAAGCGCCGCATCCTCTGCTCCATCGACGAGGTGTCGGAAGACCCGCAGGGCAGGGCGCCCATTCCCAAGACCTTCCGCGAGTACGCGGGGCTGGAGAAAGACGTCGTGACCGTCGGCATGGGGACATACATCGAGATCTGGTCGCAGGAGCGTTTTGAGGCCTCCGTCGGAAGTATGTCCATCCAGCAGGCGAACGCGCTGGCGTACCAGAAGAAGCAGGAGCAGTGAGATGAGCGAGTACCATCGCCCGATCATGGTGGACGAAGTGCTCGAGGGGCTTGCGATAAGACCGGGCGGCGTCTACTTCGACGGCACGGCGGGCGGCGGGGGACACTCCTATGCCATCCTCGCATCCGATCCGACCGTGCGCCTCATTGCCACCGACAAGGACGGCGATGCCATCCGTGCGGCGGGGGAGCGGCTCGCTCCCTTTGCGGGAAGATTTCAGCTCTTCCGCACCGACTTCAAAAATTACGAGGCGGTGCTGTCCGCGGCAGGGGTGGATGCGCTGGACGGATATCTGCTCGATCTGGGCATTTCCTCCCATCAGATCGACGACGCGCGGCGCGGGTTTGCCTACCGCAGCGACGACGCGCCGCTCGATATGCGGATGGATGACAGAACGCCGCTGACGGCGGAGACCGTCGTCAACGAATATCCCGAGGAGGCGCTCGTGCGCATCCTGCGCGAGTACGGCGAAGAGACGTTCGCGCCCTCCATCGTCCGCACCCTCGTGCGGGAGCGGGAGAAGGGGCGCATCCGGACGTGCGGCGCTCTGCGCGACATCATCGAACGCAGCGTTCCCGCGCGCTACCGCTACAATGCCTGTGCCCGCAAGACCTTCCAGGCCATCCGCATCGAGGTCAACGGCGAACTGGACGGACTCAGGGAGTGCGTCGAGGGGCTGACACGGCGGCTGAAAAAGGGCGGCAGGGCGTGCATCCTCACCTTTCATTCGCTGGAGGATCGGATCGTCAAGAACGTGTTCCGCTCCATGAGCGAGGGGTGTACCTGCCCCAAGAGCTTTCCCGTCTGCGTCTGCGGAAAGAAGCAGGAGATCGAGCTTGTCAACCGCAAGCCCATCACGGCGGGAGAGGAAGAACAGCGCATCAACTCCAGAAGCGCAAGCGCAAAGCTGCGCGTTGCCCGAAAAGTCGAATAAACGGGCGAATGGTCGAATAGAATCAAAGGGGAAAGATCATGGCGAATACGGCTTTCATGGAAGATACCGTCACTACCGGGCGCGACGTACGGCACGAAGAGCGCCGTCCTTCCGTCCAGAAGCAACCGCTGTCTGCCGAAGAAGAGCATAAGAATAAAATTTCGGAGAACTACCAGAAGCTGATCTACGAAACCCATGACAGCGATGAGGCATGGACAAACGAGCGTTCGCACGAGATGTCGCATCGTCCGGCAGCGGAGGCATATGCGGGCAGTTATGCGCCTGCATCCTATGCCGCGCCTGCGGGAACGGCGACGCTCGAGCGCCCTGTCATGCCCGTTCATGAGTCGGTCGCGCCTGCGCAGACGTATTCCGCTCCCCGCACGGAGGACAATTACTCCGCCAATACGGCACAGCGCCTTGCCGATTATGTTGCATATCAGCCTGCCCGGAAGAAACCGGGTCTGTTTGAAGGTCTTGTTATAAAGGATGGTGAGATCATTGACGCGAGGGCAGGAGCGGCTGCACCTGCAGTTGCTCCTGCGCCGGCGGTCATGGGGGCACCTGCTCCCGCGCCGGCAGTCATGGGTGCGCCTGCACAGATGTACACGGCTGCACCCGCCGTCGCCGCGCCGATGTACGCACCCGCACCCGTCGAGATGCCTGCGGCGCCCGTCTTTGCGCCCGCGGCGGAAGAGGATGCGCTGCCCACCCGCCGCACGATGGAAGTGCTTCAGACGGGGGAGGCGACAAAGACGCAGACCGGCGTCGGCGCCGCGATCTCGCTCAAGACCAAACTTCTTCTTTGCGCCGTCGTTGCGGCGATCGTGCTCATCATTGCACTCATCTGCATCAATTCCGGCATCCTGACCGCCGTCAACGCCGATATTTCCGGCAAAGAAGCACAGCTTCGCGACCTGCAGTCGCGCTATGCGCAGATGCAGGAGGACATCGACTACTTCCAGTCGGGCGACTATATCGACGCCTGGGCGGAAGAGAACGGCATGGTGCGCGGAAACTGATCGCGCGGAGGAAATTACATATCAAATACCGGGACTATTCCTTGTCTGTCCTACGAAAGAGGTTATTTGCCGTGATCACGGCGATAACCTTTCTTTTTTGTCTTTTTCTTGCCCGCTTCTTCTATATCCAGGTCATCTGGGAGGACGATCTCAACGCCCGCGCCCTCGACCAGTGGACGCGCGAGATCCCCGTCTCGGCGGGAAGGGGCAACATCTATGACGTCAACGGGGAGCTTCTCGCGGGCAACCTTCCCGCCTACACCGTCTATGCGCGCGCCAACGCCGTGACGGATGCGGAGGGCACGGCGTCCCTTCTCTCCGACGCGCTCGCGCTCTCCTATGAGACGCTCTATGAAAAGCTCACGGACGGCAGCCGGTCGGAGATCGTGCTGCTGCGGCGCACGGAAAAGAGCGTCGCGGAGCGCATCGAGGGCGCCGATCTGGACGGCGTCTACTATGCCCGCGACGACGTGCGCTTCTATCCGCACGGCGCGCTCGCCTGTCAGGTGCTGGGGTTTACCTCCTTCGACGGCTCCGGATCGACGGGCATCGAGCAGTATTACGACAAATATCTCGCGGGGGAGCGGGGGGAGATCCTCTTTGAGACCGACCTCGTCGGCGTCGGACTGGAGGGCGCCACGGCGGCGTACATTCCCGCGACGGACGGATTGAGCGTGCGCCTCACCATCGACTACCGCATCCAGGCGCTCGCCGAGGAGGTCATGCGTGCGGTGCTGGAGACTTCCTCCGCCAAGGCGGTGCGTGCCGTCGTGCTCGATCCTTCCGATTTTTCCGTGCTCGCGATGGTCAATCTTCCCTCCTACGATCTCAACGACATCCCGCGGAACGACCTTTCGGCGCTGAATGCGCTCTCGCGCAACGCCGTCGTGAGCGACATCTACGAGCCGGGTTCCACCTTCAAGATCATCACCGCCGCGGCGAATATCGAGGAATATCTGCGCGGAAACGCCGCGGCCTATGCGCTCAATGCGATCTTTTCCTCCTCCCGCACGCGCGTTGTGGACGGAACGACCATCCGCTGCTGGAGCGATCACGCCAACGGCAAACATTCCAATCAGACGCTCGCGGAGGCGCTCAACAACAGCTGCAATCCCTGTTTCGTCGATCTCGCGCTCGCGCTCGGCAAGCAGACGTTCTACGACTATCTCGCCGCCTTCCGCTTCGGAAGGGCGACGGGGATCGACTTTTCGGGCGAGGCGATCGGGATGCTGCTGCCCGAGAGCACGCTGCGCGACTGCGACTTCGCGCGCATCGGCTTCGGGCAGACCATCGCAGTCACGCCTCTTCAGCTCGCCTGCGCGAGCGCGGCGGCGGTCAACGGGGGATATTACTACGCGCCGCGGCTCGTGGATGCCATCGTCACGGAGGACGGCGCCCTGCTCGAACGCACCGAACCTGTGCTTCTCGGCCGCACGGTGAGCGAGGAGGCGTCGGCGATGCTCTCTTCCATGCTCGAAGGGGTGGTGCGCGACGGCAGCGGCAAGAAGGCGTACATCGAGGGGTACCGCGTTGCGGGCAAGACGGGTACGGCGCAAAAATACGAGAACGGACATATCGCGCAGGGGAAATACGTCTCCTCCTTTGTCGGCTATTTTCCCGCAGACGATCCGCGCTATCTCGCGCTCATCATCGTGGATGAACCGCAGGGGGCGTACTACGGCAGCACCGTGGCTGCGCCCTGCGCCGGGCAGATATTTGAGGGCATCATCGATTTGTTCCGGCTGCCCCCTTCGGAGGAATAAATGAAACTTTCTTCTCTTGCACAGGAACTTTCGGGGGCGAAGCTGTTCGGCGAGGCGCAGGTGCGCGGACTGTGCGCGGACAGCCGCACCGCGGGGGAGGGCGACCTCTTTTTCTGCTTTTGCGGAACGCGCACGGACGCACACGAGTATGCGTCGGAGGCGGCGGAACGCGGGGCTGCGGCACTTGTGTGCGAGCGCAGACTGCCCGTCGCGCTGCCGCAGATCGTCGTGCCGGACGGGCGGGAGGCGATGGCGCGCGTCGCCGCCGCCTTTTACGGACATCCGGAGCGGAGGATGAAGATGATCGGCGTCACGGGCACCAACGGCAAGGCGACGACAACGGCGATGATCGCCTCCGTTCTCGGCGAGGCGGGCATTCCCGCAGGGTTGATCGGCACGCTGGGCGCATCATACGGGAATATCCGCGTCGCGCCATCGCTCACGACGCCCGATCCCGTCTGTCTCTTTTCTCTGCTGCGCGAGATGGCGGATGCGGGCATGAAGGTCGCCGTCATGGAGGTCTCCGCCCATGCGCTCGCGCTGAAGAAGGAGGCGCCCGTCCGCTATGACGTCGCCGTCTTTACCAATCTGACGCGCGATCACCTCGACTTTTTCGGCGACATGGAGAAGTATGCCGCCGCCAAAAAACTGCTTTTCACGCCTGAAAAGTGCGCGTTCGCCGTCCTCAACGCCGACGACCCCTTCGCGCGCGGGCTGGCGGAGGGCGTGGAGCGCGTCACCTACGGGCTGGAGACGCCCGCCGATGCCTTCGCCCTCGTCGAGAGCGACACGCTGCGCGGGTGCAGGGCGCTTCTCAATCTGCAAGATGAACTGTGCGAAGTGACCATCCCCATGACGGGGCGGCACAACCTTTCCAACGCGTTGGCGGCGGCGTGTGCGGCGCGTCGTCTCGGCGCGGATCCGGGCGCGATCGCCCGCGGCATCGCAAAGACGCACGCGGAGGGACGGCTCGAATGGGTGGCAAACGTGCGCGGCGGGGACGTGTTCGTCGACTTCGCACATACGCCGGACGGGTTGGAAAAGTCGCTGCTCGCCCTGCGCGAGCATTGCGCCGGGCGCCTCATCGCGCTCTTCGGCTGCGGCGGGAACCGCGACACAGGCAAGCGCGCGGCGATGGGCGAGGTCGCGGCGCGGCATGCCGATTTCACCGTGCTCACCTCCGACAATCCGCGCTATGAGGACGCCTACGCGATCATTTCGGAGATCGAGTCGGGATTCTGTACGGTCTCCGACGAATATATCGTCATCGAAGAACGCGAGCGGGCGATCGCCTATGCGCTCGGCATCCTTGCGGAGGGGGATATCCTGCTCGTCGCGGGCAAGGGCGGGGAACATTACCAGGAGATCATGGGTATTAAATACGACTACGATGACAAAACTCTGATCAAAAAACTTGTCGGGAAGTCGTAACGATGCTGCTTTCATTCTGCGCGGTGCTGCTCGCTTTTTCGCTCTCGCTCGCATTCTGCATTCTCCTCATTCCGCTCCTGCGGCGCATGGGCGGGCAGCACATCCTCACCTACGTCAAAGAACACGAACAAAAAGAGGGAACGCCCACGATGGGCGGGCTTGCCATGATCCCCGCCGCCGCGATCGCCGCCCTCGTCTGTGCGCGCGGGGCGGACAAGCCGTTTTTTGTCGCGCTCGCCGTGGGGGGAGGGTATCTCGTCGTCGGCTTTCTGGACGATCTGCTCAAACGGCGGCGGGGGAGCAATCTCGGGCTGCGCGCCTATCAGAAGGTACTCTTTCAGCTCGGCGTCGCACTCATCGCCTCCGTCTACTGCTGTCTGGAGGGAATGACCGTCCTGCGCATCCCCTATACGAAGCTCGCGTTTGACATCGGCTGGTGGATGCTCCCGCTCGGCGTGCTCGTCTTTGTCGCGACGGTGAACGGCGTCAATCTGACGGACGGTCTGGACGGGCTTGCCGGCGGGGTGAGCGGCGTCTTTTTCCTCGTGCTCGCGCTGCTGCTCGGCGTGCAGGGGGAGAGCCGCGCGCTCTCGCTGCTCTGTCTGTGCCTTGCGGGCGCGCTCGCCGCCTTTCTCGTGTTCAATGTCAGCCGCGCCTCCCTGTTCATGGGGGACACGGGGTCGCTCTCGCTGGGCGGATTTGCCGCCTCGGCGGCGCTCTTTTCGGGGAATGCGCTCGTCATCCCCGTCGTCGGGATCATGTTTGTCCTTTCATGCATATCCGTCATCCTTCAGGTCATATATTACAAAAAAACGGGCAGACGGATCTTTCTGATGGCGCCCATCCACCATCATTTTCAAAAGAAGGGGTATTCCGAGGCAAGGATCTCCTATTGCTATGCGCTCGTGACGGCGCTCCTCGGCATGACACTCTTCTTTCCGTTTGTCTGAAGCCGACGGGCAAAAGGAGGAAGTATGTATTTTCCGACACAGCGTTTTCTCGTGGCGGGCATCTCGCGTTCGGGCGTCGCCGCCGCCGAATACCTTCTCGCGCGCCATGCCGCGGAGGTCTTGCTCTACGACGACGTCGCGGACGGCAACGTGCGCGCGTCCTGCGATCGTCTCACACAGATGGGATGCCGCACTCTCTCGCGCGAGGAGGCGTTCGCCTCCGCCGCCGACTGCGACGTGCTCGTGCTCAGTCCGGGCATTCCCGTCGACCATCCGCTGCCCGTCGCCTTCCGCAAGGCGGGAAAGGTGATCGTGGGGGAGGCGGAACTCGCCGCGCGCGCCATGCGCTGTCCCGTCGTCGCGGTGACGGGCACCAACGGAAAGACGACCACAGTCTCCATGATCGAACATATCCTGCAGGCGGCGGGCAGGCGTGCCGTCGCGTGCGGGAACATCGGAAAACCCATGACGGGCTGTCTGGACACGTTGGACGACGAGAGCATCGCCGTCGCGGAGATCTCCTCCTTCCAGCTCGAGACGCTCGTCTCGCTGCGTCCGCACGTCGCGGTCGTGCTCAACCTTGCGGAAGACCACCTCGACCGCCACTATACGATGGAGAACTACGTCTATCTCAAGTCGCGCATCCTCAAAAACTGCACGGAGAGCGAGTTTGCCGTGCTGAATGCCGACGACGAACGGGTGCGCGCCTTCGCGCAAAAGACGCGCGCCAAGGCGGTGTATTTTTCGCGCACGCAGAAGACCAACGGCGCCTATCTTGAAAACGGCGCCATCTTCTATGCCGGCGAACAGGTGCTGCCCGCCGGCGAACTTCCCCTCGAGGGAGGGCACAACGAGGCGGACGCCCTCGCCGCCGTCACCGCCTGCGCGCTCATGGGGGCGGACTGCGCGGCGATCGGCGCGGCGCTCAAGAGCTTCCGCGGCATCCCGCATCGCCTGCAAAAACTCGGGGAAGTGCGCGGCGTGACCTTCATCGATGACTCCAAGGCAACCAATGTGGACGCGGCGATGCGCGCGGCGGAGAGCGTGAAGGGGGAGAGCGTGCTCATCGTCGGCGGCAAGGACAAGGGGGAATCGTACGAGCCGCTCTTTGCGGCGCTCAAAAAGACGGGCGTGGTACATACCGTGCTGTGCGGCGAGAACGCCTTCCGCCTGCTCGAAGCGGCGCTGCACGAAAAATACTATCGCATCACGCTCTGCCGTCCCTTCGATCTTGCCGTGCGCGTCGCCTATCTCACGGCAAAAAAGGGACAGAACGTGCTGCTCAGCCCCGCCGCGGCAAGTTTTGATGCCTTCCGAAGCTACGAGGAGCGCGGGGAGCGCTTTGCGCAGCTCATGCGGACGTTTTCCGCGGAGGCGGCGCGCGGGGAGGAAGAACAAGGGGCGGCGGATGCGGAACGCGAAGAGTAGGGCGGGGCGCGGAGACGTGCTGTTCCTCGCCGCCGTGCTTGCGCTCGCCGCATACGGCGTCGTCTGCGTCTGGTCTGCGAGCTGCTACAACGCACAGGTGCAGTACGGCGACGGGACTTTTTTCTTCCGCAAGCAGCTCGTCGGATTTTGTATCGGGGCGGCGGCGATGGTCGGCGTGAGCTTTGCGGATTACAGGAAGCTGCGCCGCCTCGCGTTGCCCGCGCTCCTCGTCTCCATCCTCCTTCTCGCGCTCGTCTTCGTGCCGGGGCTGGGGAAGAGCAACTACGGCGCGACGCGATGGATCGGCTTCGGCGCCTTCACCGTGCAGCCTTCCGAGATCGCAAAACTCGGCTTTGTACTGTTTGCGGCGGCGTATTTTGCCAAAGATCCCGCGCGGATGCGCACGCTCAAGGGGTGCCTGCCCGTGCTCGGGGCGGGGCTTTGCATCTGCCTGCTCATCCTGCTCGAACCCAATATGTCGGTGACCATGTGCGTGGGCGCCGTCATGATCGGGATGCTCTTTCTCGCGGGCGCTTCCAAAAAGGCGCTCGCCTGCATCTGCATCCCCGTTTTGCTTGCCGTGCCCGCGCTCATCCTCATGGAGCCGTACCGCCTGCAGCGGCTCTCGGCGTTCATGGATCCGTGGGCGTCGCCCAGGGAGGAAGGGTATCAGCTCATCCAGTCGCTGTACGGGCTGTCCAACGGAAATTTATTCGGCGTGGGGCTGTTCCGGTCGCGGCAGAAGTACCGCTTTCTGCCCTTTGCGGAGAGCGACTTCATTCTCTCCGTCATCGCCGAGGAGACGGGCTTTTTCGGCGTGCTCGCGCTCTTCGCGCTCATCGCGTTCATCGTCTGGCGGGGATTCCGCATCGCGGCGCGGTGCGGGAATTTTTACGGATTTCTGCTCGCGGGCGGCATCACGCTCGCCTTTGCCGTGCAGTGTGCGCTCAATGCGCTCGTCGTCAGCGGCTGTATTCCCCCGACGGGCCTGCCGCTGCCTCTCGTCTCCGCGGGGAATACCTCCCTCATCGTGACGATGACCGGCATGGGCATCGTGTACGGCGTCTCGAGGCACACCCCGGCAAAAAAACTCATACAATGAATTGTGCATACAGTCACTGTATGGGGGCGGGCGGCTGCCCGCCGATAGGAGAGAACTTATGGATAAATTCGTGATCGAGGGGGGAAGGCGGCTCTGCGGCAGCGTCGCGCTGCAGTCGGCGAAGAACTCCGTGCTTCCTCTGCTTGCGGCGTCCATCCTGACGGAGAAGCGCGTCGTCATCCGCGACGCGCCCAACATCTCCGACGTTGCCTGTATGGCGCACATCCTGCAAGAGCTTGGCGCGAAGGTGAAATTTTCGGGCGGGAACGTCACCATCGACAGTGCCGATGCCTGCTGTCATGAGATCCCGTCCTCGCTTACGCGGGAGCTGCGCTCCTCCGTCTTTATGCTCGGATCGCTGCTCACGCGATTCGGGCGCGCGCTCATCGCCTATCCTGGCGGGTGCGACATCGGGCTTCGGCCCATCGATCTGCACCTCTCCGCGCTCAAGCGGCTGGGCGTCGCCATCTCCGAGCGCGACGGCTTTATCTTCTGCGAGTGTGCAAAGCTCCGGGGTGCGGAGATCCTGCTCGATTTTCCGAGCGTCGGGGCGACGGAGAACATCCTGCTCGCGGCGGTCAAAGCGGAGGGGAGGACAGTCCTCACGGGCGCGGCGAAGGAGCCGGAGATCGTCGATCTGCAGAACTTTCTCAACGCGATGGGGGCGAAAGTGGCGGGTGCCGGCACGGACGTCATCGAGATCGAGGGCGTCCCGGCGCTGCACGGCACAAGTTACCGCCCGATGAAAGACCGCATCGAGGCGGGGACGTTCCTCATTGCGGCGGCCGCCTGCGGGGGAGACGTCGAAGTCATCGGCGTCGGCGCCGAGAATATTCGGCTGCTGTTACATAAATTGCGCGAAAACGGTTGCAAAATCCATGCAAAAAATGATAAAATAAGAATAGAGAGCCGCGGCAGGCTCCGCTGCAACCGCCGCATCGAGACGATGCCCTTTCCCGGCTTTCCCACCGATCTGCAGGCGCAGGCGACGGCGCTCAATGCCGCCTGCACGGGGAGCGCCCTCATCGTGGAAAATCTGTTCGAGACGCGCTTCAAGTACGTCCCGGAATTGCAGAAGATGGGCGCGGACATCGAGGTGCGCGGGCGCACCGCGCTCGTGCGCGGCGTGGGGAAACTGCACGGCGCGAGCGTCACCGCGGGCGATCTGCGGGGCGGTGCGGCGCTCGTCATCGCGGCGCTCGGCGCGGAGGGCGTGAGCGAAGTGCTCGACCTGTCCCATATTGACAGGGGATACGCCGACTTCCGCGGAAAACTCAGACGGCTTGGGGCGAGCGTCCGCCGCGTGCGGGTGTAAGCGCCTTTGGAGATACCAATGAAGAAGAGAAGTGTTCTGACAACCATCCTTGCGGTCATTCTCCTCATCGCAGTCGTTGCGGCGGGGCTGAATGCCGTGTTCACCGTCAGTTACGTCAATGCGCAGTTCCGTACCTTTACGGCGGAGGGAGAGCGGGCGGCACAGGCGCTCAAAGAGGAGCTGAACGGCTACCTCGGCGAGAGCACCACCTTCCTCGATCTCGGGGAGGTGCGCGCGACCGCGCAGTCCGATCCGCGCTTCGAAGTCGTGCGGGTGGAAAAGGATTATCCCGCGTCCGTCGTCATCGAGGTCGTCGAGCGCCGTTCCGCCTTCGCGCTGCCCGACGCGCAGGGCGGCTATGACGTGATCGACGTGGAGGGCAACCGCATCGGGCACAGCGATTCCGCCGAAGGATATATCGAACTTTCGGGGGATTTTGCGCTGACCTGCACGGACGGCAAGCTCTCCGGAACGTATGCGCAGGAGCTGCTCGCCGTCTATACCGTCATGGCGGAGATGCTGGGGGAACCGCGCGCGAACATACTCTCCGTCTCGCTCGAAGACAACAGCGAGACGGGATCCGCCATGCTCGACCGCTTCCGCATTGCGACGCGGGAGGGAGTGGAGATCACGCTGCGCGAGCCATCCGTCCGGGCGGACGAAAAGATCCGCGCGGGGCTGGAGACCTATCTCTCGCTCGGGCAGCATGACCGCGTGCGCGGCAGGATCATCGTCGTCATCGAGACGCAGAGCGACAAGGCGACGGCGGTACACGATCCGGGTGCCGTGACCGGCTGACGGATCAAATACAGCGCATGATTTCCGCATGATCTGTTTGCGGCGGGCGCGTCCGGTCGGACGCGCCCGCCCGTATTTTTTTCGCAAAAAATACAGGGGAAAAAACAGAAAAAAGGACGTGTTTTCTTGACAACGTCCGCCTCGATTGATATAATAGTAAAAGAAAAACCGAGAGTACCAACGAGGAGACACAAGATGAGCCGCAACAGCGTAGCGGTACTCGATATCCGTTCTTCGGAGGTCACCGTCATCGTCGGCGAAAGGGGCGTGAACAACACCTTCGTGTTCAAGGCGAGCAAGACGGAACCGTATGACGGATATGACGAGAGTACCTTTTTCGACACGGATAAACTTGCCGATGCCCTCAATCGTGCCGTCTCCGCTGTCGAGCGCATCTGCGGCGAACGCATCCGCAGGCTGTATGTCGGCGTTCCGGGCGCGTTCACGCGCGTCGTTCCGCGCGAACAGGTCATCGGTTTTCCCAAGCGCCGCACCATCGGCAACCGCGATCTCGATGCGCTCTTTGCGAGCGGGCGGGAGCGCCTCAAGGGCTATCGCTTCATCCGTGCGACGAGCATGATCTACGTCACGTCGGACGACCGCCGCGTCATCAATCCCGTGGGGCTTTCCTCGGCGTCGCTGAGCGGCGTTTTGTCTTACTTCTATTGCAGCAATTACTTTGCGGACACGCTGGAAAAGATCTTCTCCGGGATGCGGATCGAGCTTTCCTATCTGCCCACGCAGTATGCGATGGCGACCTATCTCATTCCTTCGGAGACGCGTGACGAGTATGCGCTCTTCCTCGACGTCGGGTATCTGTCGACGTCGCTGTGCGTCATCCTCGGCAACGGCGTGCTCGCGCAGCGCACCTATTTTGTCGGGAAGGGGCAGATCGCCGCACTCCTCATGCAGCGCTTTGAAATGCCGTACGAGGCGGCGTGCGTGCTGCTCTCCAAGGCAAATCTCTTTGCCCGCAGCAATGCGGGGAATACCGAGATCATGGTGGACGGCGTCTCCTACGAAGTCAGCACCGACGCGCTCGTCGATGCGGTCAAAGAGGGGCTGGATGCCATCTGTGAGGAGATCGGCGGATTTTTGGAGGAATGTTCCTCCAAGGAGCTGGATTTCAAGCCGCTCTACGTCACGGGAGAGGGGCTGTGCGACATCCGCGGCGCGCTCGAGCACGTCTCGCGGCGGGTGAGCCGCGTCTGCGAACAGCTGACGCCCAACTTGCCCTATTACAACAAACCGACGATGAGTTCGCGCATCGCGCTCATCGACCTCGCTTACGAGGATCACCGCAAACGCGGATTTTTCTATAAACTCTTTAACATATTCGGAGGTTGAAAATGTTCAACGACAATGTTCCCTTTGTGGGAAGAGAGGACGGCACGCGGCGTCCCGCAGCACCTGCGCCCGCAGCGAACGATTTTGTCGCCAATGGCAGAGCGAAGATCACCGTCATCGGTGTGGGCGGCGCGGGCAACAACGCCGTGAACCGCATGATCGAGGCGGGGATCACGAGTGCCGATTATATTTCCGTCAATACGGATGCACAGATCCTTGCCTGCAACAAGGCGCAGAAGAAGATCCAGATCGGCGCGCAGCGCACGAAGGGATTGGGCGCCGGCGCAGAGCCGGAGATCGGCAGGGAAGCCGCCGAGGAGAGCAAGGAGGAGCTTGCCAAATACATCGAGGGAACCGACCTTCTGTTCATCACCGCCGGTATGGGCGGCGGAACGGGCACGGGCGCAGCGCCCGTCATCGCCAAGATCGCGAAGGACAAGAAGATCCTGACGGTCGCCGTCGTGACGAAGCCCTTCGAGTTCGAGGGCAAGCGCAGGATGGACAATGCGATCAAGGGCATCGACAACCTCAAAAAATACGTCGACACCATCGTCATCATCCCCAATGAAAAGATCCGCGAGGTCGTTCCCAAGAACGCGACGATGACCGATTCGCTCCGCGTTGCGGACGAAGTGCTCAAGCAGGGCATCCGCGGCATTGCAGACCTCATCGTCACGCCCGCACTCATCAACCTCGACTTTGCAGACGTCAGGACGACGCTCAAGGACAGAGGACTTGCGCACATGGGCGTCGGCGTTGCCAAGGGGGAGAACCGCATCATCGACGCGGTGCGCCTCGCGGTCAATTCGCCCCTTCTTGAGACGACCATCGAGGGCGCGACGGGCGTCATTCTCAACATCGTCGGCGGCCCCGATCTGACGCTGGATGAAGTCACCAAGGCGGCTGGCCTCATTCACGGCGTGGTCGATTACTCGGCAAACATCATCTTCGGCGCCTGCGTGGACGAAAACGTGCAGGACGAAGTGGAGGTCACCGTCATCGCGACGGGCTTCCCCTCGGGCGAAGAGGCGGCGCAGAATGCCGCGCAGAATGCGCAGAACAATGCCCGCCAGAACATGATCTATGGCAGCATTCCCGCGCGCGAGGCGCCCGCACAGCAGCCTCAGATGGCAGGTGCGCCCCAGATGGCGGGGCAGCAGATGGCGGGGCAGCGCTCTGCCGCGTCGCAGCTGTTCTCCAACGCGCCGAGCGGCGGTTATCCTCAGCAGCCGCAGCAGGCGCCCCAGCAGCCTCTCCGCACGCCGCAGCCGCAGCAGCCTTACCAGGCACAGCAGCCCATGCAGCAGCCTGCACAGGGTCAGCAGGGATACTATTATCAGCAGCCCGCGCAGGGACAGCAGCCTTACTACTACGGTCAGCAGCCGCAGCAGCCCTATCAGGCACAGCAGCCCGTGCAGCCCGAACCGGAGCGCGAGGAAGAACAGGAAAATTCCAAACTGCCTCCCTTCATCCGTCGTATGCTTGGCAAGAAATAACATTCAGGCGAGCCGTTCGGCTCGCCTTTTTCATGGAGTGAAATATGATCGATCGAGAACTTGCGGAGCGCGTCGCCGACGCAGTCAGGACGTGCGCGCCCCTCATGACCGAGCATTTTACCGTGTCGGAAAAGGGGAGCGCTTCCAACCTCGTCACTTCCGCAGACGTGGCGGTGCAGGAGCGTCTGCGCACATCTTTGTCTGAAATCCTGCCGCGGGCGGGGTTTTTAGGGGAGGAATCTCCCAAAGCGGCACAGGAGGGCGACTGTTATTGGGTGGTCGATCCCATCGACGGAACCTCCAATTTCGTGCGCGGGTTGCGCATGAGCGTCATCTCCGTCGCCCTTGTAAGGGACGGGGAGGAGGTGCTCGGCGTCATCTATCATCCCTATTCCCGCGAGCTGTTCGTCGGCATCCGCGGCGAGGGCGCGTGGCGCAACGGGGAGCGAATCCGCGTCTCCGGGCGCGACTTTTCCCATGCGCTCTTTTTCACGGCGTTCAGCGTCTACGAAAAGCGCCTCGCGCCCGCCTGCGAGGGGGTGATGCGCGACGTCTACGCGGCGTGCGACGACTTCCGGCGCTTCGGAACGGCAGCATACGAACTGTGCTGCCTCGCCGCGGGGCGGGGCGAGCTGTACTTCGAGATGCGTCTTTTCCCGTGGGATTGGGCGGCAGCCGCCGTCATCTTGCGCGAGGCGGGCGGCGTGATCGGCACCATCGACGGCGCCCGGCTCCGTCACGATATGCCATCCCTCGTGCTTGCGGCGAACAGCGCGGAGAACTTTTCAAAGCTCAAAGAGATCGTCGCCCGACACGTTCCTGCCTTGCCTTATTCGGAGTAAATCAGAAAAAACCTGCCGCGGGGCAGGTTTTTTGCTGATATTTTGTTTTTGCGGGATCAATACATTCCGCCCATGTCGCCGCCTGCGGGTGCCGCGGGAGCAGCGGGAGGGGTGGGGATATCCGTGACGATGGACTCGGTCGTGAGCAGCGTGGATGCGACGGAAGCCGCATTCTGCAGCACGGAACGGGTGACCTTGGTGGGGTCGATGATGCCGCTCTCCACCATGTCGGTGTAGACATTCTTGAGGGCATCGAAGCCGAACGTCGCGCTCTTCTTTGCGAGGATCTTGTCGACGACCACCGAGCCGTCCACGCCCGCATTGGCAGCGATCTGACGCACGGGCTCTTCGCACGCCTTGAGGATGATGGAAGCGCCCGTCTTTTCGTCGCCGGTGAGCGTCTCGACCAGCTTCTGAAGCACGGGGATGCAGGAGAGCAGGGCACTGCCGCCGCCCGGCACAACGCCTTCCTCGACTGCCGCACGCGTTGCGGCGAGCGCGTCGTCGATGCGCAGCTTCTTTTCCTTCATCTCGACTTCGGTCGCGGCGCCGACGTTGATGACTGCAACGCCGCCCGCGAGCTTTGCAAGGCGCTCCTGGAGCTTCTCCTTGTCGTAATCGGAGGTCGTGACCTCGATCTGTGCCTTGATGGAGGCAACGCGCGCCTTGATGGCTTCCTTGTCGCCTGCGCCGTCGATGATGGTGGTGTTGTCCTTGTCGACCTTGACCTGGTTGGCTCTGCCGAGCATATCCATGGTGACGTCCTTGAACTCATAGCCGAGATCGGAGGAGATGACCGTGCCGCCCGTCAGGACTGCGATATCCTCGAGCATGGCCTTTCTTCTGTCGCCGAAGCCGGGTGCCTTGACGGCAACGCAGTTGAACACGCCCTTGAGCTTGTTGACGATGAGTGCCGCGAGCGCGTCGCCCTCGACGTCCTCTGCGATGATGAGCAGCCTTGCGCCCTGCTGTGCGAGGGGCTCGACGATGGGCAGGATCTCCTGCAGATTGGAGATCTTCTTGTCCGTGATGAGGATGTAGGGGGAGTCAAGCACCGCTTCCATCTTGTCGGTGTTGGTGACCATGTAGGCGGAAGCATAGCCCCTGTCAAACTGCATCCCTTCGACGGTCGTAAGTTCCGTCGTCATGGACTTGCCTTCCTCGACCGTGATGACGCCGTCTTTCCCGACGATCTCCATTGCCTTTGCGATGAGTTCGCCGATGGTCTCGTCGCCTGCCGAGATAGAGGCGACCTGGGAAATTGCCTTCTTGCCGTCCACCTTCTTGGAGATGGAACGGATCTGCTCGACGGCAGCGTCGACTGCCTTCTCGATGCCCTTTCTCAAAATGATGGGATTTGCGCCCGCCGCAAGGTTTTTCAGCGCTTCACGGATGATCGCCTGCGCCAGAAGCACTGCCGTCGTCGTGCCGTCGCCCGCGACGTCGTTGGTCTTGGTGGAAACTTCCTTGACGATCTGCGCACCCATGTTCTCAAAGGGATCGGGCAGCTCGATCTCTTTTGCGATCGTCACACCGTCATTTGTGATGAGGGGCGCGCCGTACTTTTTATCGAGCACAACGTTTCTGCCCTTGGGGCCGAGCGTGATTTTGACTGTATTTGCAAGTACGTTGACGCCCGTCTCGAGCGCCTTTCTTGCTTCATCTCCGTATTTGATCTGCTTCGCCATGATAGATTACCTTCCTTGATAATAATTTTTGAAATAGGTTACTCGACGATTGCGAGAATATCGCTCTGCTTGATGATGGTGAACTCTTTGCCGTCGACCTTGAAATCGGTGCCCGCATACTTGGAGCAAAGCACCTTGTCGCCGACCTTCACCTGCATGACGACCTCTTTGCCGTCCACAACGCCGCCGGGGCCGACTGCAACGACCACGCAGGTCTGGGGCTTTTCTTGCGCCGAAGAGGGAAGATAGAACCCGCTCTTGGTCTTTTCCTCGACGGTAACCGCTTCTACGACTACCTTATCGAACAAGGGTTTGATGTTCATAATGACCTCCGAAAAACAATAGTTTTCTTTTTCGTATTGATTATACCCGCGCCGCAGGGGGCGTCAAACACTTTTTATGGAAAAATTCGGAAAAACGCCGGGGAATTTTCGGATTTTTTTGCCTGCCGTTGACAGTTTGCAAAAATTTGTGTATAATGACGGATGAGGTGAAGATCATGGAGAAATGGGACAAGCGTTTTATGGAACTGACCGAGCAGGTGGGCAGCTGGTCAAGCTGTTTCCGCCGCAAGGTGGGGGCGGTCATCGTGCGCGACAAGCGCGTCATGACGACGGGGTATAACGGTGCCCCGGCGGGGATCGCCTCGTGCATCGAGCGCGGCGAATGTCTGCGCGAAAAGCTCGCCATCCCTTCGGGAACGCGCGCGGAGCTGTGTTACGGCGTGCATGCCGAGCAGAACGCCATCATCCAGGCGGCGCGCTACGGCATCAATATCCAGGGGGCGACGCTCTACTGTACGCATCAGCCCTGTGTGATATGCGCGAAAATGATCATCAATGCGGGCATCGCGCGCGTTGTCTATAAGGAAGGATATCCCGACGAGTTCTCCTTGAAACTCTTTGAAGAGGCGGGAACGCGGCTGGAAAAATATGAAGATCTCAAATAAGGAGCAGATATGGCAAATCCCATCGTAACATTTGAAATGGCAGACGGCAAGACGTTCCGGGCGGAGCTTTATCCCGACGTCGCACCCAACACCGTCAACAACTTCCTTTCCCTCGTCAGGAAGGGTTTTTATGACGGCGTCATCTTTCACCGCGTCATTGCGGGGTTCATGATCCAGGGCGGCGATCCGGACGGGATCGGGACGGGCGGCCCCGGGTATCACATCAAGGGGGAATTCTCCGCAAACGGCGTGAATAATCCCTTAAAACACACGCGGGGCGTTCTCTCGATGGCGCGCGCGGGGCATCCCGATTCGGCGGGGTCGCAGTTCTTTGTCATGCACGCGGACGCCGACTATCTCGACGGACAGTATGCCGCCTTCGGCAAGGTCATCGAGGGGATGGATACGGTGGATGCGATCGCCGCGACGCCGACCGATTTCCGCGACCGTCCCAAGCGGGAACAGCGCATGAAAAAGGTGACGGCGGAGACGTTTGGCGTCGAATATCCCGAGCCTGATAAACTTTAACATAGTATTATGTCAGACATAATACATTGATTTTGCACGAAAATTATCATAAGGAATCGCTATGATCGACAATACCATTTATCAGAACCCTTTGAACACGCGCTATGCGAGCCGAGAAATGCAGGAAAACTTCGGCGACGAAAAGCGCTTTTATCTGTGGAGAAAGCTCTGGATCGCGCTCGCCGAGTCGGAGATGGAGCTGGGGCTTCCCATCACGCAGGCGCAGATCGACGAGATGAAGGCGCACATCCATGATATCGATTACGCGCGTGCGGAACAGTACGAACGGCAGTTCCGCCACGACGTCATGGCACATGTCCATGCCTTCGGCGACGTTGCGCCCTCGGCGGCGCCCATCATCCATCTGGGCGCAACGAGCTGCTATGTCGACTGTAATTCCGAGCTGATCATTATGCGCGACGGGCTTGACATCATTCTCAAGAAGCTCGTCAATGTGATGGATAAGCTCAAAAAGTTTGCACTGCAATATAAAGATCTTCCGACGCTCGGCTTTACCCATCTGCAGCCCGCACAGCTCACGACGGTCGGCAAGCGTGCGACGCTCTGGCTGCAGGATCTCATGCTCGACTATGAGAGCCTCCGTAACCTCATCTCGCACTTCCGTCTGCGCGGGGTGAAGGGAACGACGGGCACGCAGGCGAGCTTCCTCGATCTCTTCGACGGCGACGCGGAAAAGGTCAAGGAGCTGGAAAAGCGCGTCGTCGCAAAACTCGGCTATGACAAGGTGTACGGCGTGACCGGACAGACCTATCCGAGAAAATTTGACTACAACGTGCTTTGCGTTCTCTCGCAGATCGCGCAGTCGGCGTACAAGTTCTCCAACGATATCCGCATCCTGCAGAATATGAAGGAGGTGGAGGAGCCGTTCGGCAAATCGCAGATCGGCTCGTCGGCGATGGCATACAAGCGCAATCCGATGCGCTGTGAGCGCATGGGTTCGCTTGCGCGCTATATGATCTCCCTTCCCATGAACAGCGCCGTCACCGCGTCGACGCAGTGGTTCGAGCGCACGCTCGACGACTCCGCGAACCGACGCATCGTCAACGCACAGGCCTTCCTCACGGTGGATGCCATTCTCAACATCTATATGAACGTCACCGACGGGCTTGTCGTCTACGACAAAGTCATCGCCAAGCACATCGCGGCGGAGCTTCCCTTCATGGCGACCGAGAACATCATGATGGAATGCGTCAAGGCGGGCGGCAACCGTCAGGAACTGCACGAACGCATCCGCGAGCTGTCCATGCAGGCGAGCGCCAACGTCAAGGCGGAGGGCAAGGAAAACAATCTCATCGATCTCATCCGCGCGGACGACGCATTCAAGTCCGTTCACGATCGGCTCGACGAGATCCTTGACGCGAAAAAGTTTATCGGTCGTGCGCCGCAGCAGGCGGAGGAGTTCATCTCTGCCGAGATCGATCCCATCCTCGCGCGCCACGCCGATCTGCTCGGCGAAACGGGCGAAGTCAACGTATAAAGGTCAATAAATGTCCGAAACATGACAAGAGGTTGCTTGCCATCGGCGGGGAAAGATAGTATGCTGATGGGGATAAGGAGGCAGAATTATGACGGTTCTTGTAACGGGCGGCGCGGGCTTTATCGGCTCGCATACGGTGGTGGAGCTTCTCGAAGCGGGATTTGACGTCGTCGTTGTGGACGATCTCTGCAATGCGAATGAGGAGAGTCTCCGCCGCGTGAAGGAGATCACGGGAAAGGATTTTCCTTTCTATCCCTACGACGTGCGCGACAGAGAAAAGATGGAAGCGGTGTTTGCTGCGCACAAGATCGATTGGGTCATCCATTTTGCGGGGCTGAAGGCAGTCGGAGAGAGCGTACAAAAGCCCATCCTGTACTACGATAACAATCTCATCTCCACGCTCGTGCTGCTGGAGACGATGGCAAAGTTCGGCGTCAAAAACTTCGTGTTTTCCTCGTCTGCGACGGTCTACGGCGAGCCGGAGCGCCTTCCTCTCGACGAGGAGTGCCGTCTCTCGACGACCAACCCTTATGGCACGACCAAGCTCATGCAGGAGCAGATCTTGAAGGATCTCTTCCGCGCGGACAATACCTGGAACATTGCGCTGCTGCGCTATTTCAATCCCGTCGGCGCGCATCCTTCGGGGCGCATCGGTGAAGATCCGAAGGGCATCCCCAACAATCTGATGCCCTATGTTGCACAGGTCGCAAGCGGAAAGCTCAAGAAGATCGGCGTGTTCGGCAATGATTATCCGACGCCGGACGGCACGGGCGTGCGCGATTACATCCATGTGGTCGATCTCGCGCGCGGGCACGTCGCCGCGATCAAAAATCTCAAGGAGCCGGGCGTGCATATCTACAATCTCGGCACGGGCAAGGGGTACAGCGTGCTCGACATGATCCATGCCTTTGAAAAAGCGTGCGGCAAACAACTTCCCTATGAGATCAAGCCGCGCCGCGCGGGCGACGTTCCCGCCTGCTACGCTTCGAGTGCGAAGGCGGAGCGGGAGCTTGGCTGGAAGGCGCAGTACGACCTTGAGGATATGTGCCGCGACCAGTGGAACTGGCAGAAGAATAACCCGAACGGGTACGAATCGTAACTTGTTAAATCGGAAAAGCGTCCGCAGCATATTTGCGGGCGCTTTTTTGTTATAAGCAAACAGGGCAAGAAACTTCTTGCCCTGTTGCATAGTGTGCCTTGCGGCGACGATATGGTGCGGTCGACAGGAATTGAACCTGCATGGTGTGAACCACAAGATCCTTAGTCTTGCGCGTCTGCCAGTTCCGCCACGACCGCATTTTTCCGACAGCTTTGTTATTGTACCGCAATCGAACGCAAAAGTCAAGTTTTATCCGTATAAAATTTCATAAAATTTCCGAAAATCTGCAACTTTTTTTGCGTACGCCCGCGTTTCGGGGAAGGGGATCGCGTCGAGCACAACGCCGTCGGAGGAATATTCTGCACAGCCGAGCCACGAACGCACGGTGCCTTCGCCCGCATTATAGGCGCACACCGCCGTCTGCTCGTCCGGGAAGCGTCCGAGGAGATAGGACAGATAGGCGCAGCCGAGCGCCGCGTTGTACGCTCCCTCCGCAAGGCGTTCGGGAAAGTAGGGAATGCCTTTCTTAAGACAGATAAATTCTGCCGTGGAGGGCTTGAGCTGCATGATGCCGACAGCGCCCGCGCGGCTGACGGCGTCTTCGCAAAAGCCGCTCTCCGCCTTCATGACGGCGTAGGCGAGCGCGGGAGGAACGCCGCTCTTTTCGACGGTATCGGAGTACGGACGGGGATAGGCGGCACGCAGCCAAAGGGCGATGCCGCAGGCGAGAAAGAATGCCGCGCAGACACACAGAACGGCTTTTGCATATCGTCTCATATGAGAGAGTATGCGCAGCGGGAGCAAAACTTTCCCTTATTTTGTCACATGGAGCAGTTCGAGTGCGCGCTGCGCTTCGCGCGCGAGATCGTCGCGGCTGCCCGTATTTTCAAGGATGAGGCAGTTTTTTTCTTCCAGACGTGCGGGGTCGAACTGGCTGCGCATCCGGGAGAGCGTCTGCTCTGCGGTGAGCCCGTCCCGTTCGTGAACGGCGCGCAGGCGCGCCTCCCGACTGCGCCGCAGCGCGATGACGGCATCGAACATTTTCTCATACCCGCCTTCGAAAAGCAGGGGAACTTCCGCAAAGGAAGCGCCCGGGCAGGCATTCATATGGATGAGCAGCCGCTGCATGATGGCGGGATGGGCGATCGCATCGAGCTTGTTGCGTGCCGCCTCGTCGGAAAAGACGAGCTGCGAGAGCTTGCGCTTGTCGATCGCGCCTGCCGTCGTGCAGGCGGGGAATGCGGCGGCGAGCTGCGCCGTGTACGCCTCGTCCGACCAGAGTTCGCGGTTGATCTCGTCGCAGGAGAACACGGGAAATCCCATGCCGCGTACGATGTCGCAGAATGCCGTCTTTCCGCTTCCGATGCCGCCCGTGACGGCAATTTTATTTGGCTTCATACCAGCTCTTTCCCGTGGAGACTTCCGCAATGAGCGGCACGTTGAGCGCGAATGCGCTTTCCATTTCCTCTTTGAGCAGCTGCACGGCGGCATCCTTCTCCTCCGCGGGGGCGTCGAGGATGAGTTCGTCGTGAACCTGCAAGACCAATTTGGATGCCATGTTCTCCCGTTTGAGCCGCTCGGAGACGCGCAGCATGGCGATCTTGATGATGTCCGCCGCGCTTCCCTGCAGGGGCATATTCATGGCGGCGCGCTCGCCGAAGGAGCGTTGGTTGTAATTGGAAGAGCGCAGCTCCGGGATATAGCGCTTTCTGCCGAGGATGGTCGTGACATAGCCGTCCGTCTTTGCCTTGCGGACGTTTTCATCCATGTATGCCTTGACTTCGGGGTGGGTCGAAAAGTAGGCGTTGATATAGCTTTGCGCCTCCTCGTTGGAGCAGTTGAGATCTTTCGCCATGCCGAAGGCGCTCATGCCGTAGATGATCCCGAAGTTGATGGTCTTTGCCCGCCGCCGCAAGTCGGGCGTGACCTGCCCGTGCGGAACGTGGAAGATCTTCTCCGCCGTCGCGGCATGGATGTCCTCGCCCGCCTTGTAGGCGTCCACCAGCACTTTGCATCCCGAGAAATGTGCGAGAAGCCGCAGCTCGATCTGCGAATAGTCGGCGTCGACGAGCACGTTTCCCTCGCGGGCGATGAACAGCTTGCGCAGCTCCCGGCCCATCTCGCTGCGGACGGGGATGTTCTGCAGGTTGGGATTGGCGCTCGAGAGCCGTCCCGTCGTCGTCATCGTCTGGTAGTATGTCGTATGGATGATATCCCCCTTGACGAGGGGACGGATGCCGTCCACATAGGTGGATTGCAGCTTCTGCACCTCGCGGTACTTCAGAATGAGACGGGCGATCTCATGTTCTTCCGCAAGTTTTTCCAGGACGTCCGCGCTCGTCGAATAGCCGCCGCGAATATTTTTTTTGATGCCGCGCGCGCTGTACCCGAGCTTGTCGAAGAGAACTTCCGA
The DNA here is from genome assembly GCA_944367415.1 of uncultured Clostridia bacterium. Classification (GTDB taxonomy): domain Bacteria; phylum Bacillota; class Clostridia; order Christensenellales; family Borkfalkiaceae; genus Gallimonas. Next base: position 6,747 of record CALVWN010000060.1, on the reverse strand, counting down.
GAGCTGGAAGGGGGAGTTCAGATTGAAGGAGACGCCGCCCGCCAGCTCGAAAATGCGCTTCGAGAGCGCGTCCATTTCGCCCTTGAATTTGTCGGAAAAGGCAGGGAACTTGCTCATATCCACGCGCACGCCCGTACGCTCCATGTCAAGGAGAACATAGGCGAGAGGAAGTTCAAGATCGCGATAGAGCTTTTTCTCCGTCTCGGTTTGACGTTGAACGGCGTCGCGGTAGGCGAGCAGAATGGCAGAGGCGCAGTGCTGTTCGGGGAGCGCATAGTCTTTTGCAAGCTCTTTCGCACTCGTCGGGCGCAGGTTGGAGTCGGAGAGATAGCGCAGAAGCGAGACGTCCTCCGCTTCGCAGGCGAAGGGGATCTGAAGGTCGTCGAGAAAGTGCGCCGTCGCCTTGACGTCGGTCAGGATGGCGCGCTTGCCCTTGCAAAAGAGCGTTTCGAAGAGCGGCTTTAATTCGGGCAGGAAAAATCCGGGCACGAGGAAGTTGTCGCGCAGGCGGAAGAGGTATTCGCACGTTCCGTCTGCAACGTGGACGCCGTCCTCCTCCACACAGAAGGCAAATTCCCGGCACGCTGCGAGGCGGCCGACGACGCCGGAAAGCTCTTCCGCCGTACATTCCGTCCACTGCAGATCAACCTTTTTGCGGGCGGGGAAATAGTCGCTCTCGACCAGCGAGCGGAACTCCAGCTTGGCAAATGCTTCCCGCGCCTCCTCGGGGAAGGGAAGGGAGAGCGCGCACTCCTCCAGCGAGAGCGTGAAGGGAACGTCGGTGTCGATGGTCGCCAGCGTACGGGAGAGATAGGCGTTTTCGCGCGATTCGCGCAGTTTTTTTTGCGTGGAAGCGGGGATATCGTCGAGATGCTCGTAGACGCCGTCCAATGTCCGGTATTCGCGCAGCAGCGCGAGCGCACCCTTGGGGCCGATGCCCTTGACGCCCGGGATATTGTCGGAGGCGTCACCCATGAGCGCCTTGAGGTCGATGACCTGCGCAGGGGTGATCCCTTCTTTTTCATAGAAATTCTGCACGGTCAGCCGCTCGAGATCGCTCACGCCGCGTTTGGTCATGTACACGCTCGTGTGTTCGTCGATGAGCTGATAGCTGTCTCTGTCGCCCGTATAGATGAGCGTCTGCGTCTCGGGGAATTTGCGCGAGAGGGTGCCGATGAGGTCGTCTGCCTCGTAACCGGTCATCTCGAGCGTGCGGATGCGCATGGCGGCGAGCAGCTTTTTCAGTTCGGGAACCTGTACGACAAGTTCCTCCGGCATGGGTTTGCGCGTCGCCTTATACCCTGCGTACATCTTATGGCGGAAGGTGGGCGCATGAACGTCAAAGGTGACGACGAGATAGCGCGGCTTTTCGTCGTCAAGGATCTTGAAGAGCAGCTTGATAAAGCCGAAAACCCCGTTGGTCGGAAGTCCGTCCTTGGTGGAGAACGGATTCATGGCGTAAAACGCACGGTTGAGCAGACTATTGCCGTCGATGAGAATGAGTTTGTCCATACTGCTATTGTACCATGCTTTGCGTATTTTTGCAAGAATATCCCAAAAATCACTTGCTTTTTTCGGAGAACTATACTATAATTTTGCTGCTTGCAAGTCATTCGATTTGCCGTCGTGGTGAAACTGGCAGACGCAACAGACTCAAAATCTGTCGGGGGCGACCCCGTATCGGTTCGATTCCGATCGACGGCACCAAAAGCCCGCGGGAGCTTTCAGCTCCCGCGGGCTTTTGGTTGCCGCGATGAATCGAAAATTCCTTCGATTGGGGCGAGCCGTCAGCGGAGCACGGAGCGGAGCAAGGGCAGAATAGCAATCCCGACGGCGAAGCTCCCGACCGACGGGAGGGATCGACGGCTTGCCGTGATGAATCGAAATTTCCTTCGATTCCGCGCGAGCCGTCGGCGGAGCGCGGAGCGGAGCAAGGGCAGACGAGCAATCCCGACGGCGAAGCTCCCGACCGACGGGAGGGATCGACGGCACAGTCCGCGGGCTTTTGGTTGCCGCGATGGATCGAAAATTCTTTCGATTCGTCGGCGAAGAAGAGTGTGCAGACGCAGGCAACGGCACTATATATAATGATGTATAGAGCGGCGGCGCGCAGTGTTCTTCGAAAAGACACTTTACTTTATGTACAAATAAAATATTTTAGAAAATTATAAAAATAATTTACGGCGATATTGTTGACAAAACCGTAAACTTTGCTATAATATGTGCAGAGACAAAATGGGAGGCCCCGTGCCGAGGCAAGTCGGCGAATTTTACGGGCGAAAAGACTTATGGTTCATTACACTTTGGATGCGAAGAAGCGCGGCGTCGATGTCTCGAAAGAGCTGTACGGTCTGTTCTTTGAGGACATCAACCAGGCGGCGGACGGCGGGCTGAATGCCGAAATGGTCATCAATAATTCCTTCGAGTTCGAGTATTTCAGCTACGATGACTATAACGCGGAGAGCGCGGTCGAGTGCCGTCAGGCAAACGGATTCTATTGGGATATTTACGGCGCAGGCCCCAAGAAGATCTGTAAGACGGGGGGCATGAATGCCAACAATCCATCCTATCTGCTGTTGAACATCGGCGGGATCTATCATCTGGAGAATCCCGGCTACTATACCAACGGCGGCTACGATATGTACGGAATGCCCGTGTACAACAAGGAGACGTACCATTTCTCCATGTGGGTGAAGCGCCTCGGGTTCCATGGGATCGCCAAGGTGTACATTCGCGGCGCGCACGGCAGGCACACGACGATCGGAGAGATCGCCATTCCCGAAGGGGATGAGGGCGACTGGATCAAGGTGACGACCTCCGTCGTTGCCGAGAAGGACACGATGGGACGCCTGTGCATCGTCTTTGAAGGCAACGGCAAGCTGGGCGTCGACTACGTCTCGCTGCTGCCCGCAACGACGTGGGGGGATCCCGACAAGTACCGCAACGGCAAGCTTTCGCCTCGCCTCGTGCAGGTACTCAAGGACTGCCATCCCTCCTTTGTCCGTTTTCCCGGCGGCTGCGTCGTCGAAGGCGACGTCGCCTTCGACTACCAGTACAAATGGCGCAATACGGTCGGCCCGCTCGAGCAGAGAAAGCAGATCCCCAATGTCTGGCGGTATATGCAGTCGTACGGCATCGGCTTCTACGAGTATTTCTGTCTCTGCGAGGACATCGGCGCGACGCCGCTGCCCGTGCTGCACTGCGGCGTGCTCTGCCAGATCCGTATGGGCGAGCAGCGCAAGACGGGGTATCAGCGCATCGTGCCCGGCACGAGCCGCTTCCAGAGCGAAGTCATCGACAACGTCGCCGACCTCATCTACTTTGCCAAGGGCGACGTTTCCTCCAAAGACAGAAACGAGTCCTATTGGGCAAAGGTGCGTGCCGACATGGGGCATCCCGCGCCCTTCGAACTCAAATATATCGGCATCGGCAACGAGAACTGGGGCTTTGAGTATTTTGACAACTTCGCATCCTGCCTGCTCGGCGTGCGGCAGTATATGTACGCGGGCAGAATGACCGATCTTCTCAAGAAGTTCGACATCACCGTCGTCACCTCCGCAGGCGTGGATATCCGCCCGCAGGATTCCAACGACAACTGGAAGATCATCAACGAGAAGTATCGCGACATGATCGTCGACGAACACGTCTACAACTCCTACCAGTGGTTCATCGACAACACCAAGCGCTATGACTGCTACGACCGCGACGGTGCGAAGGTGTTCATGGGCGAGTACGCGATGCACACGATGGCGGACGGTCGCGGCCGGCTCAACGGCGACAACAACCTGCGCTCCGCGCTCGCCGAAGCCGCCTTCCTCACGGGCTGCAAACGCAACTCCGACTTGGTGAAGATGACGTGCTACGCGCCGCTCTTCGCCTCCACCTACAACTATCGCTGGACGCCCGACATGATCTGGTTCAACGCGCGCGACGTCATGCTCACGCCCAACTACTATGTACAGCAGATGTTCGCCGCCAACGTCGGAAGCTATACGCTCAAGGACGTCGCGCCCGTCAATGACGACAACGCGGGCGGGCTGCTCATCGGCGGTCACCGCACGGCGAGCGCCGTCAGAAGCGTGACCGTCAGGGATCTCGACAGCGGCAAGGTGCTCTACAGTCATGACTTCAAGGACGGCATGGACGGCTGGAAAGTCTACCCCAACTGCCGCGGCGGGCACATCGAGAACGGCGAACTCATCATCGAGGAGAGCGACGCGTTCAACGGCTTCTACTACGACGGACAGGCGTTCGCGAACTGCGAAGTGGATATCTCCTTCCGCAGGCTTTCGGGTGAACAGAGCTTTATCGCGGGCGTCGGCGTCGCCGACGTACGCGACGCGGGCACGATGGACAGTGCGGGATTTTCCATCTGCTGCCAGTACGGCAAGAACCACAAGGGCTATGACGTCTCCTTCGACAAGCGCGTCGACTTCATCCGCACCGTCTGCGAGATGATGGGCAAGGATAAGTTCCTCGGCTACAGCCCGGAGGGGAACGTCCTCAAGCTCAGATATACGCAAAAGACCTTCTCGGCGGAGATCTTCAAGGACGGGGCATGGCACGAAGTGCTTTCCAAGAACATCTGGAAGGTCAACGAGCGCGTGTTCGAGTCCGCAACGGTGGGCGAGGACGGCAAGATCTATCTCAAGGTCGTCAACGTCTCCGGGAAGGATGAGGAGATGGAAGCAGAGCTGGTCGGCTTCGGCAACAGAACGCGCGCGAAGGTGACGACGCTCTGGCACGACGATGTGACCGTCATCAACGAGATCGGCGTGCGTGCGGGCAAGATCCACAACATCGAGCCGGTCGAGAGTGAGATCGGCATCGAGGGGAACGTTCTCAAGGCATCCGTCAAAAACAACAGCGTCTCGGTCTTTGTCATCGAGTGAAAAAACGCCTCGCGGTTTTCAAAAACCGCGGGGCTTATTTTGTGCAAAGGGTTGACAGAACAGGGATGTTATGATATAGTTGTAATATCAAAATGATTTCATTACAGGAGGAAGTCATGGAAAGAGAGATCAAGGAACTCCCCGCACGCGAAAAAAACGGCTGGGCAATGCTCGCGGTCGTTCTGCTGATGATCGCCGGCGGGATCGCGGCGTTTTCGGTGGGGGCGATCTATGTGGACGGCATCCCGGCAATGGCGGCAGTCATGGCGGCAGGCATGATCGTGTTTTTCGTTGCGATCGTCCTGCTCTGCGGCTTCAAGACCTTGCAGCCCAATGAGGCGTACGTTTTTACGCTCTTCGGCAAATACTACGGCTCGCTCAAGCGGGACGGCTTCTTCTGGGTCAATCCCTTCTGCACGGCGGTCAATCCCGCGCGCGCTTCGCCCACTTCCCCGAAAAATCTCTCGATGAAGGCGATGACGCTCAACAACGAGAAGCAGAAGGTCAACGACGAGGAGGGCAATCCCATCGAGATCTCCGTCGTCGTCATCTGGCGCATCACCAATACGGCACGCGCCGTCTTCAACGTCGATAATTATCTCTCCTATCTCTCGACGCAGTGCGACGCGGCGATCCGTCAGGTCGCCCGGCAGTACCCTTACGACGTCTCCACGAACGGCGACGAAAAGTCACTGCGCGGCTCGGCACAGGAGGTGGCGGATATCCTCAAGGGGGAGATCCAGGCGCGTGCCGAGATGGCTGGCATCGAGATCATGGAGGCGCGCATCTCGCACCTCGCGTATGCGCCCGAGATCGCGGCGGCGATGCTGCAGCGGCAGCAGGCATCCGCCATCATTGCGGCGAGACAGAAGATCGTCGAAGGCGCGGTCAGCATGGTCAAGATGGCGCTCGACAAGCTCTCGGAGGAGCGCATCGTCGAGCTGGATGACGAGCGCAAGGCGCAGATGGTGAGCAATCTTCTCGTCGTTCTGTGCGGCAATAAGGACGCGCAGCCCATCGTCAACAGCGGCAGTATCTATTGAAAGGCGTAGGGCGCGCCGCCAAAAGGGAGGAAGGCATGGAATGCGATCGGGAAGGTCAGAACAAGGCGCGCAAGCAGGTTCCGCTGCGCCTCTCGCCCACTCTGTACGCACAGCTCACGGCATGGGCGGAGGAGGAGTTTCGTTCGCTGAACGGGCAGATCGAGTACCTGCTCACCGAGTGTGTGCGGCATCGGCGAGGGGCGGTCGGATCTTCCTCGCGGGCAGAAAACGGCCCTTCGGACAGCGGAGACAATGCGTCGTGATGCGACGCAAGTGTGCATAAATATACAATAATTCCGAATAATTATGCAATAACAATTCCCCGTCGGGCAGGAGCGCGCAGGGGAAAAGGACGGGATGCAGGCGTGCGCATATGCCGATGGGTGCGTGCGGCGCTTTTGGAAAAAGGAGGTCACGATGCAATCGGAACAACCGCGTCTGCCTGGGGCGCTCACGGAGCGGCTCGCCGGAACATACGGGCAGCTTGCGCCCATGATCGAGGAGGGCTTTTCGGTGCGCCGACCGGTGACGCTGCGCGTCAACGCCTGTAAGCGCACGGCGGCGCAGGTGACGGAGGAACTCGCCGCGTGCGGGATCGCCGTCCGTCAGGCGGAGTGGTATGAGGACGCACTCATCGCCGATGACGGCGTGCGGGAGAGCGCTTTCGAGGAGACGCCGCTGTATGTGCGCGGCGAGATCTATCTGCAGAGCCTCTCCTCCATGCTCCCGCCCGTGCTGCTGCGGCCCGGGGCGGGGGAGAATATCCTCGACATGACGGCGGCGCCGGGCGGCAAGACGACGCAGCTGTACGC
>CALVWN010000059.1 GCA_944367415.1 uncultured Clostridia bacterium | reverse complement strand
GACCATCCGCCGCAAAAAGTTCAAAAAGCGGGTCAGGCACCTTCTGACGGGGGAAGAGCGGTCCCGTCTCGTGCTCAACAGCGCGCCCGAAAGGCTCTATCTCATCGGCTCCGCGGCGGTCGTGCTCAAATACCTGTTCAAGCGCTTCGGCGTCGACAACATCGTCGTCAGCGAACGCGGCGTCAAGGAAGGGTATCTGCAGCTCGTGCTCGAGGGCAGGGAGTCGGGCGCCTACTATGACTTCGCGCGCGGGAGCGCGGACGGAGAGGCGCGCACCATTCCCGAGACGCCCAAAAAGCGCGGCCGTGCCAAAAAGCAGCCGCAGCCGGCGCCTGAAAACGCCGCGCCCAAAAAACGCGGCCGCCCGAAGAAGGTTCCCGCCGAGGCAGCGCAGCCCGCACCCGAGAACGACCCTGCATGACATCACCGAAGAAGAGGAAGCGTTATGATCAAAGAATTTGCCATTCCGCAAAAAGTACACAAGAAGTTTATCCGCGATATCTACGTCAACCGCGAGTTCAGCTGGCTGCTCTTCAACAAGCGGGTGCTCGACCAGTCGGTCGATCTCACCAATCCGCTCCTGGAGAGATGCAAGTTTTTGTCCATCTTCACGTCCAACCTCGATGAATTTTTCATGGTGCGCGTCGGAAGTCTCGTCAACGAGAGCATCACCGAGCCGACGGCGACGGAGAACAAGACGCAGCTCACGGCGGCAAAGCAGCTCGACGGCATTGCGGAAGTGGCGGCAAGGCTGTACGAAGCGCGCTCCGTCTGCTACAACGCGCTGCGCAAGGATCTCGCCAAAAACGGCGTCAAGATCCTGCGCGCGTCCGACCTCACGCCCCGTCAGACGGAGGAGTGCAGGGAGATCTTCCTGCACCACATCCTCCCTCTGCTCTCGCTCATGGTGCTCGATGCGAAGCATCCGCTCATGCAGTTCGAGAACAAGCGTACCTACGTCATCTGTCAGCTCGAAAAGGACGGGCGGCGCATGATCGGCGTCGTCTCCGTCAATCCCTCGCTCGACCGGCTCTACCGCCTGAGCGGGGAGAAGAAGGTGCGCCTCATCCCGCTCGAGGAGCTGGTGCGTCTGTTCGCCGGGCTTGCCTTCACGGGATACACCGTGAGCGATCAGATGATGCTGCGCGTCACGCGCAACGCCGACTTCGACACGGCGATCGACGACACCGATCTGGAGCGCGACTTCACCGAGATCATGAAGCAGCGCGTCGAATCGCGCGCCCGCATGGGCATCGTCCGCCTCGAGGTGGACAGGGCGGACAGCAAGCTCAAAGATTTCCTTCTGAAGGTACTCAAGATCAGTCCAAAGTTCTGTTTTACGGACGAACGGTTCTTCGATTATAAGTTCCTCTTCTCCGTCGGCAACTATCTGCCGCGCGAGGAAGCGGCAAAGCTCAAGTACCCGCCCTTCAAGGGCGCGGTTCCGCGCGAGGTATCGATGGCGCCCTCGCTCATCGACCTCATCTCCGCGAAGGACGTGTTTTTGTCCTATCCCTATGACAGCATGGATCCCGTCGTCGATCTTCTGGAGGAGTGTTCCAAGGACGAGCGCGTCAGCTCCATCATGATCACCATTTACCGGCTCGCGCACCATTCGCGCATCGCGGAGCTTCTGTGCCGCGCCGCCGAGAACGGGAAACAGGTGACCGTCGTCATCGAACTGTGCGCGCGCTTCGACGAGGAGAACAATCTCTACTTCGCCAACAAACTGCAGGAGGCGGGCTGCACCATCATCTACGGCATGGAGAACTACAAAGTTCACTCCAAGATCATCTCCATCGTCTTAAAGGACGGCGACGAGCTGCGCTACATCACCCATCTCGGCACGGGGAATTATAACGAATCCACCTCCCGCCAGTACACCGACCTCAATATCCTGACGGCGGATCGGGCGATCGGCGAGGATGCAGTCGCGTTTTTCCGCAACGTCGCCATCTGCAACGCCGATTTTACTTACGAGCGGCTGCTCGTTGCGCCCAAGACGCTGAAGAGCGGACTCATCCGCTATATCGACCGCGAGATCGAAAAGGCTAAGGCGGGCAAGGAGGGGTACATCCTCGCCAAGATGAACTCGCTCACCGACAAGGAGATCATCGACAAGTTTGTCGCCGCGAGCGAGGCGGGCGTGAAGATCGAACTCATTGTGCGCGGCATCTGCTGCCTTCTGCCCGGCGTGCCCGGCAAGACGGAGAACATCCGCGTTATCAGCATCGTGGGGCGCTTCCTCGAACATTCGCGCGTGTATTCCTTCGGAAGGGGGGAAGACCGCGTCATGTATATTTCGAGCGCCGACCTCATGACGCGCAACACCGACAAGCGCGTGGAGATCGCGACGCCCGTGCTCGACACCCGCATCGCGGAGCGCATCGATGCCTTCCTGCGGACGATGCTCGCCGACAACGTCAAGGCGCGCAAGCTCTGCCCGGACGGCGAATACCGCCGCGTGGAGACGCTCGGCGACGCGCTCAACGCGCAGGAGTATTTCCTCGCGCAGGCGGCGGAACAATCATGAACGAAAAAAGCGTTCCCGCGGGAACGCTTTTTTTATGTCGGAAGGGGGCGCCGCCGGAACAGCAGCAGGGCGGCGAGTACATAGATCGCCGCACCGCACAGTACCTGCACGGGATAGAGGGCGAGATCGGATGCCGGAAGGAGCATGGCGAGCAGCGTGACGGCTGCGGCGGGCGGCAGAAAGAGCCGCTGCGGCAGGAGGACAAGCAGGAGCAGCGCGCTCGCGGCAAGCGCCGGGAGGGCGAGGGGAAGGCCGAGCGCCGTGCCGAGCAGTCTCGTCGCGGCGCCGATGGCGGCGCAGCCGCCGAGCAACAGGACGGTGCGCACCGGCGTGCGCATGGCGGCGCTCTGCGGGCGGCTGAATTCGGTGAACGCCACGAGCAGGGGCGGGCAGACGAGAAAACGCCATCCCGTGCGGACGGCGACGGGGCACATCGCCGCCGCAAGCAGTGTACGCAGCGCGAGCGCAAGCAGATCGCCGCGGCCTGGCGGCGGCAGCGGGGAAAATCCTTCGCGCGGACGCAGGCGGAGGCGCTCTGAAAGACAGCGCGCGAGCAGGATGACTGCGGTGAGGACGATCGCCGCGACGGGATAGACGAGGGTGCGCGTCTGCAGCAGCACGGGCAGCACGATGGCGGAGATGAGGGGCGCAAACCCCGTGCGCGTCGCGATGAGGACGATCTGCCCGACAAAGTAGGCGAGCAGCAGCTGCCATTCGAGGGGAAGGGGCAGCGTGCGCACGATGAGTACGCCCAGACAGGCGCACAGCGCGATGGAGAGCAGGATGCTCCCCTTGTCCGTGCGCCATGCAAGGCGCGGGGCGACGAGGGCGCCGAGCGCGATGGCGGCTGCCTCGGGGAAGATGATCTCCCGCTCGCCCGATCCTTCCGCCGCTGCCGTCATGGCAGTCATGATGAGCAGAAAAAGGGCGCACGGCAGCAGGCGAAGCCATGCTCCGCGTTCCGTTGCCTTATGCGCCGTCTGCATCGTGTGCCTCCGAAAACGCCCCGAAGAGACCTTCGGGGCGCATTATGATCGTGCGGGAGGACGCACCTCCCGAAATGGGTACAAAAGAAGGACATCCGCCTGTGCCGCAGCGCAAAGAATGGTGAACCCGCTTCTCGCAGGTGGGTACGAGGCGACAGAGCATCAGACTTTCCGTATGACAGAAGCTGTCAACAGACCTTGCATAGCAATGCCGACCGACGTTCCCGTAACATCTTTGTGGATTCCGCTTAATTTGCGTTCCGAACACCGCAGGTGTCATATACAGTATAGCACGGCGTCGGGAAAAAAGCAACTGTCGGGGGCAGGAAAGATGCGGAAAATTGTTTTTCCTTTCAGTTGCGCGCCTCCGACTCGAGTGCGTCGAGGAAGGGATAGATCTCGCGCTCGTACGAAAGGCCGTACTTCCTGTCTTTGACCTCCTGCTGCGTGCGCAGGATGGCGCGGTAGCAGAACTGTGCCGTGAGCGAGAGGGCGCGTTCCAGCGGCAGCCCGCGCATGAGGCATCCGCACAGCGCCGAGGCGAACACGTCGCCCGCGCCGTGGAAGGAACCTTCGACGCAGGGGATGGGCATGCGCTTCTCCTCTCCGTCCATGTAGTAGATATTGTACTCTTCTTCCGACTTTGCGCCCGTGATGATGGGATGGGGGCAGACTTCGTGCAGCGTTCCGAGCGCCTTGGAAAAGTCGCGCGTGCCCGTCAGAAGAAAACTCTCCGTCTCGTTGGGGAGGATGTAGTCTGCCTCGGCGCACAGCGAGAGCATCTCCCTTGCGAAGGCGTCGTCAAAGCCCTTGTAGAAGGTGAAGTTGTCGCCGAGCACGGGGTCGACGACGAACACGCCGTCCTCCTTCAGAAAGCGCCGGCGGATGTCTTTGACGAAGTCGATCTGCGCGCGGCTGCCCAGATATCCGCTGTAGATGAGGTCATACTTCAGCCCCAGCGTCTCCCAGTGATCGGCGATCTTCTTCATTTCCTCGTCGAGGGGAAGAAAGGTGTATCCCGTAAATCCGCCCGTGTGGGTGGAGAGGAGGGCGGTGGGCAGAATGTCGCAGGTGAGACCGCACGCCGTGAGGACGGGCAGGGCGACGGTCAGGGAACACTTCCCCACGCAGGAGATGTCGTTGACGGCAAGCACGCGCATAGTGATACCTCGCAAGCAAATTTTGCCCTGCATTATACCCTTTTTGCCGGGGTTTGTCAATCCGCCGCACGGAAAATTCAAAAAAATCTCCCGCGGGTCTCCCGAAATCATATACAATCGGGCGCGGATGTGTTATAATAAAAAAGTTACGGCGCGAGGCTCTGCGTCTGCGCCGTCCGTTTACCAAGGAGAAATGTATGGATCCATTCCTGTATGTGGTGATCGTCACCGCCATCGCGGGGGTGGGCGGAACGGGGATCGGCGGCCTTATCGGCGTCCTGTTTACCCGCAACTCGGAGAAACTCGTCAGCCTGCTCTTAAGTTTTGCGGGCGGCGTCATGCTCTGTATCGTCTGCCTCGATTTGCTGTCCGACGCACTCGGTCAGGCGCCCGATTCGGTCGGGAACGTCTTTCTCGTCATCGGCATGACGGCGGTCGGCTTCGGCGTCATCTACCTGCTCAACGCGCTCATCGACAAAAAGACCAATCCCGAGGTCAAGCACATCGATAAGCAGCACCCCAAGACCGCCGACCAGCTCTCCGAGCTGATCCACAGCGATCACTATGAGGAGCACAAGAAGGAGTACGAGGAGAACAAGCAGCAGAAGTCCCGCCGCAAACTCTTTCTCGCGGGGCTTGTCATGGCATTTGCGATCGCCCTGCACAATTTCCCGGAAGGCATGGTCATCGGCGCGTCCTATGCGAGCGATCTCGCAAACGGCGGCATCGGCAGCCTTGCCGTCGCGATCGTCATCGGGCTTCACAACGTGCCCGAGGGGATGTCGGTCGCCGTGCCCCTTGCGGCGGGCGGCATGAAGAAGGCGGAGGCGGCCTTCCTCACCGCCGTCACGGGAGCGCCCACCATCATCGGCGCGATCGTCGGGTACTTTCTCGGCGCGCTCAGCCCCGTCAGCCTCACCATCTCTCTGAGCTTTGCGAGCGGCGCGATGCTCTATGTCGTGTTCGGCGAACTGCTCCCCGAGTCCATCCTCATGTGGCGCTCCAAGGCGCCCGCCGTGGCGATGCTCGCGGGACTTCTCGTCGGGGTACTCATTCTGTTTTTGTAAGCGACGGCTGCCGCAGGGAGGAACATGATGAAACGTGTGATCGAAGTGGACGGAATGTGCTGCAAGCGCTGCGCCGAGCGCGCCGAGCGCAAGCTGCTCCTTCTGGACGGCGTCACGGGCGCCAAGGCGAATTTCATGAAGGGCATCATCTTCGTGGAGACGACGCTTCCGGACGACGCGCTCATGGCGTGCGTCAACGAGGCGGGGTTTCAGGCGACGCGCGTGCGCGAGCGGCGCGGTCTGTTCGACTGAAGGAGGCCGGGATGAGAGACGATCTTCTCACGCAGATGATCTACCGCATCGTACTGTGCTGCGTCTCGGCGCTCGCGGTGCTGTTCTCTTTCAACCTGGTCTATGTGGGGCAGGGGCCGTTCGAACCTTCCTGGGAGACCTTCAAGTATTATACCTGCATCTCCAATTATTTCGTGTTCGCCGTCTCCGTCATCGTCCTTGCCGACAACGTCAGGCGGGTGCGCGCGGGGGAGCGGCGCGGGCACAACAACAAGATCCGGCTCTTCAAGTTCATGACGACCGTCATGATCCTCGTGACCTTTCTCGTCTACTGTGTTCTGCTGGCGGATCCCTTCACGGCGGGATTCTGGCGCGATCTGGGAAACCTTTCCTATCATGTGTTTGCGCCCCTGCTCTTTCTGCTCGATTTCTTTCTCTTCGACGAACACCGCACGCTGAACGTGTTCGCGCCGCTTTGGAGCGTCATCATCCCGCTCGCCTACGTCGCGTATATCTTTTTGCTCGGCGCGTGCGTGCCGGATTTTGTCTATCCCTATTTTTTCCTCGACGTCAACGCGCTCGGGTACGGCGGCGTCATGGGATGGGTGGCGATCCTGCTCGTCGTCTTTCTCGCGCTTGCCTATCTCATGTGGGCGTACGACAAGCTCGTGAAGAAGGACGGCAGGTGGAAATTCGACTTCTCGCCGCTTGCGCCGCGCAGGCCTCCGGCGGCGCCGTGAGAAATTTCCTCAAAAACGCTTTACAAACGGGCGCGGAAGGGGTATAATAGAAAAAAAACCGATATGGCGCCAAGAGAGGACGCGTCCGGGCCTTGCGCCCTCCGCACAGAGAGCTTCCCGCAAGCTGAAAGGGGAGACGGAGGAGAGATCCGGGTATCACCGCTCGTGCCTGCGGGGAGAACACAAGTAACTCCGCACGGGGTCGCAGCCCGTTATCCCCTGCGGCATATGTTCGTATGTTTTGGTGGTTACAAAGTCATCGTATTTGTCCAAAATACGGTGGCTTATTTTTTTGAAAACCGAGGAGGATGGTATGTACCGCAAAGTAGACACGTCGCTCAACTTTGTCGACCGCGAGAAGGAAGTCATCGCCTTCTGGAAGGAGAACGACATCTTTGAAAAATCCGTCAAAAAGAACGAGGGAGGGGAGGAGTTTTCCTTCTTCGACGGCCCGCCCACGGCAAACGGCAAGCCGCACATCGGGCATATTCTGACGCGCGTCATGAAGGACATCATCCCGCGCTATCAGACGATGAAGGGCAAGCACGTCCTGCGCAAGGCGGGCTGGGATACGCACGGGCTTCCCGTCGAGCTGGAGGTGGAAAAGTCCCTCGGCATGGACGGCAAGCAGGATATCGAAAAGTACGGCATCGAACCCTTCATCAAGAAGTGCAAGGAGTCCGTCTGGAAATACACCGACGAGTGGCGCAAGATGTCCGACCGCGTCGGCTATTGGGTGGATATGGACAACCCCTACGTCACCTATCACGACGACTATATCGAGTCGGTGTGGTGGGCGCTCAAGGAGATCTGGAAGAAGGGGCTCTTATACAAGGGGCACAAGATCGTTCCATACTGCCCGCGCTGCGGCACGGCGCTCTCCTCGCACGAGGTGGCGCAGGGCTATAAGGACGTCAAGGAGACCTCCGTCGTCGCGCGGTTCAAGGTAAAGGGGCGGGAGAATACCTATATCCTCGCCTGGACGACGACGCCCTGGACGCTTCCCTCCAACGTGGCGCTCTGCATGAACCCCGACGAGACGTACGTCGAGATCGAGGCGGACGGCGCGCACTACATCCTCGCCGAGGCGCTCGTGCCCTCCTTCTTTGAGACGTATACCGTCGTCGAAAAGCGCACGGGAAAGGAGTACGAGGGCACCGAGTACGAGCCGCTCTTCTCCTGGGCGCAGGGGAGCTTCCGCGAGAAGGCGTACTACGTCGTGTGCGACGGCTACGTCACGCTCACGGACGGCACGGGCGTCGTCCACATTGCACCCGCGTTCGGCGAGGACGACTACAAGGTGGGCAAGCGCTATCATCTTCCCGTCGTGCAGCTCGTCAACGAGCGCGGCTGCTTTGACGAGCGCTGCCCCGAGCTCAACGGCCTGTTCGCCAAGAAGGCGGACAAGCTCGTCATGGAGATGCTCGAGGAGAAGGGGCTTTTGTTCAAGAAGATCCCCTTCGAGCACAGCTATCCCTTCTGCTGGCGGTGCGATACGCCTCTTCTCTACTATGCGCGCTCCTCGTGGTTCATCGAGGTCACCAAGGTGAAGGAGCACCTCATCGCCGCCAACCGCTCGGTCAACTGGATGCCCGAGACCATCAAGGAAGGGCGCATGGGGAACTTCCTCGAAAACGTCATCGACTGGGGACTCTCGCGCGACCGCTATTGGGGCACGCCGCTCCCCGTCTGGGTGTGCCCGGACTGCGGCGAGATCGAGGTCATGGGCTCCAAGGCGGAGCTGAAGGAGAAGTGCCACGTCACGGGCGATATCGAGCTGCACCGGCCCTATCTTGACGATCTCGTCTGCACCTGCCCCAAGTGCGGCGGCAAGATGAAGCGCACGCCCGAGGTCATCGACTGCTGGTTCGACTCCGGCTCCATGCCTTTTGCGCAGTATCACTATCCCTTTGAAAACAAAGATCTCTTCGAGGAGACCTTCCCCGCGGACTTCATCTCGGAGGCGGTCGACCAGACGCGCGGCTGGTTCTATACGCTGCTCGCCATCTCGACCATCCTCTTCGACCGCGCGCCCTTCAAGAACTGCATCGTCCTGGGACACGTCAACGACAAGGACGGCATCAAGATGAGCAAGCACAAGGGCAACGTCGTCGACCCCTGGAGCGTGCTCGACAAGCAGGGCGCCGACGCCGTGCGCTGGTACTTCTATACCAACAGCGCGCCGTGGATCCCGTCCCGCTTCGGCACCGAGGCGGTCAGCGAGGTGCAGCGCAAGTTCCAGGGCACGCTCTGGAACACCTATGCCTTCTTCACGCTCTATGCCGAGATCGACAAGTACGATCCCTCCAAGTACGATCTGAAGAAGTGCAAGCTCTCCCTCATGGACAAGTGGGTGCTGTCCGGGCTGAACACGCTCGTCAAGGACGTCGACAAAAAGCTAGCCGCCTACAACATCACGGACAGCGCGCGCGAGATCCAGGACTTCTCCGACGTGCTCTCCAACTGGTATGTGCGCCGCGGCCGCGAGCGCTACTGGGGGAGCGAGATGACGGAGGACAAGGCGGCGGCGTACACGACGCTCTACACCGTGCTCACGACGCTCGCAAAGGTCATCGCGCCCTATACGCCCTTCATGGCGGAGATGATGTACCGCAATCTCGTGCCGCAGTTCTATCCCGACGCGCCCGAATCGGTGCATCTGTGCGACTTCCCCGTCGCCGACGAGAGCTTCATCGATCCCGCCCTGGAAAAGGGCATGAAGGACGTTCTGGACGTCGTCGCCCTCGGAAGAGCCGCCCGCAACGCGGGAAATCTCAAAAACCGTCAGCCGCTCGCCGAGATGCTCGTCGCGAGCAACCGCCCGCTCGCCCTCGAAGGGGAGCTTGCCGCGGTCACGCTCGACGAACTCAACGTCAAAAAGCTCACCTTCGTCGAGGACGGCGCCTCGCTCGTGAAATATGTCTTAAAGCCCCAGCTGCGCACGCTCGGCCCCAAGTACGGCAAGAAGCTCAAGGCGATCACCGCTTTCCTTGCAGACTGCGACGGCGCGGCGGTCGTCTCCGCGGTGCGCGGCGGCGGCACGTTCGAGGCGGAGATCGACGGCGAAACGGTGTTCCTTGCCGAGGAAGATCTGCAGATCTTCACGCAGTCGGCGGAGGGGTATTCCGCGGCGGCGGGCGGCGGCATCACGGTCGCCCTCGACACCCGGCTCACGGAGGATCTTCTGGACGAGGGTTGCGAGCGCGAGCTGGTCTCCAAGGTGCAGACGATGCGAAAAGAGGCGGGCTTTGAGGTCACCGACCGCATCCGCGTTTACTACCACGCAGAGGGCAGGGCGAAGAAAATGCTCGAGAGGGGCGATTTTGCCGCAGACGTCCTCGCGAAAAGCGTGCAGGAAGGCGACGCGGAGGGATTTAAGAAGGAACTTGACGTCAACGGCGACAAGGTGACGCTCACGCTCGTGCGCTGCGACGGATAACGTACGTCGGAATACAATGACAGCGATGCGCTCCGCAGGATGCGGGGCGCATATTTTTTTCGGCGGGGCGGGGAAAGTCCAAAAAAATGCCGGCAGAGAATGTTCTGAAATACATTGCAATTACGGGAAAAATATGGTATACTTTCCACGAAACACGGGGCGCCCGGACGAGGCGGCTCCCGGCATTTTGCAAAGGAGAAAAAATATGGAACAGATCAGGTGGGGCAACCTCCGCGTACAGCTTCTGAGTGAGCAGATCGTGCGCATCGAAGTTGCCCGGAAGGGGCAGTTTTGCGACGGGAATACCTTCTTTATTCCCGACCGCGGTGAGTACAGGGGAACGCAGGTCGCCTACTCTGTCGAACAGAACGTCATCTGCTTCGGAGACTACGAACTTTATCTTCCCGAGCGCGGCAATTCGCTCGCGGGCGTGCGGCTGGAAAAGCGGGGCAAGCGCGTCTATACCTACCGCAAGAAGGCAAACAGCGGCGAGCTGCCGCCCGTCTGGAACACGCCCGAAGTGTTTCCCGTCTTTGATTGCCCGCGCATCCTCCTGCCCGAGGGCGGCTACTCCGTCAAGCGCAAGGGCGAGTATGTCGTGGAAGAAAATGCGCAGGACGTCTATCTCATTTTGTGTCAAAAGGACTACAAGATGCTGCGCAGGCTGTATGTGGAACTGACGGGCAGATGCGAGTTCGTGCGCCTCTCCACGCTGGGCGGCTGGGAGAGCAAATACTATGCCTATACCGAGGAGGAGGCGAAACAGCTCATCCTCGACTACGAAAAGCACGGCGTTCCGCTCGACAATATGGTCATCGATACCGACTGGCGTGACTGTCGGCAAGGGTGGGGGTATGACATCAACACCAAGCTCTTCCCCGACATGAAGCGCTTCTTTGATTTTGCGCACGAACACGGCGTGGAGATCATGTTCAACGACCACCCCGAACCCGCCGCGGGAACGAAGAGCGTATTCGACGCCGCCGAGATCGCCTACCGCGAGGAGAAGCTGCAATCCCTCCTCGCGCTCGGGCTGGATACCTGGTGGTATGACCGCAACTGGGGCACCCATCTTCTTTCGCCCTCCGAAAACGTGTTTTGGGAGACCTTCGGGCTGTATCTGTTCACGGAGATCACGCGGCATTTCTATGAGGAAAAGGCGGGCGGAAAGCCCTGCCGCCGTCCCGTCATCATGGGCAACGTCGTCAACATTGCCAACGGGTGCTATCAGGGCATCAAGGACACGGCGAGCCACCGCTATTCCATCCAGTGGACGGGGGATATCTTCTGCGACGCCAATTCGCTCGCGCAGGAAGTCGCATCCCTCGTGCGGGCGAGCGCGAATTGTGTTCCCTATATCAACGCCGACTGCGGCGGGCATCTGGGCGATCCCGACAAGGAACAGTTTGTCCGCTGGATGCAGTTCGGAACGCTCTCGCCCGTCTTCCGCCCGCACTGCACGAATGTCGTCAAGCGCACGCGCGACCCGTGGGCGTATGATGAGGAGACGCTCTCCATCGTGCGGGAGTACAACAACTTGCGCTATCGCCTGCTGCCCGTTCTGTATCGGGCGGCATACGAGAGTTATGCGTTTGGCGCTCCCGTCTGCCGGCCGCTCGCGTGGAACTATCCCGACGATCGCCGTGCAAGGACGGAGAGGAGCTATCTGATCGGTGAGGACATTTTCGTGCAGCCCATTGCGGGCATCTGCCCCGTCGACGTTCCGAAAAAGAACTATCTCGCGCCCGTCAAGGCGACCTACTTTGCGGGCAGGGAGTGGAAGGGCGCGCCGATCGCCGAGGCGGAGTATGAGAAACTCGAAATGCGTCTCGAGCATAAATCGCCCGAAAAAGGGGTGCCGATCATCGATTTCTCCGCACGGTTCGAGACGACGGTGCAGTTCGACACGGACGTGCAGCTGTTTTTGAGTTTGGACGACGGTGCGACCGTCTGGGTCGACGGGGAAAAGGTGCTCGAGGACAACACCCTTCATTCGGCAATGTTCTTTGCGCTCAAGGTCGTAGAGGGCGGGAAGCCCCACACGGTGCGCGTGGATTATTTCCAGGCGGGCGGGGAGGCGTGCTGCGCGCTCCAATACGGCGAGGCCTCCGAGAAATGCCGGAATGCGGTCTATCTGCCTGCCGGGAAATGGCTGGATGTGTTCGACGGCAAGACGTATGCAGGCGGCAGATCCGTCAACAAGCATTACGGAATCAGGGAAATGCCGCTCTTCGTGCGGCTCGGAGCGGTCATCCCGCTCGCACACGAGGCAAGGAACACCAAAGAGCAGAAGTGGGACAAGCTCGTATTCGACTGCTATCCCGACAGGGAAAGCTCGGACGCGGGGTACCTCTACGAGGACGACGGCGAGACGCTCGCCTATCAGAGCGGCGCGTTCCGCACGAGTGCATATGAGGCGCATTTTGACGGGGCGGAGAATGCGTTCGTTTTGACGCTCTCCGCGGCGGAAGGTTCTTTCGCGGGGGAACGCGCCTGCAAGGAGCGCGAGATCGCCGTCCGGATGCACTGTCTCAAGGGATGGGAAACGGTCAGAAAGGTCACCGTCAACGGCGCCGAGGCTGCCCTCGGGCGCGCCGGCAGGGATGCGTCCGCCTTCCCGCTCAATGCGGGGAAGAGCGCGCCCGATTCCGATGTCGTGTATACCGTGTTCCGCGCGGACGTGACGAAGGAATCTGTCGTCAGATTTTATCTGTGAGGAAAGACGATGACGCTGAAAAATGAGGACGTGATCGTCTTTGCGGGCGATTCCACGACGGATGCGGACAAACTTTCGACGGGCGACAGGCTGGGAACGGGGTATGTCAAACTTCTGCACGGGATGCTCAATGCGTTCCGCCCGGAGCTGCGGCTGACGCTCGTCAACGCGGGTGTG
>CALVWN010000058.1 GCA_944367415.1 uncultured Clostridia bacterium | reverse complement strand
ACGGAGGAGGAGATCAAGGCGGCGTACAAAAAGCTCGTCAAGCAGTACCACCCCGATCTTCACCCCGGCGACAAGCTCGCCGCGGAAAAATTCAAGGAGATCAACGAGGCGAACGAGGTGCTCTCCGACAAACAGAAGCGCGCCGCCTACGACTATGAACAGGCACACCCGGGTATGGGCGGCATGGGCGGCGCCGGCGGCGCGGGCGGATTCTCGGGCTTCGGCGGATTTTCGGGATTCGGCGACATCTTCGACAGCATCTTCCAGGGCTTCGGCGGCAGCGCCTCCGTGCAGCGCGATACGACGGGCGAGGACATCCAGCTCACCCTGTCGCTGAGCTTTATGGACGCCGCCAAGGGCTGCACCAAGGAGGTGACCTATTCGCGCAACGAGCCGTGCCCTTCCTGTAAGGGAACGGGCGCGAAGGGCGGCACCGCCATGCGCACCTGTACAAAGTGCGGCGGCAAAGGACAGGTTCGCTTCACGCAGGATACCATGTTCGGCCGCACCGTCCGTGTGGGCGCCTGCCCCGACTGCGGCGGCAGGGGCAAGATCGTCACCGACAAGTGCCCTGACTGCAAGGGCAAGGGCTATGTGCGCCGCGAGACGCGCATCAAGGTGGATATCCCCGCGGGCGCGGACACCGGATCGTACATCCGCAAGCGCGGCTACGGGCAGGCGTCCGCCGAGGGCGGCGCGCCCGGCGATCTCATCCTCGTCATCCGCGTCGAACCGCACCGCATCTTCCAGCGCAAGGGCATGGATCTCTATGTCGAGCTACCCATCTCCTTCAAGACGGCGGCGCTGGGCGGCACCGTCAAGGTGCCCGGGCTTGACGACACCTTCGACTATCAGATCCCCGAGGGGACGCAGTCGGGGACGACGTTCACGGTGCGCGGCAAGGGCATCCGTTCGCGCAGCGGCACGGGCAATCTGTATCTGCGCGTCCTTGTCGAAGTGCCCACCAAGCTCACGCGCGAGCAGAAGAAAAAGATCCAGGACGCGGCGGAGGGCATCGACCTGCGCCAGTACGACAAGGCAAAAAAATACGCCGACAACGTCGGCGCACTGTACGGGAAGGATCCCTACCGGTAATACGTCATCAAAAAAATCCCGAGCGCTGCTCGGGATTTTTTGTTTGTCAGAAGGTCGCGCTCTTCAGCTCGTAGACGAGTGTGCCGAGCGAGTTCATCACGGGCGCCTCCATGCGCAGCAGGGCGCTGCGGTAGAGGTTGTTGTTGGCGTCCGTCACGCCCGCATAGGTGAGCGTTTGCGGCTGCCCGGGATTGGTGCCGCCGTAGCCGATGGAGAAAGTGTACGTCGTCAGCGTGTGGTCGCCCTCCGTGCCGTCGATCGAGAAGGGGAGCGTCTCCTCTGCGGAGGCGGGCGTCTCGGCGGTGCTCACCGTCGCGGTCGCGTACTTGACGGGGTTGATGGTCTGGAAGGAGAACCCGGACGAAAAGCTGACGCCGCGCAGGGCGAACAGGATCTGCTCGTTGTCAAAGAAGGTGCCGCCCGAGCTTGCGATGGAGACGGTCTCGCTGTGCGGCTGCGCCTCGGGCTGTGTGTACACCGTCTCGATCGAGGCGGTCGTGCAGCCCGCGTCGTAGGTGACCGTATAGGTATATTCGTAGGCGCTGTACGCCGAATCGAGCGACGTCGGTTCCGTCGTGACGGGGGTGTGCGTGACCACCTTTTTGACGCTGCGCACGGGCTGCAGCGAGTGGCTGACGTCGCGGAACCACACGTCGGAGACGACGCTGTCCTCAAAGCGCGCGCTCTCGCCGTTCACCGTGTAGACGACGGGAATGGAGAGGGTGGAGGTGAGGTGATAGCACATCTCCGAGCTGCCGTCCGCGAGCGCGGTGTTCTCCGCCGTGAGAACGGTCTGATAGCTGCCCTCCTCGTAGGTGAGGAAGGTATTGGACGCCTCCGCCCGGAAGGAGACGGTATATTCGAGCGTCTCGTTGGCGCTCGAAGTGGGGGTGTCTCCCGTGCGCAGGAACCAGTTTGCCGAGAGCGCAAGCCCGGCAGTCCCGGTCGTGCAGGCGGAGAGGGCGAACACGGGCGCTGCCAGCGCAAGGCAGGCAAGATGTCTCTTTTTCATAAACAACTCCGTTGGAACATTCTCTTTTCGCCCATTATAGCATATTTTTTTGCGTTTGTAAAAAATAATCGCTGAAATTAGTCGAGAATTTTATGAAAAGTATGATATAATGGAGCAAATGACCGGAAGGAGGACGCCATGATCACGCTCTATGGGGAACCGATGACGGAGGACGCGCTCGCAAGACTTTCCGACTGCGTCGCCGCCGCACAGGAGAGGGGGGAGCGCACGCTCGTCTTTTGCGAGGACGCGCTCACGCTGCTCGCGGAGCGCGCCGTGCTGCGCGACTGCGGGGCGACCTTCCAGACCGAAGTCACGACGTTCGCGCGCTTTCTTTCGGGGGCGGGGCAGGTGCTGTCCAAACAGGGTTCCGTCGCGGCGGTCACCTCCATCCTCATCCGCTGCAAGGGAAAGCTCGCCCGCTTCTCTCCCTCCGCCGCCGAGGCGGTCTATGAGACGATCGCCCAGCTCGCCGCCTCCCGCGTGGGGAGCGACGATCTGCGACGGGGCGCGGAGCAGGCGGAGGGCACGCTGCGGGACAAACTCTCCGATCTCGCGCTCGTCTTTGACGAATATACCGCCTTTTTGCGCGAGCACGAGTTGCTCGACGAGAACGGCTATCTCGCCCTGCTGCCCGATCGCCTGCGCGCGTGCTGCGCGCAGGCGGACAATCTCATCTTTTTCGGATTTTCCTCTTTCACCAAACAGGGCATCGAGGGCATCCGCACCGCTGCCCTGTGCGCACATTCCCTGACGGGCATCCTGCCCGCCTCCCGGGCGGTGTACGACACCGGCGAGAGCGTGCGGGCATTCCGCGAGGCGTGCGACGGCTGCGAAGTTACGTTCGTTCAGGGAGAAAGCTCCCTCAAGGGGGAGGCGGAGCGGTTGCGCCGCGGCCTGTTCTCCGCCGCGTCCGCCGCGCAAAAGCCCGTGCAGGCGGAGAACGTCTTTTTGTCGCAGCCGCAGGACGAGGCGGCGGAGGCGCGCGCCATCTGCGCCGCCATCCGGCGGGCAATCGACGGGGGGAAGCGCTGGCGCGACATCGCCGTGCTTGCGCCCGCCTCCGGCTTTCCCGTGCTCGAAAAGGCGTTCGACGCCTATAAGATCCCCTATTTTGCGGACGTCAAGCGCTCCTTTTTGCGCCATCCCTTCTGCGCCTTCACGGCAGACGTGCTGCGCGCCGTGGCGGACGGCGGAACGCCCGCCTCGGTGGACGCCGTGGCGTCGAACGTCTGCTTCGGCGAGAGCGATGCCTACCGCAACTATCTCGCCAAATACGGCGGCTGGCGGGGCGCCTATAAGAGCGCTCTGCGCGCGGACGCCAAGGACTTCGGCGATCCCGCCGTGCTTGCGGCTGCCCACAGGCGGATGGGGCAGGTGCTCGGCGTGCTGCCCGCCCGCGGGACGGGGCGTGCGTTCATCGAGGGGATCCGCGCGCTGCGCACCCTGACGGACGCGGACGCGACGTGCGACGCGCTCGCCGCTTCCTTCGAGGGCGCCGAACGCGATTTTCTCTCCCTCAAACCGCTCGACGGGCTGCTCGACGAGATCGACGTCGTCGCGGGCGACCGCACGTTCGGCGCGCGCGAATTTTCCGTCCTCTTCTCGGGCGCCGCCGATGCGCTCAAGCGCGCCATGATCCCCGTGCTTGCGGACGCCGTCTTTCTGGGCGACGCGGTGGCGAGCCGCTTCGGGCGCGTCGACATCGTGTTCGTGGCGGGCGCAACGGACGCCCTTCCCCCCGCGGGGGAGGATACCGCCCTCATCACCGACCGCGAGATCGCCAAGCTCGGCGAGCAGGGCGTGGATATCCGTCCCGCCATCGCCGTCGTCAACGCGCGCGCCCGCGAATCGCTTGCGCGCAACGTGTGCAGTTTCCGGGAGCAGCTCTACGTGAGCCGCCCCGTCAGCATCTGCGGCAAGGAGACGGTGGCGGGGGAGCTGTTCGCCTCGTGCGCCTCCCTCTTCCGTTCCGCGCCCTTGCCCGATCCCTTTCCCTATCTGTGCGCCGAGCGCATCCCCGCGCTGCTCGCCTACCTGCGCGGGAGCGCCGCCTTCGAGCGTGCGGCGTCCTACGACGAGAGTTTTTCCTCCTCCATCTGGGCGGCGCTCGAACGCAGCGGCGAGGGGGAGATCCTGCGGATGATCGAGGGGAGCGCAAAGAAGTCTGCCGGCGAGATCGGCAGCGTGATCGACGGCGCCGTCTCGCCCACCCTGCTCGAAACCTATTTCAACTGTCCCTATAAGGGATTTTTAAGCGGCGTTCTGCGCCTGTCCGAGCGCGACGAGGCATCCTCCGTCGCGCGCGGGGCGGGAACGTTCCTCCACGAAGTGCTGGAACGCATCGCCCCCGAGCTGGATACGCTCCCCGACGAGGACGCCTGCCGTGCGCGCGCCGGCGAGATCGCGCAGGCGCTCTACGCCGACGCGCGCTATACGGTGTTCGGCGGGAGCAAGGCGGGCGATTACAGCCGCGCGCGCCTCGTCGCCGTCTGCCGGAAGGCGGCGGCCGACGCCTGGCGCTCCGTCCACATCTCGCCCTTCCGCATCCGCGCGGAGGAAACGGGCATCCGGCTCGCCGATCTCGGCGTGACGGGCAAGGCCGACCGCGTGGACGAGGCGGACGGGTATGTGCGCATCATCGACTACAAGACGGGTTCGGCGAGTGCGGACGCGACGGCGTACTACACGGGCAGGAATCTGCAGCTCGAGCTGTATCTGCTCTCCGTCGCGCAGGACGAAAAACCCGCGGGGGCGTTTTACTTCGCCGCAAAGGACGAGTTTTCCAAGGCGGACGAGAAGTCCTTTCTGATGTCGGGCTTTTATGACAACACCGCCCCCGTCTTCGAACGGGAGCGCGAGCAGCAGATCATCGACGGCAAGGGGGGAATGACGGCGAAGGAGTTTTCCGACTTCCTCGGCTATTCCCGCCTCGTCGTACAGGGCGCGCTCGAGGAGCTGCGCAACGGGGAGATCGCGCCCTCCCCCTACGACGGCGCGTGCGATTACTGCCCCTTCCGCGGGGCGTGCGGGTATGACGGCCCCGCGCGGAAGGAGTCTTCCGTCAAGCCGCAGGACATCGCCGCCATCGCAGATAAGGCGAACGGGAGGGGAGTATGAGCGAACGCAAAAAACAGGGGCCTACCCCCGAACAACAGCGCGTGATCGACGCGCGCGACGCGATCATCGTGTCCGCTTCGGCGGGCAGCGGCAAGACGTATGTCATGATCGAGCGCCTCATCGGTCTCATTACGGGCGGCGAGGACGTGCGCAATCTGCTCGCGGTCACGTTCACCTCCAAGGCGGCGGCGCAGATGCGCGAGCGGCTGCGTGCGGCGCTCATGGAGCGGATGTGCGAGGGCGGCGCCGACACGGCGCACCTCAAGGCGCAGCTCGACGCCCTTCCCCTCGCCGAGATCAGCACCATCCACGCCTTCTGCGGGCGGCTCGTGCGGTCGTATTTCTACCTTGCGGACGTCGACCCCGCCTTCCGCATCATCGACCCCAAGGGCGCCGAGGGCATGACGCTCTCCGCCCGTGCGATGGACGCCGTGTTCGAGGCGGCATACGAGAGGGAGGATCCCGATCTTACGGCGCTGCTGCGCGTCTACTATGCCAAGAACAGCGACGAGACGCTGCGCGCCGTTCTGCGCAAGATCTATACTTCGGTGCGCGGCTTTGCCGACTACCGGGATCGGCTGCAGAAGATGGGCGATCGGTCGCTGTTCGACCGGGCGTGCGGCGAGATCGCAGAAGATGCCGACCGGACGCTCCGGGAGCTTCGCCGTCTGTTCGACGTGCGCCGCGAAATGCTGACCGAGGCGGGCGGAGACCTCTGCGAGACCGTCGAGGGCATCCTCGACGACGCCGATGCGTGTGCGCAGGGCGATCTGTTTGCCCGCAGGGACGCCTTTCAGGCGCTTCGTCTCAGGACGCGGAAGGCGAAATATTCCAAGACAGACCGGACGCCGGAGCAGGAAGCGGCGATCGGATTTTACGAACAGGTGCGCGCCGAAGTGAATGCGATCAAAAAGATGTTCGGTGCGATCGGCACGCGCGAGGAGGAGCTTGCGCGCTTTGACAGCGCGGCGCAGATCGCGGCGGCGCTCGGCCGCCTGCTGCTCGCCTACGACGACGCCTTTGCCGCGGAAAAACGGGAGGCGGGCGCGCTCGATTACAACGACCTCGAGCATTTTACGCTGGAGATCCTGCGGGATGAGGCGGTGCGCGCGGAACTGCGCGCGCGGTACCGCGTCGTCTTCGTCGACGAATATCAGGACGTCAACCCCGTGCAGGAGGCCATCCTCTCGGGCATCGCGGGGGAGGAAGTCTTTCTCGTCGGCGACGCCAAACAGGCGATCTACGGATTCCGCGGGAGCGATTCGGCGTTCTTCGAGCGCAAGACGCGGGAGATGACGTGTATGCCGCTCTCCCGCAACTTCCGCTCGGCAGAGAACATCCTGGCCGCGGTCAACTGCGTCTTTGAAGATCTCGTGCCCGGTTACGAAAAGATGGAGGGCGGAGAGCGGTACGGCGAAAAGTATAAGGGAGAGGTGTGCTTTCATGCGCTCGACAAGGGCGAAAAGGAGCTTGCCGCCGAGCGCGGCGTGTACTCCGTGCTCGGGCACGCGCCCGTGCGCCGCCCCGATGCCTTCGGCAGGCAGGCGGCGAACCTCATCCGCAGTGAGTTGGGAACGACGTGGTACGACGTCGACGCGGAGCAGGAGAAGAAGGTGCAGCCGGGCGACATCGTCGTGCTGTGCCGCAAGCGCACCGGAGACGCGGAGAGCATCGCCGCGGCGCTTGCGGAGCTGGGGATCCCGTATACGACTTCGTCGGACGTGAACATCCTCGACTGCCCCGAGGTGCAGCTGCTCATCGAGTGGCTCAAGTACATCGACAATCCCGAGCAGGACATCCCCTACGTCACGGCGCTGTTGTCCTTCGCGGGCGGCATGACCGAGTGCGAGCTGCTGCGCGTGCGGCGGACGAAGGGCGCGGAATACGGCAGCTTCCGCGCGGCGTGCAAGGCGTTCCGGGAACAAAATCCCGATGACGCTGTTGCGAAAAAGCTGCTTCGGTTTGAAGAGCTGACCGAAAGACTGCGCGTGCACGCGCGGGTGCGCACGGCGGCCGATCTCATGAACGAGCTGCTCGCCGAGGGGCTGGAAGTGCAGATCGCCGCCCGTCCGGGCGGTGCGGAGTGCCTCGCGCGCGCCCGCCGTCTGGTCGCCGAAGGGGAGGAGACGGGCGTCAACGCCTTTCTCGCCCGCATCCGCATGAAGGGGATGGAGATCAAATTCTCGCCGGTGGGCGGCGACAACGCCGTGCAGATCCTCACCATCCATGCCTCCAAGGGGCTGGAGTATCCCGTCGTCTTTCTCGCGGGAACGGAGGACGATCTCACGAGAACGGTGCCCCCGCCGGGCGAACCGAGAGGGGCGGCGGACGTCAGGTGGACGGAGGAATTTCTCGCCGCGCCCATGTCGTTCGACTGCGACGGCAAGACCTATTCCGAAAACATCCTGCGCATGGCGAGCAAGCTGCGCACGCAGGCGGAGGATCGCAAGGGCGGGCAGAATCTGCTCTACGTCGCGATGACGCGCGCCAAGTACCGCCTGCACGTTCTCTTCAAGCGGCGCACCAATAAGGCGGCGTCGCCCGCGCTCGCCAAACAGTTTTCCGACCTCGTCGATCTCGAAAAGTGCAGCAGGTATTTTTCGCAGAGTACCGCCGCGCCCGAGGCCGTGCCCGTGCGCCACGACTATGTGCATCGTCCGGACGAAGAGAGGGTCGCGCGCATCCTCGCCGTCTATCAAAAACCCTACCGCTATGCGGACAGCGTGTACCGCCGCGTCAAGAACTCGGCGACCGGGCTTCTGCACGAGCAGGCGCTGGAGGCGCCGGCGCAAACGGGGATGAGCGGTACGTTCACGGGAAAAACGAGCAAGGAGGCGGGCACCGCCTACCATGCCTTCCTTCAGCACGTCCGCTACGGCAGCGACGCGGGCGAAGAGATCGGACGGATGCTCGCGTGCGGCGAGCTGACGCAGCAGCAGGCAGACCTGCTCGACGCGGAGGAGCTGCGGCGCATCCTCGCCATTCCCTGCCTCGCCTCCCTTCCCGGGCGGCGTATCCGGCGCGAACAGACCTTTCTCATGCGCCTTCCCGCCTCGGAGATCGAGGAGGGGGCGCCCGACGAGGAGGTCATCTACCAGGGCGCCATCGACCTGCTCGTCGAACGCGACGACGGGTACGAGGTCATCGACTACAAGTATTCGGAGCTGGATGACGAGGAACTGCGCAAAAAATACGGCGTGCAGATCAGGCTGTACCGCAAGGCGGTCGCCCGCGCCATGCGCGTCGACGAGGCGACCGTACGCGCGCGCATCGTCAACATCGCGCGCTACCGCGAGATCGAAATGTGACGTCAAAACACGGGGAAGGGGGTATATGACCCGCCCCGAATGGATATGCTTCATCGGAGGACATCGATATGCAACTGTTCAGAGAACTCATCGCTCTTCTGGCGCGCACGCCCGCGTGGGTGCCGCTCATCCTCTGCCCCGCGCTGCTCGTCGCGGCGGCGGTGCTTGTGACGCTGCTCGGCGGCAGGCGCGCCTATCCCGTCTTTGCCGTCCTGTTCGGCGGGGCGGGCGCCGTGCTGCTCGCCTGCCTCGGCACGGTCGCGGAGACGCTCGTCTATCTCGGGCTGTACGCGGTGCTTGCGGCGCTTCTGCGCTGCCTGCTCTTTTTGCCGCGCCCCCGCCGCGCCGACCGCAGCACATCGCGCGACGAGCGCATCTACAAGCAGTTCCGCGGCGAACCGCTGCGCGCCCTTCCCGCACAGGAGGAGCTTCCCGCCAAGGAATGCTGCTTTGAAGAGGAGCGCGCCGTCGAGCCGCCCGAACTCGGGCACGCGCTCTCGCTGCTGGAAAAGCTGCGCAAGGGGAAACTCTCCTCCTCCGACCGTCTGGAGGCGGACGCGCTTTTGCGCACGCTCTCGGCGCTCAAGGGGCGCGCGCTCACGGCGGCGGAGCAGGGCACGGTCAACGACTGCCTCGCCTCCGTCCTCAAGCTGACGGCAAAGTACAAATTGTAACCTGTAAGGCGCGCGGCGCCCCCGCTCTGCGGAGCGGGGGCGCCGCAGCGCGTCAAAAAACGCTTGCATATGCCCGAAAGGTATGGTACAATGGGTACGATACCAAGACGGGGAGGCGGCTATGGAACTTCGGGTGCTGCGCTACTTTCTCACGCTCGCGCGCGAGGAGAGCATTTCCCGCGCCGCCGAGGCGCTCTATATCACACAGCCGACGCTCTCGCGCCAGCTCTCCGATCTGGAGGCGGAGCTGGGCGTGCAGCTCTTTACGCGCGGAAAGCGCAAGATCACGCTCACCGAGGAGGGGGTGCTGCTGCGCCGCCGCGCCGAGGAAATGACCGAGCTCGCCGACAAGACGGAGCGCGAACTGCGGGCGCGGACGGAACGGCTCGCGGGCGTCGTCAGCGTCGGGGCGGCGGAGACGTACGCCTCCGAACTTCTGGTGCGCGCCATCGACAGCTTCCGCAAAAAATATCCCGACGTCACCTTCCAGCTGGACGCGGGCATTGCCGATCACGTCAAAGAGCGCATCGACGCGGGGCTGCTCGATCTGGGGCTGCTCATCGAGCCGGGCGACATCGCAAAGTATGACTTTCTTCGCCTCGGCGTCGAGGACAGGTGCGGCATCCTCATGAACGCTTCCGCCCCCCTTGCCGAACGCGAGTACGTCACGGTGCAGGATCTTGCGGGGCTGCCCGTCGTGGGGCCGGCGCGGGAGGGGGTGCGCCAATTTTACCGCAATGCCCTCGGCGAGGCGTTCGACCGCCTCAACTTCATCGCGTCCTTCAACCTCGTCAACAACGCCGCGTGGTTCGCGCGCCTCGGAACGGGGTATGTGTTCACCATCGAGGGGACGCTGCGCCACTTCGGCACGCCCGATCTCGTCTTCCGCCCCTTCCGTCCCGAGCTGCATCAGTCCACCTTCCTCGTCTGGAAAAAGTACCAGCCGCTCTCGCGCGCGGTACAGGCGTTCATCGAGGAGATGGCTATGCTCGTGCGGCATGACAACGCATGAAAAACAGGTATTTGACTTTCCCGCCGCGCGGGAGTATGATAGAGGCGCACAAAGGAGTGCGCTTTTTTCATACGGCAGGGAGGGGTGTATGACGCTGCAGGAGGCCGCTACGGCATACGGATTGAACGGTGCGCTGCTCGAGGCGCTCGCACGCCGCGGGGTATTCGGCGCGGAGCTGTGCGACGAGGAGATCTGCCGCGCGGCGGTCGCCTGTTTTCTGCACGAATGCGGCCTTCCCGAGGAGGGCATCGCCGCCTATTTTCTCGCGCGGGACGGGGGCGAGACGCAGCGCGTGCTGTTGCGCAGGCTGCGCGACGAGGTGCTCGAACGCGCCCATGCCGAACAGCGCCGTGTGGATAAAATCGACTGCCTTTTGCGAAAATGCAGCGACGGGAGGAATTGATATGCAGCAGGATGTGTTTCCCGTGGGCGAGGAGAACGTCGCCTACAACAATTTTACGGGCAAGAGCTACCTTTGCCCGCTCTCCAAAGAGCAGGTGTTCATCGCCAACGTCACCTTTGAGCCGGGCTGCCGCAACTTCTGGCATATCCATCATGCCGAGCAGGGCGGCGGGCAGATCCTTCTCTGCGTGAGCGGAAGGGGCTGGTATCAGGAGTGGGGCAAGCCCGCCCGCGCCTTAAAAGCGGGGGACGTGGTGAATATCCCCGCGGGCGTCAAGCACTGGCACGGCGCCGCGAAGGACAGCCGGTTCTCCCACCTCGCGGTGGAAGTGCCCGCCGTCGGCGGCAGCACGGAGTGGTGCGAGCCCGTCTCGGACGAACAGTACGCGGAGGCGGAGGCATGAGCGCGCTCTGCAGGGACGAGGCGCTCGGGCGCATCTTTTCCCGCCTCGAACAGGACGCCTCGGCGCGCGCCGCGCTCCCCGCGCGCGACTGTGCGCTCGCGGTGCTGTCCGCGCTCACGGGATGCGGCGGCACGGACGCCTACCGCGCACAGCTCTCCCGGTATTTGCAGGAGGGGCTTTCGCCCGTCGCCGCACACGAGGCGATGCTCCAGGCGACGGCGTATCTGGGCATGGGGCGCGTGCTGCCCTTCGCGGAGGCGATGGGGGAGGCGTTTGAGGAGGTCGGCGTCCGCCTCCCTGCGGAAAAGGAGGACGCGCGCGACCGCGCGGAGCGGGGAGAGGCGATGCAGGTCGCCATTTTCGGCGAGACGATGCGGGGATTTCATGCCTCGGGCGACGAGCTTGCCCGCCCCGTCAACCTGCTCTTGTCGGAGAACTGCTTCGGCGACTACTATGTGCGCGAGGGGCTGGACGCGCGGGAGCGCGAGCTTGTCACCTTCTGCCTTCTGGCGGCGCAGGGCGGGTGCGAACCGCAGCTCAAGAGCCACGCCGCGGGGAACTTTCGCGTCGGCAATGATGCGGCGTACCTCGGGCGCACCGTACTGACCATCCTGCCGTGGATCGGTTATCCGCGTTCGCTCAACGCGCTCGGCTGCATCCGCGCCGCAAACAACTGAAAAAAGGAGCAACGTATGCAATATATCAGACTCGGCAACAGCGATCTCACCGTCTCCCGCCTGTGCCTCGGGTGCATGAGCTTCGGCGACCCCGCAAGCAAGATGCACGCATGGACGCTTGACCCCGAGAGGAGCGAGGCGATCATCCGCCACGCGCTCGATCTGGGCATCAATTTCTTTGATACGGCGAACACCTACTCCGCCGGAACGAGCGAAGAGTACCTCGGCAGGGCGATCGGGAACTGCACCTCCCGCGACAAGGTCATCCTCGCCTCCAAGGTGTATTTCAACGAGGGGCACCTCAAAAAGGAGGCGATCGCCCGCGAGATCGAGGGGACGCTCCGCCGCCTTCGGACGGACTATCTCGACCTCTATATCATCCACCGCTTTGACGCGGAAACGCCCGTCGAGGAGACGATGGAGGCGCTCGACAAGCTCGTGCGGGAGGGCAAGGTGCGCGCGCTCGGCGCCTCCGCCATGTACGGCTATCAGTTCTACAATATGCAGCTTGCGGCGCGCGACAACGGCTGGACGCCCTTTGTCTCCATGCAGAACCACTACAATCCGCTCTACCGCGAGGACGAGAGGGAACTCATCCCCATCTGCAGGCAGATGAACGTCGCGCTCACGCCCTACAGCCCGCTCGCCGCGGGCAGGTGCGCCCGCCCCGACTGGGCGGCAGACACCATGCGCAGCCATACCGACAAGGTCGCGATGGGCAAGTACGATTCCACCGAGGAAAAGGACAAACAGATCGCGGCGGCGATCGCCGCCGTTGCGCAAAAGCACGGCGCGACCATGACGCAGGTGACGCTCGCATGGCACTTTTATAAGGGCGTCGCCGCACCCATTATCGGTGCGACCAAGGAAGCCTACCTCGACGACGCGGCAGGGGCGTTCGATCTCACGCTCACGGCGGAGGACGTGGCGGCGATCGAGGAACACTACACGCCGCACGCCGTGGTCGGCGCGCTGTAAGGGCAAAAACAGGGAAAACCGGGGGCGATGCCGCAGGGTGCCGCCCCCGATTTTTGTCAAAAATGCGTGCAAAGGGGTTGACGAAACGCGCCGCACAAGGTACAATAGGGAAGAGGACGCAGCGCATACGGCTGCGCCGGAAGGAGAAAAAATATGTTGTTACCGGACAGAAGAGAGTATCCGCGCCCGCAGTTTTCCCGGGAAGAATGGCAGAGCCTGAACGGGATGTGGGAGTTTTGCTTCGATGACGCGGACGACGGCGTGCGGCGCGGGCTTGCTTCGGGCAAGAAGGAGCTTCCGCTCTGCATCAACGTGCCCTTTACCTATGAATATCCCGCGAGCGGCATCGGCGATCCGACGCCCCACCCCGTCGTGTGGTACCGCCGCGAGATCGAACTCTCCCGCCTCGTGAGCCGGCGGGCGCTGCTGTGCTTCAACGGGTGCGATTATGAGACAGACGTATGGGTCAACGGCGAACACGTCACCCGCCACACGGGGGGATTTGCGCCCTTCTTTGCGGACGTCACCGACGCGCTCAAGGCGGGCAGGAACGTCTTTGTCGTGCGCTGCCGCGATGCGCTCGATCCCGCGCTCCCGCGCGGCAAGCAGAGCTGGACGGGCAGCCGCTTCGGCTGCTGGTACGTCGCCAATACGGGCATCTGGCAGAGCGTCTGGCTGGAATTTTTCGGCGAGGACTGCATCGCCCGCCGCTCCCTCATCCCCGATCCGCGGACGTATTCCATTTCGGGCGAACTCGTCACGCTGCGCGGCATTGCGGATGAGGCGGAGATCGCCGTCTCCTATGACGGAAAGCCGGTCAAGCGCGTGCGGTTTTCGCTGGACGGCAAGCGCACGCCCTACACCGTCCGGCTCGTCGAGCAGGACTGCGTGGGCGAGTCGCATTACTGGTCGCCCGAACACCCCAATCTCTACCATGTCGACTTCACGCTCTACAAGCGGGGGAGCAGGGTGGACAGGGTACATACCCGCTTCGGGATGCGCCGGATCGGCGCGGACTGCACGGGCAGGATCCGCCTCAACGACCATCCCTGCTATCAGCGGCTCGTCCTCGATCAGGGCTACTGGAAGGAGAGCGGTCTGACGCCTCCCTCCGTCGAGGCGATCCGGGAGGACATCGCGCTCGCGCAGCAGATGGGCTTCAACGGCGCGAGAAAGCATCAGAAGTTTGAAGATCCCTACTTTTACTACTACGCCGAGGAGATGGGCTTTCTCACCTGGTGCGAAATGCCCTCCGCCTATCACTTCTGTGCGGAGGAAATGGCGGCGATCACGGCGCAGTGGCAGGAGATCCTTGCCGAGGCGTGCAATTTCACGAGCGTCGTGTGCTACGTTCCGCTCAACGAGAGCTGGGGGGTGCGCAAGCTGCTCACCGACGGGCGGCAGCAGGATTTCGCGCGCGCACTATATCGTCTGACCAAGGCGATCGATCCCTCCCGCCCCGTCTCCGCCAACGACGGCTGGGAGAACGGCGACGACACGGACATTGTCTCCATCCACGACTATGAAAAACTGGGCGACGGGTTTGCGGAAAAGTACACGCCCGACCGCTATGACGGCCTGTATCCCAACGGCGAACACCGCCTCATGCAGGAGGGAAGCTATTACAACGGGCAGTCGGTGTTCTTCAGCGAGTTCGGCGGCATCGCCATGCGCAAGGACGCGGGCGGTGAAAATTGGGGATACAACGACGCGGCAAAGGACGAGGCGGAGTTCCTCGCCCGCTACGAGAGCCTCATGCGCGGCATCGCCGGATGCGATTTCGACGGGTTCTGCTATACGCAGCTCACCGACGTGCAGCAGGAGGTCAACGGGCTTTTGGACGACGAGCACAGACCCAAGTTCGATCTCGACGCCATCCGCGCACGGACGCGGCTGCCGCGCTGACGGGCGGGCGCTCCGCAGGGTGCGGGGCGCCTTTTACAAAATTTTAACATTGTATTTGCATTTCGGAAACATCGCGGCATTATGATAGGGAAAGGGAGGCAGGGATATGGCAAAGATCATCGTCGCCGAAGATGACGGCGCGCTCAACAGATTGCTCGCCGGCGCTCTGACGGCGAACGGGCACCGCGTCCGCGCCTGTCATGACGGCGCGCAGGCGATCGCCGCCTTCGACGAGGAGGGCGCCGATCTCATCGTCACCGACATCATGATGCCGGAGGCGGACGGCTTTGCGCTCGCAGAGCACGTCCGTGCGAGCGGCGCCGACGTTCCCATCCTCTTTCTCACGGCGCTCGACGAGAAGCCCGCAAAGCTGCGCGGCTTTGCGGCGGGCGCGGACGACTATGTGACCAAGCCCTTCGACACCGACATTCTTCTCGCGCGCGTCGCGGCGCTCTTGCGGCGCGCCAACATCGAACGCAGCCGCACGCTCACGGCGGGAAATCTGACGATGAACAAGGACGAGCATACCGCCTACGTCGCGGGGGAGGAGCTTGCGCTCACCGTGCGCGAGTTCGATCTTTTGTACAAGCTGCTCTCCTTCCCGCGCAGGACGTTCACGCGCACGCAGCTCATGGAGGAATTCTGGGACTACGATTCCTCGGCGACGTCGCGCACGGTAGACGTCTATATGTCCAAATTGCGCGAAAAGACGGCAGCGTGCACGGGATTTGAGATCGTCACCGTGCACGGGCTGGGATACAAGGCGGTTCTGACATGAGCGGGGGCACGCGCAGCCGCTGCCGCCGCGCGCTGCTTGTGGCGCTCGCCTTTGCGGTGCGGTTTTTGTTCGTCGCGGCGGTCATCACCGTCGCCGTATTCGTGAGCGAGGCGCTCGGCGCGCGCTTCGGCGAGGACAAGGGGGCGATCGCCGCCGTCATGCTCGTCGTCGTTGTGTTTTTGTCGCTCGCGCTCACCGTCATGGAATTGCTGGCGCGCCGGATCACGGCGGAACGCCCCGCCGCGCGCATCGCCGAAATGGCGGAGCGCCTCGCCGCGGGGGACGTCTCCGTGCGCGCGCTGCCCGCGCACGCCTACGGCTCGTACGACGTGTACGACAAGATCGGGCTCGACCTCGAGCGCGTTGCCGCGCGGCTCGCGGCGGCGGCGCGGGCGGGGAATGATTTTATCTCCAACGTCTCGCACGAATTGAAGACGCCGCTCGCCGTCATCGTCAGCTATGCGCAGGCGCTCGAAAAGCCGCTTCCCGACGATACGCGCGCCGAATATCTCGCGGTGCTGCGGCAGGAGGCGGAAAAACTTGCCGCCCTCGTGCAGGGCGTGCTGCGGCTCAACCGCCTCGAACAGCGCAAGTCGGGCACGGTGCGCGCCGAAGTCGACCTCCGCGAACAGCTCGCGGGGTGTATTCTGCAGTTTGAGGACGCGATGGAGCAGAAGGGGCTTTCGCTCACCTGCGATCTCGCCGAAGTGCGCGTCTGTTCGGACGCCGAATGTCTCGAGCTGGTCTGGAACAACCTTCTCTCCAACGCGGTCAAGTTCACCGACCGCGGCGGCATCCGCGTCACGCTCGCGCGCGAGGGCGCGCACGCCGTCGTCACCGTCTCGGACACGGGCTGCGGCATCTCTGCCGAGACGGGCGCGCATATCTTCGAACAGTTCTATCAGGGCGACACCTCGCACGCGCGCGAGGGGAACGGGTTGGGGCTTGCCCTGGTCAAAAAGGTCATCTCGGTGCTGGGCGGCACCATCGGGGTGGAGAGCGAGGAGGGAAAGGGGAGCACCTTCCGCGTCACGCTCCCGCTGCATCCATGAAGAGACTTCTCGCCTTTCTCAAAGATCCGCCCCTGTGGTTTGCCGCCCTCATCTGGGCGGGCACCTTTGCCGCGGCGGGCGGCAGCATCGCCGCCGTCGCAACGGGTGACTCGGGCGGATGGGTGTATGCCGTCTATCTCCTGGCGGCGGTCTTTCTCGCCTACGGCATCTATCTCGCGGTGCGCCTGACGCCGCGCATGAAGGAAGGGATCCTCGAACGCGCCAACCGCCATGCGTTCACGGGGCAGTTTGTTGCCGATTACGGCTTCCGCACGCAGGTGTTCGCCCTCTGCTCCTTTCTCATCAATGTCGGCTGCTGCGTCTATCACCTCGTGTTCGCCGTGCTGTGGCGCTCGGCGTGGTTCGGGGCGCTGTCGGGGTACTATTTTCTGCTCGGCGTCCTGCGCGGCGTCGTCCTCCTGCACGGGCGGCGCGCGCAAAAGGGGGCGGAGGGCGAGGCGCTTCTCGTGCGGAAATGGCGCATCTTCCGTCTCTGCGGCGCTGCGCTTCTCGTGCTGGAGATCGCGCTCACCGCGTTCGTGGCGCAGGCGACCATGTTCGCCCGCCCGCTGACGCCCTCCATCATCTCGGCGATCGTCTCGGCGGCATACACCTTCTATTCGCTCATCATCGCCGTCGTGCAGCTCTTCAAGGTGCGCCGCACGGGCGATCCGCTGCTGCAGGCGCTGCGCAACATCAACTTTTCCAATGCGCTCGTCTCGCTGTTCGCCCTGGAGATCACCCTCGTCGCGGCAACGGGAGATGCGTCCGAACAGATGCGCTTCATGAACATCGCGACGGGATTTTGCGTCTGCGTCGCCGTCATCGGCATCGGGATCTATATGATCGTGCGCGCCTCGCGTTGGCTGCGGCGGGCGCGGGAGGAAGACAGTGAAGAAGTTTGAGTACCGGTATTCCGCGCCCACCGAGGAGGAACGGCGGGAGATCGAGAGCATCCGCGCCGCCTATGTGACGGATGAGCGGACGAAAAAGCTCGAAACGCTGCGCAGGCTCGACGGGCTGGTCAGGCGGGTGCCGTCGGCGGTCGCCTTCGCGATGGGAACGGCGGGGCTGCTCGCGTTCGGGCTGGGGATGGCAATGGTGCTGTCGTGGTCGATCTTTGCGGGCGGGATCGCCGTCGCCGCCGTCGGGATCGTGCCGATGGCGCTCGCCGCGCCCGTCTACAATGCCGTCCTGCGGCGGCAAAAGAAAAAGTACGGCGACGAGATCGTGCGCCTCTCCGAAGAATTGCTCGGAAAATAAACTTTGCCCGTCCGCAGCCGCGGACGGGTTTTGCAGAATTTACATTTTTCTTACAATTCGGAAACCATTCGGAAAAGTCGGCCTGCTATCATACAACCATCCGAAGGAGGTACGGATCATGGAAGAAAAAGACAAACAGTATGTGGAAGAACTCCGCGCGCAGTATACGCCCGCGACCAAAGAGGAGGAGAAGTTCGAGACGCTCCGCAAGATGAACGCGTCGGTGTACCGCCCCGCCCGTATCACCGCCTGGACGGTCGGCATCGTCGCCGCGCTCGTGCTCGGCGTGGGAATGAATATCGTGATGGATACGCTCTCCGCGCCCTTTGCGGTCGGCATCGTCATCGGGGTCGTCGGGCTGGCACTCGCGGGTGCGAACTATTTTTTGTACCGCGCGATCGTCCGCGCGAGGAAGAAAAAATACGGGCAGAAGATCGTCGCGCTCTCCGACGAACTGCTTGCGCAGGAAAATGCATAAAAACGCGCCCGCCGCACGATTTCGTGCGGCGGGCGCGCTGTTTACGGTCTGATCGCCACTTTCATGACGCCGTCCGCTCTCGCTTCGAAGAGCGCGTACGCGCGATCGATCTCCGAGAGGGGGAAGGTGTGCGTGATGAGGGGCGTCGCGTCCAGATCTCCTGTTGCGATGTGCGCCATGATCTCGTCCATCCGGCAGCCGTCCACGCCGCCCGTCTTGAAGGTGAGGTTTTTGCCGTACATCTCGGGCAGGGGCAGCGTCATCGCCTCCTCGTACATGGCGACGATGACGACGACCGCGTTGGGGCGGGCGCCCTCCCATGCGAGGCGGAAGCTCTCCTTCGAACCCGCCGCCTCGATGACGCAGTCCGCGCCGCCGTGTCCGGCGCTTCGGAGCAGGGGGAGCGCCTCCTCGGGGGAGACGACCTCCGCCTGCGGGAAGTGCGCCTTGAAGAAGGCGCGGCGGAAGGGGTCTTTCTCGCAGACGATGAGGCGGGCGGGGCGGCGCAGCAGCGCACAGAGCGCCGTGCAGTATCCCGTCGGGCCTGCGCCGATGAGCAGCACGGTGTCTCCCTCGCCGATCCCGGCGATGTCGGTCGCCCAATATCCCGTCGAGAGCAGGTCGCCCGTAAAGAGCGCCGCCTCGTCGCTCACCCCGTCGGGGATGGGAACGAGGTTGGTGTCCGCAAGGGGGATGCGCGCGTACTCCGCCTGCCCGCCGTCGATGCGGCAGCCGAGCGACCAGCCGCCCTGTTCGTCCGAGCAGTTGTTCACCCAGCCGTGGCGGCAGAAGTAACAGTTTCCGCAATACGTCTCCACGTTGACGGCGACGCGCTGTCCCCGTTTGATGGAAAGGGCGCTGCCCGTCTCCTCGACGACGCCCACGAATTCATGCCCGACGGTGACGCCCGGCCTTGCCGCGGGCACGGCGCCGTTTTTGATGTGCAGATCGCTCGTGCAGATGCTCGCAAGCGTGACGCGGACGATGGCGTCGCGCTCGTTTTGCAGCGTGGGGCGCGGCTTTTCGGCGAGCGAGAAGTGCCCGGGTGCGAGATAGGTATATGCTTTCATGACAGCTCCTTTGCGATGCGTTTTACGATGCCCTCGTCGGCGGGGCAGAAGGGGAGGGCGGGCAGTTCTTCGGGGCGTGCCCAGCGCACCTCCTCGTGTTCGAGCGCCCTCACCTCTCCCGCCGCGATCGACGCAAAAAAGAGGGTGAGGTGAATGGTGAGATCGGGGTATGCGTGCGTGACTTCGGCATACACGTCTCCCACGTTCAGCGTGACGGCAAGCTCCTCGCGGCACTCCCTCACGAGCGCCTCGCGCTTGGTCTCGCCCGGCTCCACCTTGCCGCCCGCAAATTCCCATAAATGCGCGCGCGCCTTGTGCGCGGGGCGGCGGCAGATGAGGATCCTGCCCTCCCGCACGATGAGCGCGGCGACCACTTCGGTCACGGTCATGCCTCCTTCCTCCCGTCGAAATACCCCACATAGTCGAGCCGCAGCGTGCTGTCGGGGAAGAGATAGGCGAACAGGTCGACGAAGTAGTCGTCCGTCATGCTCGCGAGATAGTCGCAGACGATGCGGTTGTGTTCGGTCTCGGGATAGGGGATGCGGCGGTGCTTGTTGTAGTAGGGCTTGTCGAGATAGGCGATGTGGTGGCGGAATACGGGGGAGGACGTCTTCCCCGCGTCGAGGTCGCGCAGCAGCCGCTCGTAGAGCAGCCCCATCATGGCGCGGATGGTGTCGTCCTCCGCCGTCACGCTCCCGTGCAGGTAGATCTTGTCGTAGTTATCCCGCTTTGCCGCGCGCAGCGCCGCAAAGTGCGCTTCGTCCAGCTTCAGAAAGGGGCGATCGTAGCTGTTTTCGATGAGATTGACGATGAGATTGTTGACGATCTCCGCGTTGATGGTGCCGATGCCCGTGTCGGAGAAGCGCACGTCGGCCGTCGCCTTGCTGCGTTCGGCGTCGTGGCGGTCTTTGCCGAGGTAGGCGATGATGTCTGCGACGCGCACCACGCACCCCTCGAGGGTGGAGGGGAGGAGGCGGGCGATGTTCGCCGTGTCGCGGCGGCAGGCGTCGAGCCGCGCGTCGAGCGCGGCAAAGTCCGCAAGGGGCGCGGGGGCGTATTGCGCAAGCTCCAGCTCCCCGTTGTGCGCGGCGATGCCGTCCAGCGTCTGCAGGGTGAGATTGAGCGGGAAAATT
Source organism: uncultured Clostridia bacterium (assembly GCA_944367415.1). Taxonomy (GTDB): domain Bacteria; phylum Bacillota; class Clostridia; order Christensenellales; family Borkfalkiaceae; genus Gallimonas. The sequence continues at coordinate 17,612 of CALVWN010000058.1, read as the reverse complement.
TCGTCGAGCACGCGCACCGACTGCAGGTTGTGCGCAAAATGCAGCCCCGTGTGCCCGAAATACAATTCATCCAGAAAGCGCTCCCCCGTGTGTCCGAAGGGAGTGTGCCCAATGTCGTGCCCCAGCGCGATCGCCTCGATGAGTTCGGTGTTCAGCCCGAGCGCCCGCCCGAGCGTGCGCGCGGTGCGGGAGACGAGCTGGATGTGCAGGCTCCTGCGCGTCAGATCGTCGTTTTTGTAGAGGGAGAACACCTGCGTCTTGTCGGCGCAGCGGCTGTAATAGGGGCAGTTCAGGATTTTGTCGGCGTCGCGGATGAAGGCGGGCCGCCAGACGGTCGCCGCATCGTGCGGATTGGGGTCGCGGCGCAGCGCGCCGCCGTCGCCGAACGCGTAGGGGCTGCGCTTCCCCGCGCGCCTGTCCTCTTCCATGCGGCGGGTGAGTTCCGCCGAGAGTTCCTCATAGTGTGCCATACCTCTATTATAGCAGACATCCGCGCGGAAAGCAAAGGTTTTTTCCGCCCCCTTTGTGCACGGGAGCGAAGGGGGGCGGGCACGAAAAACGCAACACGTCATGCGTTTTTTTCGCGCGCAGTTTTTGCGACACTCGGCGCGGTTTTTGTATAGTTATTTGACTATATCACGCTTTGTCCGTGACGTATGTACGATTTTGCGCCCGATTTGTGTGAATTTCGTCGAAAAAAAGCGTGATTATTTTTCCTGCCCCCCTTGACAAACAGGGGGGCACCTGTGTTATAATATATCTGTAGGATTGTCATACGCTGTGCGCCCGTACGGGCGCGCGCAGGCGGCGCGCCGCGCCGCACACGTCACGGGAGATCGTTCATATGAAAAAGTCATCATTGATCATATTGCTCGTCGCCCTCGCCGCCGTGCTCATCTGCACGGGGGTGGGTCTTGCATATCTGTTGAGCCGGAATGATGACGGGCTTGTGCTGGAGGGCGTCGGCGACGAGTTCAGCGAACAGATCGCCATCGACGGGCTTGCTCCGGGGGACAGGCGCACCTGCGTCTACCGCGGGGAGGCCGATTCCTCCGCGACCTTCGTCGTCACGCTGACGTCGGACGGCGGCGCGCTCGCCGAGCACCTGCAGGTGCGCATCCAGGTCGGCGACACCGTCCTGTGCGACGACACGCTCTCCGCCGTCTCCGGCAAGGAGTTCCGCGCCGAAGTGAGCGGCAGTTTCGGATTTCTGATCACCTATACGCTCGGGGAGGAAGTGGGCAATGAGGCGCAGGGCGCCGCTTGCTCCGTCCTCGCCCAATATACGCTGGAGGGCAGCGCCGCATGACGCCCGAGGAATTTCCCGACAAGCAGCCGCCCGAAGCGCCCGAAGAGCAGGCGCCCGCAGCCCCCGCCCCGTCCGAAACGGCGGAAGTTTCTGCCCCGCCCGAAGCGCCCTCGGAGCAGGCGGCGGAGAAGCCGAAGGGCGCGCACAGGGTGTGGAACGTCATATCCACCGTGATCGTGTGCGTCATCCTGGCGGCGGCGATCGCCGTGCTTGCGGTGGCGCTCGCCTACCGCGCGCAGGGAGAGACGCTCACGCTGGGCGGAATGCAGTACCGCATCGTGCTCACCGGTTCGATGGAGGGCGAGCGGGAGGACTCCATCCGCACCCACTCCGTCATCGGCATCCGCGTCGTTCCGGAGGAGGGAGAGGCGCGCGCCGACTTCTTTTCCCGACTGGAAGCGGGCGACATCATCACCTTCAACGACTGGAGCAGAACGGGCGCGGAAAACGATCCCATCGTCAACACCCACCGCATCGTCGAGGTCGTCGAGAGTGCGGACGGCGTGAAATACCGCACGCAGGGAGACGCCAACGATTCGCCCGACACCCGGCTCGTCGAACAGGAGGACGTCATCGGCGTCGTCACATGGAGCAACTACCCGCTGGGTGCCTGTCTGAACTTTCTGTGTTCGACGACGGGCATCGTGGTGTGTCTCATCCTTCCCGCGTCGGTCATCCTCATTTTCGAGGTCATCAATATCGTGCGCATCGTCCGTTCGGACAAGCGCAGGAAGCAACAAGAGGAAACGGCAGCCCGTGAGCAGGAGATCCTGCGACTTCGCGCGGAGCTGGAAGAATTAAAGAGAGGTGAAGAGAAATGACAGAAGGTTTGTTCATCGCGTGCATCGTCATCATCTGCGTCGTCGCTCTGGCGCTCGCGGTGTGGCTCATCGTCACGCTGGTCAAGAGCAAACGAGAGGACGACGCGGGCAGGATCGTCATCGTGGATGACAACGCCTATGTACTCGTCCGTGTCGGCGAAAAGCCCGTGCCCGCGCAGATCGCTCCCCGCGAGGAAGCGCCCGCCGAGCAGCCGCAGGAAGCGCCGCAGGAGCAGCCCGCTCCCGAGCCTGCGCCTGCGGAAGAAGCGCCCGCCGCACCCGAGGAGGAGCCTGCCGAACCCGTCGACACGGAGGGGATGGTCATGCTGCGCCGCAACGAGAGCGTTCCCTATCCCGAGGCGTACGAGGCGCTCTCTCCCATCGAGAGGAGCTGCGTGGACGAGATCATCGAATACGCCGAGTCGAAGGAGAACTCCAAAAAGGTCATCAACGACAAGAGCGCGAGCGTGTACTACGGCAAGAAGCTGCTCGTGAGGATCCTGCTGCGCCGCGGCAAGATCATCGCGCGCCTCACCGTGCAGAACAACGACTTCATCGCGTACACCGACAAAGAGGGGCTGAACATCAAGGAAAAGCCCATCGACGTGCGCGTGGAAGCGCCCGAGACCATCGAGCATATCAAGAACATCATCGACATTACATATAACGATTTCGCCGAGGAGCGCGCCCGCCGCGAGGAGGAAAAGCGCGCCGCCCGCCGCGAAGCGCGCAGACTCAAGCGCGAGGCGGAGAAGAAGGCGGAGGAAGAGGCTGCCGCCGCCGGAGAGGGGCAGACACAGCCCGCCGAGGAAGAAGCCCCTTCCGCGCAGGAATAAGCGGTAAGGAGGCAGCGGCATGAAAAAATCCAAAGCGATCATTCTGTCTGCGGTACTCGCGCTCATGAGCGCGATCATCCTCATCACGGCATCCGTCGCGCTCTTTTCCGATTCGGTCACCGTCGTCAACTATCTGCAGGCGGGGACGCTGGAGATCGGGCTTGCGCGCGTGCAGCTCAACGGCCGCACCGCCGATGAGAACGGCGTTCTCACCGTGTCGAGCAACATGGAGCGCGTCGATCTGACCGATGCGCAGACGGACGATCCCGACGACAACGTGTTCACGTTCGGGGAACAGAGCATCCCCGGCACCTGGCAGGAGGCGACGCTGGAGATCGAAAACCGCGGCTCCGTCGCGTTCGACTACTCCGTTGCGTTCTTCTTTGCCGAGACGCCCGCCGAGAATTCCGCCGCGGCGCGCCTTGCGGACAAGCTGCTCGTCACCGTCACCGACGGCGAGGGCAACGTCCTCACCGAGGCAAACACGACGCTCGCGCAGATCGTCGAACAGGGCGCCGTCTCCGTCGGCAGCATCACCGCCGCCAACGAGACGCAGACGTTCAAGCTCAAAGTGGAACTTCCCCTCGAAGAGGGCGTGCTCGACGACGGCACGGGCGAGACCATCATGAGCGGCGCGCTTTCCTTCAACATCACCGTCATGGCGCGGCAGAAGGTATCATAAGGAGATCGGAATATGAAAACCAAGAGAACAGCACTTATCACGGCGGGGCTTACGATCATGCTGTGCGCGGCGGTCATCGTCGGCTCGACGTTCGCCCTGTTCGGCGTGAACAAGTCGCGCGAAGTGACCGTCACGACGGGCAGCGTCAACCTTTCGGCAGAGTTCGACGCGGATTCGCTGACGCTGTACAGTCTCAACAACAGTGAAGTCGCGCAGCCGACAAACAGCAATACCTTCAACGCGGGCGGCACGGCGACGATCGCCAATGGCGCCGTCACGCTGAAAAACATCGTTCCCGGCGACAGAGCGGAGTTCGCGCTCACCATGGAGAATACCGGCGCCACGCCGCTGCGCTACTGCGTCACTTATACCATCGACAACGCGGCAGCCGAGGACGTGCTCAACGTCGGCGTGACCGGCGGGTCGATCGGTGCATGGAGTGCGAGCGACGATCCGCTCGCGTCGAACGAGACGGTCACGCTCAATATCAGCGTCGAACTTGACAAGAGCGCCACGCAGCCTCTCAGCGGCGATGCGACCATCACGTTCACCATCTATGCAGGACAGGCGAATGCTTCGGACGAAGACCTCAACACGGTGTTCGGCCTTTAATGCGCACATCCCGTACGCGGGATGGAGAGAATAAAACAAGGAGTGAAACCATGATGCAAGGAAAAAAGACAAAGAGCAGGGCGATCCTGTTGTCCGTTCTCGTCGCGCTTCTCAGCCTCACCGTCATTCTGGGCGCGACCTTCGCGCTGTTTACGGCGAAGAGCGAGTACGAGATCGGCGTCAACACCGGTAAGATCGACGTGCAGGGCGAGTTGTCTCTCGACAAAGCATGGTCGCAGGAACAGGGCGGCGCCCGTGTTGAGGCGACGATCGCCGATGCCGCCACGTCCGTCGAGGTCGACCAGGGCGGTATCGTCACGATTGACGGCGCATCTATTACGTTCCGGAATATGTCGCTCGGCGACGGCGCGGCATTCACGCTCGACATCACCAATCATAGCACGGTCAAGATGCAGTATTCCGTGTACGCCTATGCGGAGACGGCGGGCGGCGAGACGCTGCGCGACAACCTCATCGTCAAGGTCGGCGATACCGATCTGGCCCTCGGCGAGCGCTCCGTCTATCTGCAGCCCTGGACGAAGGTCGAAGAGGCTGCAGCCGTCACTTCGCTCGCGTTCGAGATCTCCCTTCCCTGGAGCGCGCTGAACGCCTTCGAGGGCGTCACCGAACCGCAGTCAATCACGCTGAATATCGTCCTCGAGGCGGTGCAGGCAAATGCGCAGACGGCGGACGTCACGGCTTCCGTCGGCAATGCCGCCGATCTGCAGAATGCGATCAACGCCGCGGAGGCGGGCGAGGAAGTGCAGATCACGCTCACGGAGAGTATGAACCTAACGAGCGGGCAGCTCTCCGTTCCCGACGGCGTCTCCGTCGATCTCAACGGCAACGGGGAGACCATCACGTTTGCGAACAAGGTCTTCAACAATGCGGGAGTGGACGGCGATAATCTTGACGGCGTCGGCAAGGATGCAAGCATCGTCATCCGCAATGTCAACTTTGTCGGCCCCGGCACGGGAACCGGTTTTGCGGTCGTCCTCGGCCCGAGCGAGATCGGATATGCGCAGGTCGTCCTCGAGGATTGCTCGTTCACCGATATGTGGGGTGCGGTCTATTGCACGGCGGTGAACAACGCGACGGTCAATCTCACCATCAGAAATTGCACCTATACGAACACGTCTTACGGCTATTCCATCGATACGACGTCATCTCTCACGGATCCCGACACGTTCAAGGCAAACGTGACCTTCACGGGGAATACGGGCTGGAATGTCGAGGATGAGTTTGCCGTCAACAAGACGGTCGCTTCCGAGGCGGGATTGGTGGATGCGCTTAACAAGGTCGCATCCGGCGCGGACGTCACCATCACGCTCGCAGCGGGAACCGAGATCGACCTCACGGAGAATGGTGCCGGCGAGATCGCATTGCCCGAGGACGCAGGCACGATCACCATTGATGGCAACAATGCTACGATCAAATCCGACTATCACTTCTTCAACAATGCAGGGACAAACGGCAACAATCTTGATGGCATCGGCGAAAATGCAAAGCTCGTCATAAAGAATGTGCACTTTATCGGAAGCGGTGGCGATAACGGCGGCTATGCGGTCATCATCGGCCCGTCTGCGGTGGGTGACACCGAGGTCACGTTCGATAACTGTACCTTTGAAGATCTGCGTGCTGCGATCTACTGCGGAGGGGCAGAAGCAGGTGCAAACGTCTCCATTACCATCAAAAATTGTATATATGTCGATACGAAATACGGCTACGGCGACTGGGAAGCAGGTCATCCCGATGCCACGGTCACGATCGTGTTTGAAAACAATACGACCGATGAAACGTATGTAAAAGAAGACGAGTTTCCCTTACAGTAACCAAGACACATTGACGTAAACTTTTCCGCCCGCGTGAGCGGGCGGGGAAGATCGGGCAGGGGGCGCGCATGAACGCTTCCGCCCGTCAAAATCAAAAAAGAAAATAAGCAAAGGAGACCATGTATGAAAAGTAAGACGAAAGCGATCGCTCTGTCTGCTGTGACCATCGGCTGCTGCACGGCGATCATCGCAGGCGCGTCGATCGCAGCATTCACAAGCTCCGAGCAATACGATTTCCTTGTGCAAAGCGGTGAAATTAAAATTACGACCGACCTTGCGCTGGAAAGCATGACGTATGTCAATGAGGTTGGCTCGCAGTCGGCGACGATACTTGATAACGAGACGGGAGATAGCAACGCGACGGCGAATGCCATTACGCTCGACAATGCGCTCGGCAATGCCGCCGTTACTGCAACCGAGGAAGCAGACGCCGTTGCGTCGGTGCAGATGATGCTCGCACAGGGCGTGTCGGCAAACTTCAAGCTGTCCGTTAAAAATGAAAGCAGCGTCGGCATGAAATATATTGCCTATCTTGTCGCAGAAACGGGTGCGGAGGCATTCCTCATCGACGGCAATGCGCAGAGCGGTTCCAACACCTCGCTCACGGGGGATGCCGATTCTGACTGGGTCACGATGACCGCAACGGGGCAGCAGGAGATCTCGTTCAGCATCGGTCTTGGTTGGGATCCCGAACTGAGTGCATCCGGGAGCTTTACGCTCATTGTTCGTGCGGTGCAGTCGAATGCGGCCGTTTCCATTATGGATTCGAACGGCAACTTCTTTACGACGCTTGCGGATGCAATGCAGAACGCCGAGGATGGCGCGGTGATCGATCTTGCCGAAACGCAGGATCCGCTCGAGTGGCCTTCGCAAGAGGAGATCGAAGCGCTCGGAGAGAAGCAGCTTACCATCCGCGGCGCAGGGCAGGATCAGACGACGCTTGTACCTGCGGAAGGAGAGGATGCGTTCTATGTCCCTGAAAATGCGGTCATCAGCGATATGACGCTGGATGGAGATGTCAAATTTGCGGGCAGCGTGAACGCGTCCAACGTGACGTTCAACGGCAGCATTTCCATTGGTTCGCAGATCAGCGGATTCTCTCTCATGAGCCTTTCGTTTGAGGAAGGCGCAGCCGTCTTTGACGACGTGACCTTCAAGGGCGGAGTCACCGTCACAAATGCGGACGTCACCATTCAAAACTCGACGATGGATGTGACGCTTTCGAGCGGAGATGCGGCAATTAATGTAGAGGGTGGTTCGATGACCCTCGACGGAAATGACTTTACGATGACGGGCGGCACCGCTTTGATTTATGGAGCGAATAACGCACAGATAAAAATTTTGAGCGGAAATTATGCTTCTGCCAATGTGGTTTTGTATCTGTATGAGGGAAGCGGCACGATTTCGGATGGCACCTTTACTTCACAAGGTGGCAACATGATTCAGCTCGGGGATCATGGGGATGTGATCGACGACCTCGGGGGAGGTTCCCTGGTTGTTGATGGCGGTACATTCCGTGCGTCCATGTACGGGTTTGTCCTGTTCGGTGAATCGTCCCTCGTATACAATGGCGGTGATTCCGAGATATATGCACATTGCATTTCCGGAAATAACCAAAGTGCAAATACCATAAATATTGATATCAACGGCGGCTCTATCGAATCGATGGGGTTGGGTGCGGTTGTGTATCTTCCCGGCAATGCAAATCTTACCATCACGGATGGAACGTTGACGGGCGGCGTTGTGCTCGATATGCGTATGGGAACGGCAAAGATTACAGGCGGAACTCTGTCTGCGACAGAAAATAGCTCTGTTCCTACATTGGAGACCACAGGGAAAGGAGCATTTACAGATGGTTCTGCCATTATGCTCAATCTGAATCGTTATGTAGATAATGAGACAAACACGGCAGGCGTTTTCAACTTTACGATTTCCCCTGATGTGAACGTCTCTGCGCTTCACGGGCTTCCGATCCATGTGTATGACTGGAATCAAAATACTGACGATCAGGAAGTTTCCCTCAACCTCGGCGGGTATGAAGATATCCGTGACCAAGTGGCGTATTATGAGTACGTTGACGGCACGGTCGTCCGTCAGGCTGCTGTTTTGTTGGAAGGGGTGCCGTATGCCTCCCTTGTGGACGCAGTCGCGGCTGTTCCTGCCGATAACATGCAGGTAACGATCAAGTTTATCGCGACGAGTGAGACTGCCAATGGCAGCGGTGTGAAGGTTCAGGCAAATCAGAATTTTGTCATCGACTTCAACGGCGTCACCTACATCGTTACCGATCCTACTGTCGGTTCGACGGGGACGGAGACCAACGGCTTCCAGCTCCTCAAGGGTTCCACCGTGGTGATGAAGAACGGCACTGTGAAGCCCGGTACGGCGAATTGCAAGATCATGTTCCAGAAGTACAACAATCTGACGCTGGAGAACATGGTGCTTGACGCAAGAGACGTCTCCTATGTGCAGTACGTCATCTCCAACAACTGCGGCGATCTCCTTGTGACGGGCAAAACACAGATTCTTGCAAGCGCAAATTGGTATGCGTTCGATCTGTACTATTGGCCGAGCAACGGCTACGGAGAGGGTGTGAATGTGACGTTTGATGCAGGCTTTATGGGCAAGGTCGAGGGGAAAATCGGCTATGGATCCGATGGAACAGACGCTAATTGGCTGAAAGAGAAAAAGGCTGTTCTGAAAGTAGAGGAAGGCTGCGAGGGGACATTTGAAATTGCTTCGGAAAATAGTATTGTGGAAGAGGCTTCGATCGAAATCGCAGGCGGCACGTTCACCTCGAAAGTCATGGAAGACTATCTCGCCGAGGGATATGAACTCACGGGCGAGGAGGGCGCCTGGAAAGTCGTTAAGGAATAATCAGCGGCAGTCAGCCGGAAAACCCCGCCCGCGCAAGCGGGCGGGTTCATCGGGGAAGGGCGCGCATGAGCGCCTTCACTCGTTCCGATTCGAAACAATTATGAAGGAGAAGTAATATGAAAAGTAAGACGAAGGCGATCGCTCTGTCCGCTGTGACCATCGGCTGCTGTACGGCGATCATTGCAGGTGCGTCGATCGCTGCATTTTCAAGCTCCGATGAATATGATTTTCAGGTGCAGAGCGGCGAAATCAGTATTTCAACTTCGTTGGATCTTACGTCCATGTCCTATGTGGATGAAAACGGTAAGGTAAACGGTACGCAGAACGATGATAATGGCGACAATTCCATCGTGCTTGAAAATGGTTTGGGAAATGCAACGGTGGTGTCGGGGCAGGGGAATGCCGCCGCGTCGGTTGAAATCCTGCTCGGGCAAGGCGTTTCGGCGAATTTTACGCTGACCGTTACCAATCAAAGCACCGTCGGGATGAAATATGTTGCGTATCTTGTGGCGGATCGTGCGACGCCATATACCATCGACGGCGCGGCGATGGAAAACAACTCCTATATTCTGACATCCGAAGGCGGCACGAAGGGCTGGAGTACGGTTGGCGTTTCGAAAGAGCCGATCGAGCTTTCTTTCAGCATCGGGCTGCCTTGGGGAGCGGGGGAAACAGATCCGGCGCCCTCCAACATGACGCTTATCGTGAGTGCGGTTCAGTCCAATGCAAACGGCATGATTTCTATGGGGGGGGATACCTATTCGACCCTTCTTGATGCCATGGAGGCTGCCGAGGACGGGGATGTTCTCTTCCTTGATCCGCTTGCAGCGTCGGCATCCTATCAGTGGCCTTCGCGGGACGAGATCGTGTCACTCGGGGATAAGCAGCTTACGATTGTCGGAACGGGAACAAAAGTTGTCGGAAGAGACGAGGATCCCGATGAATTTTGGATGGATTGGAAAATTGTCTTGCCTGCCAATGTAACGGCTCGGGGGATAAATTTTTCTCACAAAGTCGAGCTTCTCGGATCGGCATCGTTGGAAAATGTTTCCTTTGGGAATGGTCTCAAGATCGAGAACGCGGACACTTCTCAATTGCCTGAGGTAGAACTGAACGATGTGACTTTCACTGCAGGCGCAATCGATGCCGTCAACGCGAATGTTGTACTGGATCATTCAGAGATCACCGCACTTTCTTTTCAATGTAAGACAGAGGGCGGACAGCTGACGTTGGGTGAAGGAAATTCTATTACGAACTCTAACGGAAAGACGATATTTGAAGTTGACGGTACGGATGTCACGGTTTACGGCGGATATTATCAAACCGGTTCGGCTGGTGCGACCGGAAATGCAATTCATGCCGTTAACGGAAGCGAGATCACGATCAAAGACGGCGAATTTGTCGGAGCGAGTACGAAACAGCAGGCTAACATTTTCCAGCTCGGAACACTGACGGATGGGGTCACGGATGGCGCTACGTTGGTGATCGAAGGCGGCAAATTTACAGCATTGTCGACGGAGAAGTATGATAAAGATATAGTTTCTCTTTTTGCAATCTTCAGTAACTCGAAAGTGATTTTCCAAGACGGAGAAGTTGATGTTGGCGGGATTGCTTTTTCCGGTCAGGGAGGGAATGATGAGAAGATTGACATTGAGATCAGCGGAGGATCGATCAACGCGGGAGTTGTGATTTATTTGCCTAGCGATGCCGCGCTTGCGATCACGGGCGGTGAGTTGTCCGGAGAGACGGTGCTTGATATGCGTGCAGGTACTGCTACGATCACGGGCGGTGCATTGAGTTCGACGTATTCTCCATATGAAAAAATTACCGAAGCGCCGAAAGGCAAAACCGGCGGGAATGGCGCAGTGTTCCAGTTCCACACCGGGCTTGACGGCTATGGAGAAAGCGGACTTAAGTTTATCTTGGAAGAAGGGATCTCCGTATCGTCGGTCTCGGGGCATATCGCGGATATTTATGACTGGGGAGAGGTCGACAGAACCGTCGATATTGATCTTGGCGACTATGCGGACGAAGCCTCTTATTATACCTCTGTGAATGGAAGCGAGCCGGGGCAACAGGCGGCTATGGTAGATGGCGTTCCCTATGAAACGCTGAGCGCAGCGATCAATGACGGTAACACGAATATTACATTGGTTGCTTCAAATGATACGCCGGACAATGTGACATTAAAGTCCAATCAAGAATATACTCTGACGCTGCAGAATAACATTACATATCTCGCTTCGTTTGAGATCCAAGCCGGAGCAGAGGCGACGATTTGCGGAGAAGGTGTTATTTGCGACAGGGACGGCGAAGCGGTACAGAGCAGAAGTGCGAGCGCCGCTCACACGATCCATAATTTCGGGACGCTTACCATTGACGGGAATATTACCGTCGATAATAAGACCGATGGGCGTGCGGCGATTTGCAATGAAGTTTCCGGAGTTGTTGTTCTCAATGGCGGAAAATATCTGCGTTCAGAAGAGACCGGTTCAAGTCCGAGTGTCGGAGGGGAAAATACCTTCTATAATATTCAGAATTTTGGCCGGATGACGATCAATGAAGGCGTATATGTCGGTCAGAATGGGTCTTTCTCCAGCCTTGTCGAAAACGGTTGGTATGATGGGAATGATAACACCACGCAAACGGAAGCCGTCATGATCATCAACGGTGGCACGTTTGAGGGCGGTCTCAACACCATCAAGAATGATGACTGGGGTGTCCTTACGATCAACGACGGCACATTCACCAATATGTCGCAGCATTGCGTGCTCAATTGGAATGTGATCACGATCAACGGCGGCACGTTCGTGACGGAGGAAAACGCCAAGGCGTACCTCTGCAATGGTTATCTTAACGACACGATGGACAAGGGTCAGATGCTTGTGCTCGGCGGGACCTACGGCGAGAATACGGATATTTTCCTTGCACATCCGTCCTATAAGAACGGTGGAATGATCGTCGTCAACCGCGAAGATCTGTATCTTGTGGCGCGGGCTGCAGTTGAGGGATGCAAGATGCAGGCTGTCTATTTTGACGGCGGCGACGGCACGGCGGAGAAGCCCTTCGGGATCTCTTCGGAAGTGCAGTTTGAGGCGATTCGTCAGGTCTCCGCGCTTGCGGCATCTGTTGCCGATGCTGGCGCATGGTATGCAAATCTCTATTATCAGCTCAAAAATGACGTGACGCTCTCCGCAGATTTTGAGCAGCTCGTCTATTTCATCGGAACGCTGAACGGCGCAACGGAAGACGGAAAAACCTATACCGTTGATTATACTGCAATGGACGGTGCGCTCATTTCCGATGCGATCGGCACGACTGTGTTCCGAAATGTGACTTTCGTGCAGAAAGGGGCGATCGCAAGCTTTACCGGTTGGGGGCCCGCCGCATACGGTTCTGTGCTTGAGTTTGACAATGTCACGACCAGGACGCCCAAGGGCGAGTACATTGGCGACAGAGATCTGCTTGCAACGAATATCGGCGCATTTATATCGCAGGGTCAAAACGGCTCGCAGATCACGTTCAGAAACTGCGTGAACTATTCGGACATCTATGCACGGTATGGCGCGGCATTTATCGGCGGGTATGTGAAAAACAGCGGTAGTGCCAATAAGAGCAGCGTTGTGTTTGAAGACTGCGCAAACTACGGCAAAATCCATGCAGAAGGTGCGGCGATGCTCGTCGGCAATTCGAACGTATATGATGCATCGATCTATACGGTCAAGAACTGCGTCAATTACGGTACGATCATAGGAATCGCGCACGCAGGGCTCAACGTCGGCCTTGGCGGCGCGGCGTATGATAACGTTTTCGACGAGACGCGCCTTATGAACAAAGAGGATGGCACGGTGAAACTGACGGGTGTCTCTGTGACGGTCAATGTTGATAGCGACGGAGAGATCACGGCCGACTATACATCGACGGGCGAACAGATCACGAAGGCGGTCGTCTATCTGCACAGCTATCTGTATGTCTGCAAAGAGGACGATGTCAGCTCACAGTACGGCACGGCGCTGACTTACTTCGATCAGGAGGAGGTTGTGGTTTCCGGAACATCCGAAGCAAGCGGAACGGTAACGGAGATCACGCTCAAGCGCTGCAACGTGGTTGACACCAGAACAGAGGTGACGCCGATCGAGGGTACGGTCAATTCCACTCCCGAGGGCATCCAAAAGGCTAAGACAGCGGACGGCAGCACGGTCTATTACGTGCCTGATGAGTTTACCTACTACGGATTTGAAAACTACCAGGATGCGGCATATCTGGTAAACAAGTCCAATCTGGTCATTACGCCGACCGTTTCGGTGTTCCTGTATAATGCAGCGGGAGATGTTGTCGCAATCGGAACCAAATGATCTGAAACAAACAAAAAAAAGAGCGGTTCGCCGCTCTTTTTTTGTTTTTCCGCGTGTATTTGTGCCGCGGCAATGCGCTCCTTGTGACACCGCCCCGGCGGCGCAAGATCGCCTCGGGCACCTCGTTGCGGTGTAAGACTCGATTAAAAAAATTCGGCAGGCCGATTTTTTTGCCTGCCGCTCCTCTTTCGTAAAAATCTTTGCCGCGCATCTTTTTGCAAGATGCTGCGGTATTTCATATGAAATTGTTCGGTTCAGCACGCGTGTATATCCGCATCACGCGCGCTTCCCCCTCAAAGAGGGAGCCTTCCTGCCCCGCGTCTTGCCGCGACGGACTCACTCAGTCACTTCGTGACAGCTCCCTCGGAGAGGGGGCCATTGGCAGCCTCTTGCGGGGAGACCTCCAAGGCTCTGCGCGTTTAAGATTCGGGCAAAAAAACGGACGGCATGGAGCCGTCCGCAGGATGTCATTCTATGATTGGTTATGCGAGGAGACCGACGAGCGCCCAGGCGAGCACTGCCCAGAAGAGAAGCCCGAAGAGGGCGCTTCTGCCGCAGGTGCGGGCGAGGGCGACGTTGCTGCCCTGCATCGTGAAGTAACAGATCATGCCGACCGGGAACAGGATAAAGCTGAGGAGCTTAAAGCCGATGGTCGCGGTGTCGGAGAACGTGTTCTTGAACCACGGGCCGATCGCCTGATAGAAGGCGATGGATTCCTCCTTATCGACGGCGAAGCCGACGCCGATGAAGACGACCGCGATGATAAGATACAGCCAGGAGAGCGCGTAGGTGCCGCCCGCGTTTGTGCAGAGATTCATCACGAGCATGATGAGCGTGACGCTCATAAAGAACGAGACGTCATGTTCGGAGTGATTGGCAAGATACGCATAATAGATGAGCGTATAGACCAACAGGATGAGCGTGATAACGCCTAAAACAACCATTGTATTTCCCCCCATAGAATACTTTTCTTTATTATAATACAGGCTCCGGCGGTTGTCAAGATGCGAGGTGCAATTTTTACGGAAAAAATTGCGGGGCAAAGCAGGCACACGCGGGGTCGGCGGGCGCATATGGTGGAATGACTGCCGTTTCGGGGGAAGGGGAAATGCAATGGTTTTCGGGGCTTGACATCCGGCTGCAGGCGCTGCTGGCGTCCTGCATCATGTATCTCATGACGACGCTCGGCGCGGCGTGCGTCTTTTTTTCGCGGCGTCCCGCGAAGGGCGCGCTCACGCTCCTTTTGGGCGCGTCGGCGGGCATCATGATCGCGGCGAGCTTCTTTTCCCTGCTCCTGCCCGCCATCGAGACGCAGGGGCGCCTTCCCGTCTGGCTCCCGGTCGCGGTCGGGTTTCTGCTGGGCGGGGCGTTCATCGTGGGGAGCGATGCGCTTTTGTCGCATACGCAGCGCACATTTCGCGCCATCGGCGACAAGCGCACGGCGCTTCTCTACTTTGCCGTGACGCTGCACAATGTGCCGGAGGGCATGGCGGTGGGGGTCGCGTTTGCGGCGGGCGGAGCGAGCGCCGGACTGCCTGCGGGGCTGCTGCTCGCCATCGGCATTGCGGTGCAGAATTTTCCGGAGGGGATGTGCGTCGCCTTTCCCATGCGGGCGCGCGGGATGAGCGCGCTCAGAAGTTTTCTCTTTGCGCAGGGATCGGGCGCGGTGGAAGTGCCCGCCTGCGTGCTGGGCGCGTTCGCAGCGGCGGCGGTGGGGAGTCTCTTGCCGTGGGCGCTCGCCTTTTCGGCGGGCGCGATGGTCGCCGTCGTGTGTTCCGAACTCATTCCCGAGTGTTTTTCGGGGAACAAGACGCTCGCGACGGCGGGCGTCGTCGCGGGGTTTTGTCTCATGATGGTGCTTGACGTTGCGCTCGGATAGGCGCGTGTGCAAGTCGCATGAAAAACGAAAAAAAACCCCCGTAACGCTTGACGGAAAGCGGGACGTTTGGTATAATGATGATATGAAAAAGGCAGCTCTGTTCTGCCATATACGGCAGATGAAGAAGAGAGTGTGAGTCAGAGCCGGGTTTTTTCGCATAGAAAAAAACTGCTCTTTTTCATTTTTTTGGAAAGATTCGCGGGCGGCGCCCGGACTATGGAGGTCAATCATATGAAGAAAGTGGCAGTGATCATGGGGAGCGACAGCGATCTTCCCATTGTGGAGAAGGCGTTCGCCGTGTTAGAGGAGTACGGCGTTCCCTACGAAGTACACGTCTATTCCGCGCACCGCACGCCCGTCGAGGCGCGCATCTTCGCGCAGGAGGCGGCGGACAAGGGGTTCGGCGCCATCATCGCCGCCGCAGGCAAGGCGGCGCATCTCGCAGGCTCCATTGCGGCGAACACCGTGCTGCCCGTCATCGGCATCCCCGTCAAAAGCTCCACGCTGGACGGGCTTGACGCGCTGCTGTCCACCGTGCAGATGCCTTCGGGCATCCCCGTTGCGACCGTCGCCATCGACGGGGCGCAGAACGCGGCGCTGCTCGCCGTGGAGATCCTCGCCGTTTCCGACGAGAAACTGCACGAAAAGCTCATGGGCGCGCGCCGCGCGGCGACCGAGAAGGTGCTCAAAAAGGACGCCGAGATCGCCGCAAAATTCAACAAGTAATCAATTTACACAAAAGGGTAAAGGAGATACAAATATGGAAATCGAAAAGACTGTTCAGCTCTACGAAGGCAAGGCGAAGAAGGTGTATGCGACGACGGACGAGAACCTCTGCATCGTCTCCTACAAGGATGACGCGACCGCGTTCAACGGCCTCAAGAAGGGCACCATCGCGGGCAAGGGCGTCGTCAACAACCGCGTGACCAATCTTCTGATGCAGCTTCTCGAAAAGGCGGGCGTTCCCACGCACTTCGTCAAGGAGCTTTCCGACAGAGACACCCTCGTCAAGAAGGTGCAGATCGTGCCTCTGGAGGTCATCATCCGCAACGTCTCCGCGGGGTCGTTCGCAAAGCGCTACGGCGTCGAGGAGGGCATCGTCTTTGACGAACCCACCATCGAGTTCTCCTACAAGAACGACGATCTGGGCGATCCCCTCATCAACTCCTATCACGCGCTCGCATTGAAGCTCGCGACCAAGGAGGAGATCGAGACCATCAAGAAGTACGCGTTCAAGGTCAACGAAGTGCTCAAGGCGTACTTTATGCACCTCGGGGTCAAGCTCATCGACTTCAAGCTGGAGTTCGGACGTCTGCCCGACGGCACCATCGTGCTCGCCGACGAGATCTCGCCCGACACCTGCCGTTTCTGGGATGCAAAGACCAACGAGAAGCTGGATAAAGACCGCTTCCGCCGCGACATGGGCGGCGTCGAGGACGCGTACGCCGAGATCTTCAAGCGCGTCACGAAGGGAGAGTAACGGGATGGAGCACGAGATCCACGAGGAGTGCGGCGTGTTCGGGATTTTCTCGCCCGACGTTCAGAACGTCGCCTCGACCACATACTATGCGCTGTTCGCCCTGCAGCACAGAGGGCAGGAGTCAGCGGGCATCGTCGTCAACAACGACGGCGTGTTCAACGCCTACAAGGACGTCGGGCTGGTCAACGACATCTTCACGCCCGACGTGATGGCAAAGCTGGGGCTTGGCAACATGGCGATCGGACACGTCCGCTACGGCACGACGGGAACGAGCGGCAGGGAGAACGCCCAGCCCATCGTCGTCAAGCATCTGAAGGGCAACATGGCGCTCGCGCACAACGGCAACCTCATCAACGCGACGGAACTGCGGGAGGAGCTGGAGAACGAGGGCTGCATCTTCCACACCACGTCGGACACCGAGGTCATTGCCTACGTCATCACGCGCGAGCGCGTCAAGGCGCGCTCCATCGAGGACGCGGTGCTCTCTGCGATGGACAAGCTCAAGGGGGCGTATTCGCTCGTCGTCATGTCTCCCTCCAAGCTCATCGCCGCGCGCGACCCGCTCGGCTTCCGTCCGCTCTGCTTCGGCAAGCGCGACGACGGCAGCTGGCTCGTCGCCTCCGAGTCGTGCGCCCTCAACGCGGTGGGCGCGCACAAGGTGCGCGAGGTAGAGCCGGGCGAGATGATCGTCATCACCAAGGACGGCGTCCGGTCGGATACCTCTCACTGCGGCGGGAAGAAGGCGTTCTGCGTCTTTGAGTATTTCTATACCGCCCGTCCCGATTCGGAGATCGACGGCTGCTACGTTCACGACGCAAGGATGCGCGCGGGCGCCTTCCTCGCGGAAAAATACAAGATCGACGCCGACATCGTCATCGGTGTGCCCGATTCGGGCCTGGATGCGGCGCTCGGCTATGCGCAGGCGTCGG